>JABDKL010000012.1 GCA_013002225.1 Winogradskyella sp.
AGGTAATTCAAAATATTGTATCACATTTAATGTGAATTCTTTAAAACTTCGATGTAATATTCAAAAAAGGTTTTTAACAATTTTGAATTGTAAAAATATTAGTTACATTAGCCACATAATTGTAACAATGAATACATCTAGAACATATTTTAACTGGTTTTATTTCTTTTTTAGCTAAAAGAACGAGACTGAGTATGTTTTATTTAAAATATAAATTATAAAGTCTCGATGCAATCGAGGCTTTTTTTATTATGACAAAACCAATTGCCATACAAGGAATTAAAGGGTCATTTCATCACGAAGTGGCTCAAAAATACTTTAGTGATAATAGTGAAGTCGTTGAGTGTTTGTCTTTTGATAACGCTGTAGAGCGTTTAATGCTGGCAGAAGCGGACTATACTGTAATGGCGTTAGAGAATTCTATTGCTGGATCTATAATACCTAATTATGCACTTATTGACGCGCATAATCTTAAAATTATAGGCGAATATTATCTGGACGTTCAACATAATTTAATGGCGCTTCCAGAACAATCAATTAAAGATATTACAGAAGTGCGCTCACATCCGATGGCTTTATTACAATGTAAAACCTTCTTTAAGAATAACCCAGACATAAAGCTTATTGAAACAAAGGATACAGCAGAAGTTGCTAAACAAATATACGATCAAAAAATAAAGGGTATTGCTGCCATAGCAAGCAAAACTGCAGCAAATATGTACAAGCTAAATGTTTTAGCAGAAAGTATTCAATCAATTAAAAACAATGAAACGCGCTTTGTTATTGTTAAGCGTAAAAAACATAAGATTGAACGAAAAGCACTTAATAAGGCGTCACTAAAATTTGAATTAGATCATAAACGTGGTAGTTTAGCTACAACACTCAATGTAATGAGTGATTGTAAATTAAACCTAACCAAAATTCAATCTTTACCAAAAATAGATACACCTTGGAAGTATGCCTTTTTTGTTGATGTGACCTTTGATAGCTATGAGGATTACAAAAAGGCAATATCAATTATTCAGTTAATGGCAGAGAATTTTAAAGTGTTAGGCGAATATAAAAATGCAAGATTATGATTCAAGTAGCCGACCGTCTAAAACAGGTTGAAGAATATTATTTTTCTAGAAAATTAAGAGAAGTAGCATTCCTTAAATCACAGGGTAAACCAATAATTAATCTAGGTGTTGGTAGTCCGGATTTAGCACCTCCGTTTAAAGCATCCATGCTCTTAAGGGATAGTTTGGAAGATGAAGGGGCAAATAAATATCAGAGTTATCAAGGTTTACCAGAACTTAGAGATGAAGTAGCGAATTTTTATAAATCACATTATAATGTGAGTCTTAGCGGGCAAACTGAAGTTTTGCCTTTATTAGGTAGTAAAGAGGGTATAATGCATATATCAATGGCATTTCTCAATAAGGGCGATGAAGTACTTGTGCCTAATCCTGGATATCCTACTTATGGCGCTGTGGCAAAACTGGTTGAAGCCCAACCAGTGCTATATGATCTTACAGAAGATAATAATTGGCTGCCAGACTTTATTGCTTTAGAGCGACTGGATCTTTCTAAGGTAAAAATTATGTGGGTTAATTATCCGCACATGCCAACAGGTACCAATGCCCCAAATAAATTTTACGATGAGGTAATTGCGTTTGGGAAAAGGCATAACATTCTTATAGTTAATGATAATCCGTATAGTTTTATTTTAAACGATAAACCTATTAGTATTATGCGCTATAACAATGCTAAGGACGTTTGTTTAGAACTAAACTCACTTAGTAAAACCTTTAATATGGCAGGATGGAGAGTCGGTATGTTAATAGGTAATTACGAGTATATCAGTGCGGTCTTAAAAGTAAAAAGCAATATGGATTCAGGAATGTTTTATGGTATACAAAAAGGAGCCATCGAAGCATTACAATGTTCGGCAATGTGGTTTGTAAGCTTAAATAGTGTATACGAAGTAAGGAGAGCGTTAATTTGGCAGTTGGCAGATGCGCTTAATTGTACTTACGACAGGGATGCCACAGGGTTATTTGTATGGGCAAAATTACCACCACATCTAAAATCAGAGGAATTTACGGATTTAGTACTCAAAGAACATTCAATTTTTATAGCACCTGGAACGGTATTTGGATCCAATGGTGAAGGTTATGTTCGTTTTTCGTTATGTGAGCCCGAAGAAGTAATTGAAGAAGCAATAGCAAGAGTGAAATAACTATGAATACTATTTTTATTATAGGAGTTGGGTTAATTGGAGGGAGTTTTGCTTTAGATATTAAGAAAATTTACCCGGAGTCAGCCATTTACGGCATAGATAATAGAGAAGCCCATTTAAATGAAGCCATTAAATTAGGAATTATAGATCAAAAAGCTGTTCTCAAAGATGTGGCCAATGCAGACCTGGTAATTGTTGCAGTTCCTGTAGATGCAACGCTAAGTGTCTTGCCCGATGTCCTGGATAATGTGTCAGACCAAACGATTGTTTTTGATGCAGGTTCAACAAAAGAAGATATATGTTTAACAGTAAAACAGCACCCTAAAAGAAGAAATTTTTTAGCTGCCCATCCAATAGCAGGCACGGAGTTTTCCGGGCCTGGTGCAGCCATTTGTGGACTTTTTAACAATAAAACTAATATTATTTGTGAGGTCGAGGATACCGCCTTTAAGCTTCAGGAAAAAGCCTTGAAATTGTTTTCAGAATTGGGGATGCGTATTAGATATATGAATCCCAAGGCGCACGACAAGCATATTGCCTATGTGTCGCATCTCTCGCATATTAGTTCGTTTATGCTTGGCAAAACGGTTATTGAAAAAGAGAAAAATGAACGCGATATTTTTGATATGGCAGGTAGTGGATTCGAAAGTACTGTGCGGTTAGCAAAGAGTTCTCCTGCAATGTGGGCGCCAATTTTTGAGCAAAACAAATCTAATGTAATTGAAACTTTAGAAGAGTATATTAATAACTTAAAAGATTTTAAAAAATTGATGGAGAATGAAGATTTTGAAGCAGTTTATAAAGAAATGCAAGCAACCAATCACATAGCCGACATATTAAACGGGATACAATAAAAATTGAAGAAAAAAGATTAATAGCAAAATGGAAAATAAAAAAGAATTAAGAAACTGGTTAGATGCATTTAACTTAAACCATCCATTGGTAATAGCTGGACCTTGTAGTGCAGAAACGGAAGAGCAGGTTTTGAAAATTGCGCATCAGCTTAAGGATAGTGATGCAACTGTATTTAGAGCAGGTATATGGAAACCAAGAACCCGACCTGGCAATTTTGAAGGTGTTGGAGCCTTAGGGTTAAAATGGTTACAAAAGGCAAAGGAAGAAACAGGAATGATGATTACCACAGAAGTGGCTAATGCTAATCATGTGGAATTGGCCTTAAAACATGATGTCGATATCCTTTGGATTGGAGCTAGAACTACAGTAAGTCCGTTTATAGTTCAGGATATTGCAGATGCCTTAAAAGGAACGAATAAACCTGTCCTAATTAAAAATCCAATTAATCCAGACTTGTCATTATGGCTTGGTGCTGTAGAGCGTTTCTACACTAATGATATTAAAAATTTAGGTGTTATACATAGAGGATTTTCAACTTACGAAAAAACCCGTTACAGAAATAATCCGGAATGGCAGATTGCCGTAGATCTGCAAAATCGTTTTCCTGATCTACCCTTAATATTAGACCCATCACATATTGCAGGAAAACGGGATATTATTTTCGATTTAAGTCAGACTGCATTAGATTTAAATTACGACGGATTAATGATAGAGACACACCATGATCCTGATAATGCATGGAGTGACGCGGCCCAGCAAATAACACCTGCAGAATTAATAAAATATACCGAAGATTTAAAAATCAGAAAAGAAGTAGGTGACGATGTTAGATTTAAAAATAAAATTAATACGTTAAGAACCCAAATCGATGTTATTGATCACCAATTAATAGAGATGATGGGTAAGCGCATGAATGTTGCTGATGATATTGGGAAGCTAAAAAAGGAGCATAACGTAGCAGTTTTACAATCTAAACGTTGGAATGAGATTTTGGGAAAAATGATCTTACAAGGCGAAGAGAAAAACCTGAGTGAAGAATTTATACTTAGAGTATTTAAAGCCATTCACCAAGAATCGATTAATCATCAGGAGAAAATAATTAATCACTAATAGATTTTAATAGAAAAAGGCTCGCGAAATGCGAGCCTTTTTGTTTCATTAAACAATATTAACCATCTTTGTACTAATGACAGGCACAGTATATAAATCTACCGGAAGTTGGTATACCGTAAAAACAATGAATGGTAAATTCTACGAATGTAGAATTAAAGGCCGATTTAGGTTGGCAGGTATAAAAAGTACTAATCCAATTGCAGTTGGAGATAAGGTTGAGTTTCAATTAGAGACAAAAAATAATACGGAGACTGGTGTTATTAATAGAATTGAAGAACGTAAGAACTATATCGTTCGAAAGTCTGTAAATTTATCGAAGCAAACCCATATAATTGCTGCCAATATAGACCAGGTCTTTTTGCTGGTAACAATTGATAATCCACCTACATTCACAAGTTTTATAGATCGATTTTTGGTTACAGCTGAAGCGTATGCCATTAAAACAGTTTTGTTGTTCAATAAGATCGATACCTATAGCGATGAAAACTTGCTTGAAGTAAAATACATGTCTAGTATTTATAGACAAATAGGCTATGACTGTATAGAGATCTCCGCTACTACTGGTGAGAATATCGATAAGGTGAAAACTCTAATGACAGGTAAGGTTAGTATGTTTGCAGGCCATTCGGGTGTGGGTAAATCTACCTTGGTAAACGCAATTGAGCCCTCATTAGAACTTAAAACAAAAGCTATTTCTGAGCAACATATGCAGGGACAGCATACAACTACATTTGCAGAGATGTTCGATCTAAGTTTCGATGCTAAAATAATCGATACTCCAGGTATTAAAGGTTTTGGTGTCGTAGATATGGAAAGAGAAGAGGTTGGTGATTACTTTCCTGAGTTTTTTGCTTTAAAACATAATTGTAAATTTAATAATTGTTTGCATTTAAAAGAACCCAAATGTGCGGTTAAAGAAGCCTTGGAAAACGATGAGGTATCTTATTCTAGATACAGGAGTTATATTCAAATTTTAGAAGGTGAAGATGAACATTACAGGACCGACAATTGGGATAACATGTAGTGCATATGTTCTATTCCTTTAATAAATATTATACTATTATTTTCTTACATTCAAGGTCATGAAAGTTGTTATTCAAAGAGTCTCCGAGGCTAGTGTTACGATAGAAAATAGACGGGTAGCAGCAATTTCTAATGGAATACTAGTTCTATTGGGAATTATTGATGAAGATTCAAAAGATGATATTGATTGGCTTTGCAACAAAATAGCGAATCTGCGCATATTTCCAGATGATAATCAGGTCATGAACAAATCTTTGTTAGACGTAAACGGCGACGTTATTGTGGTTAGTCAATTTACCCTTTATGCAAGCACGAAAAAAGGTAATAGACCAAGTTATATTAAAGCGGCTAAACCAGATAAAGCTATACCACTCTACGAAAATTTTAATAAAGTACTGCAGACTGTTTTGGGGAAGCCTATACAAACAGGAGAATTTGGTGCAGATATGAAAGTGCAACTAATTAATGATGGTCCTGTCACCATTGTAATCGACTCTAACAACAGAGTCTAGAATTAAAATCTTCAGGCGTTACATTTTATGATTTTGTTTTTTGATTATTTGTGTTCATTACGGTTTGTCGTATTAAATTGAAAATCAAATAGCCGTAAGGTAATTATTACAATTTTTATTTGATTTTCTCTTAATCGTTTTTATATTGTGCTTGCAAAATTCTAAAAATATCTTAATGCCAAGATTAAAACTAGCCATTTCATTTGTCTTGGTGTGTGTCTCTTTGTTGTCCTTTTCACAAACCGATAGTCAATATATTTCACTGTTAATACCAGACGAACTTAAGTCTAAAGCAAATGCAGTGGTAAGATATGAGAGTCAAATTGTAGAAATTCTAGATTATAATGAGATAAATATTAAAACCAGGCGCATTGTGACGGTTTTTAACAAATATGGCGAAAACCGGGTAAATGCCATCGAAAGATATGATGGAAACAAGAAAATTATAGCGATTAATGCTCGGGTTTTTAATGAATTTGGCAAAGAAATTAGAAAATTTAAAGAGAGAGATTTTGTAGATGTTAGTGCCGTGAGTGATTTTTCCATATACGAAGACGATCGTATTAAGTACATGGATTATACGCCACTAAAATACCCATACACTGTTGAATATACATCTGAAGTAACGACAAGCACAACAGCCTTTTTTCCAGACTGGACACCGATTGATAGTTATTTTGTGGGTATAGAACATTCAGAATATCAAATAATAAATACATTGGGAGTTGAGCTAAAAACTAAAAAAAAGAACTTTCAGGATTTTAATATAGAGGAGGTTTCAACTAATCATTTTATTGCAAAAAATATTGAAGGTCTAAAATATGAAGTTTATACGCCAGATCTATTTGAAATTGTTCCGCGCTTTAAAGTTGCGCTAAAGCGTTTTAATATGATGGGAGTCGATGGTTACAACGACGACTGGAAGACTTTTGGCAAATGGATGTATGATAAATTATTAATTAATACCGATATAATACCACAATCTACAATAGATAAAGTTAAAGACTTAACCGTAGGTGTAGATGATAAAGTGGAGCGCGCTAAAATCGTATACAACTTTATGCAAGAGCGTACCAGATACATCAGTATTCAAGTTGGCATTGGCGGCTGGAAACCTATGCTTGCAAATGATGTAGATAGGCTGGGTTATGGCGATTGTAAGGGCCTTACTAATTATACCAAAGCGCTTCTGGAAGCTGTAGATGTACCTTCTTATTATACCGTAGTATATGGTGGTAGCGGTATAAGATCATTAGATGCCGACTTTTCTTCCATACAAGGTAACCATGTTATTTTGTGTGTGCCAAATGAAGAAGAACGTATATTTTTAGAATGCACCAGCCAGACGAACCCGTTCGGATTTACCGCTGGATTTACAGACGACAGAGATGTGCTGCTTGTAAAACCAGAAGGTGGCGAAATTGTACACACAAAAATTTATGAGGCAGATGACAGCGTGCAAAATACCATTGCAAAAGTAGTATTAGATGATAATGGAGGAATTGATGCAGAAGTGAGTATAGAAACTACAGGGTTTCAGTATAATCTACACAAGGGCATTGAGAATAAGACAGAAAGAGATCAGCAATTACATTATAAAGATTATTGGGATAATATTAATAATATATCAATCGACGCTATTAAAATTGAGAACGATAAGGATAGAGTCGTTTATAAAGAAAGTGTAGAACTGTCTTGTAATAATTACGCTTCTAAAGCAGGGAACAGATTAATCTTGCAGCCCAATTTATTTAGTAAGGTAAGTAATTTACCTCCCAGATATCCAAGTAGAAATTTGGATTTTAAAATTGATCGTGCTTTTAAAGATGTCGATGAGTTTATAATAGAGTATCCTGCAACATTGAAAGTAGAGGCCATGTCTACTGGCGAAGAGTTAACCACGAAATTTGGAAGCTATCAATTTAAGATTGAAGTTTTAGGCGGCAACAAAATAAAATATACCAGAACATATATGCTTAATAAGGGGCATTATGAAAAGTCAGACTATGAGGCATTTAGAACTTTTAGTAAAAAAATTGTAAAAAACGATAAAACTAAAATTGTACTTGTAAAAGTTTAAAAGGCTAATTAAAATTTTTAAAATATTTCTATAAATCAACCCAATCAATACTAACTATTTTTATGAAAAAACTATTTATTATCTCCGCTTTTGTATTAGGTCTTTTTAATCTCAGTGCTCAAGATTATGATTTTGGTGATGTGTCAAAATCCGAACTTCAGGAAAAATATCATCCTACAGATTCTTCTGCTAACGCAGCAATATTGTATAGAAATGTAGATATCTCATTTAATTATAGCGAAAATTTAGGTTTTGTACAGCAGAGAGAGGTACATGTGAGACTAAAAATTTATAATAAAAATGGCTTCGATTGGGCTAATGAAAAAGTGTATTTATATAAAGGAAACGCTAATATTAGAGAAAACATTAAAGGAATAAAAGGTTTTACATATAACCTGGAGGGTAATAAAATTAAAAAAGATAAATTAAAAGGAAATGCGGTTTTTGAAGAAGAAGCCTCAGAAATGTACACCGTTAATTCCTTCGTTCTACCCAATGTAAAAGAAGGTTCGGTGATAGAGTATACTTATACTGTAACTTCAACATCTCCTTTTATTGATGACCTGGAACTACAATTTAACATACCGGTAAATAAATTGGTTGTAAATGTGGCGACACCTCAATTCTATAGATATAATAGATTTTTAAATCCAAAGGCAAAATTTTTGCCTAAAATTAACGAGAGGTCTAATGATAAACGAATAACAAGTACGACCAGAAACGTGGCAAAATTAGGTAGTGGTCGTGGCGGTGGTTTTCTTTCTTCTAGTTATGATATGAACGATACTGATTACAAGGAAATAATCCTCTTTCTTGATGAAGAAAATATACCAGCTTTAAAATCAGAATCATTTTCGGGTAACTTAGATAATTATAAAGCGAAACTTAGTTTAGAATTATCAGCTATCCTAGATAATCGAAATATTGTAAGAAAATCATTCACTTCTACTTGGGATAAAGTGTCTAAAGCAATATTTGATAATGAAAATTTTGGAGGACAATTAAATAAACGCAGCTTCTTTAAGGAGGACTTAGAATCCCTATCTTCTGGCGTAGAGGACGATTTTCAGAAAGCATTTTTAGTAGAGAACTTTGTGAAGTCAAAAGTTAAATGGAATGGGATGTATGGTAAATATGCTCAAAAAGGGATAAGATCTGCATATAAAGAAGGTGAAGGTAATGTTGCCGATGTTAATCTGCTGGTAGTCGCAATGCTACGTTCACTTGGCGTAAATGCAAATCCGGTTTTAGTAAGTACCAGAAATAATGGTATTCCTCTATTCCCGACTAGAGATGGATTTAACTATGTAATCTGTAGCGTAGAAAGTGATGGGGACTATGCCTTAATAGATGCCACAGAACCTTTTAGCACCAATAATGTATTACCACTTCGAGTGCTTAACTGGAAAGGACGTGTTTTTAAAGAAAACGGCTCGTCGAATTGGGTTAATTTAAAGCCAAATTCAAAATCTTCAGAAAGTACAATGCTTAATGTTACACTTAATAATGACTTTACGGCTACTGGTAAAGTAAGACAAAATATTACGACCTACTCAGCACTTAAGTATAGACAGAAGTATACTGGTGTAAGTAAAGAAGACCATATAAAAGCTCTAGAAGCTGATAAAGGGGACTTAGTAATAAGCGAACTTAAATACGAAAACGACAAGGACATTACGCAATCTGTAAGAGTATCTTATGACTATAAAATGTCTGATGCTATTGATGAAATAGGAGAAAACATGTATTTTAATCCTATGTTGTTTATGGAGGCAAAGGAAAACCCATTTAAACTCGATGAACGTAAATATCCTATCGATTTTATTGTACCCTTTAAAGAAAACTACTTGGTTAACATTGCGTTACCAGAAGGCTATACTGTGGCCTCACTGCCAGAGCCACTGGCAATAGAATTTAAAGGAGGTGAGTCTAAATTTGTGTACTTTGCAAAAGTGAATGGCAAATATTTACAGTTAAAAGTAGAATTAGAGGTCAACAATTCATTAATTCAACCTGTTGACTATAAAGATTTTAAAGCCTTTTTTGAAAAAACTGTAGAGAAGCAGGCCGAACAAATAGTCCTTGTAAAAGCATAATTATGGATATAAAAAACGCCCAGATAATAGTAGACAATTGGATAAATGAACATGGTGTTCGCTATTTTAATGAATTAACCAATATGGCGCAACTAACAGAAGAGGTTGGAGAAGTAGCTCGTATTATTGCTCGGCGTTATGGGGAACAAAGTGAAAAGGAAAGCGACAAGAATAAGGATCTTGGAGAAGAATTGGCAGATGTTATGTTTGTAGTGTTATGTCTGGCTAATCAAACAGGTATAGATCTGCAAAAAGCTTTTGATAAAAAAATGGAGTTAAAAACAAAACGCGATCACGACAGACACCATAATAATGAGAAATTAAAGTAGTTTTGTAGCCTAATTTTATTTCAAAGCAATTGCTGCATGGACATTAGTTTCCAAAAATCTAAGGTTATTTCGGGTAAAACGATTGAAATTACGGGCTCTAAAAGTGAGTCTAATCGCCTACTTTTATTACAGGCCTTGTATCCTCAGCTACGTATTAATAATATATCTAACTCAGATGATTCACAGTTAATGCAAAAAGCACTAACCTCGAGTGGAGAGGTCATTGATATTCATCATGCTGGGACAGCAATGCGATTTTTAACCGCTTATTTTTCGATCCAACAAGACAGGGAGGTAGTGTTAACTGGATCTTCCAGAATGAAGGAACGTCCAATCCAAATACTGGTCGAGGCACTGAGTACATTGGGTGCTAAAATTTCTTACTTAGAGAATAATGGTTTTCCTCCTCTAAAAATAATAGGGAATAGCCTTACAGAAAAAAAGGTCGCTTTAAAGGCTAATGTGAGCAGTCAATATATTTCTGCATTACTGCTAATTGCACCTCAACTAAAACACGGTCTCGAGTTAACTTTAGATGGTAATATCACCTCAGTCCCTTATATAAATATGACGCTTGCATTACTAAACGAAATTGGTGTAGAAACGCAATTTGATAATAATAGTATAACTGTAAAGCCTTTTAGAGAAACACTTCAAAACATCACCTTAACCGTAGAAAGCGACTGGTCTTCAGCTTCGTACTGGTATAGTGTTATAGCATTAAGTGCCGTAGGCACAGAAGTATCCTTAAAATCTTATAAAGAGAATTCACTGCAAGGCGATTCTATTTTAGCTAATACCTATAGAGAGTTCGGAGTAGAAACACGGTTCAGTGATAATACAATTACACTTAAAAAAACAAACCAACCTGAAGATCAAACCATTATTAACTTAGATCTATCTAACGCACCAGATATCGCACAAACAATTGCGGTAACCGCTTTTGGATTAGGATTAAAATGTTTTATGAATGGTTTGCATACGCTTAAAATAAAGGAGACCGATAGACTTGTTGCACTTAAAACAGAATTAGAAAAGTTAGGTGCTAAAGTTAATATTACCGATAATTCTCTTAGACTTTTAAATGATAGTGAAATCAATTCCAATATTACAATTGAAACCTATAATGATCATAGGATGGCAATGGCTTTTGCGCCATTAGCATTAAAAGTGCCATTAGTTATCAAGGACGCCAACGTTGTTTCGAAGTCATATCCACAATTTTGGGACGATATAGAAAGCGTAGGTTTCAAAATAAAATAAACATCTATTTACTTGACAAGGCCTATGTTAGGATTGTATATTTGCACCTTCTAAAATTAATTAAAATTCACACATGAAATTATCACACTTTAGCTTTGACCTACCAGATGAATTATTAGCCGAACATCCTGCAGAACACAGGGACGAAGCAAGATTAATGGTTCTTGATAGGGAAAAACAAACTATAGAGCATAAAATGTTTAAAGATGTCATCGATTATTTTGATGAAGGTGACGTGATGATTTTAAATAATACAAAGGTATTTCCGGCAAGACTATATGGTAACAAGGAAAAGACAGGAGCACGTATCGAAGTATTCTTATTACGCGAACTCAACCAGGATCAACGCTTGTGGG
Source organism: Winogradskyella sp. (assembly GCA_013002225.1). Classification (GTDB taxonomy): domain Bacteria; phylum Bacteroidota; class Bacteroidia; order Flavobacteriales; family Flavobacteriaceae; genus Winogradskyella. Next base: position 11,849 of record JABDKL010000012.1, read on the forward strand.
ATGTTCTTGTAGATCCTGCCCGAAAAATAAGAATCGGAAATAAATTATACTTTGGTGAAGACGAAACGTTGGTAGCAGAGGTTATTGATAATACCACCTCTAGAGGACGTACTCTACGTTTTTTATATGATGGATCTTATCATGATTTTAGAACAAAATTAACGGAGTTGGGAGAAACGCCTTTGCCAAAATACATTAAGCGAGATGTAGAACCAGAAGATGAAGAGCGTTACCAAACCATATTTGCTAAAAATGAAGGTGCTGTTGCAGCTCCAACTGCAGGATTACATTTTTCTAAACACCTATTAAAACGTTTAGAGATTAAAGGTGTAGAGATGGCTGAGGTAACTCTGCATGTAGGATTAGGAACATTTAATCCTGTGGAGGTCGAAGATTTATCTAAGCATAAGATGGATAGCGAAGAAATAGTTATCACAGAGAAAGCTGCAAATACTGTAAATAAAGGGATTGAAGAACGCAGAAGAGTTTGTGCTGTTGGTACAACATCTATGCGTACAATTGAAAGTTCAGTGTCTTCTAACGGGAGATTAAATGCTTATGATGGATGGACAAATAAATTTATATTCCCTCCTTACGATTTTAGTATTGCCAATTGTATGATTACAAATTTTCATACGCCTAAGTCTACTTTATTAATGATGACCTCTGCTTTTGCAGGTCATGACTTTATGAAAAAGGCTTATGAAGAAGCTGTAAAAGAAAAATATAAATTCTACTCTTATGGTGATGCTATGCTTATCATCTAATTAGGAATTATTAATTGATACAAAGCCTCTTAATTGAGGCTTTTTTTTATGTATTCACTAGCCTTAAACATTTTAAGTACTTTTGCAAAGAATGGAAGTTAAGAAAAAAGACATACGCGCATTAACTAAAGACCAATTAAGAGAGTTCTTCACAACACAAGGAGATAAAGCTTTTAGAGGTAATCAGGTTTACGAATGGTTATGGCAAAAATCTGCTCATAGTTTTGAAGATATGACCAACATTTCTTTAGAAACGCGCCAGATGCTAAAGGATAATTTTGTGATCAACCATATTAAGGTAGATCAAATGCAACGCAGTACGGACGGAACGATTAAAAACGCTGTAAGACTCCATGACGACTTAATAGTAGAGTCGGTTTTAATACCTACGGCTACGCGGACTACAGCCTGTGTGTCTTCTCAGGTAGGTTGTAGTTTAGATTGTAAGTTTTGTGCTACAGCACGATTAAAACGGATGCGAAATCTTAATCCGGACGAAATTTATGATCAGGTGGTTGCTATCGATAATGAAAGTCGCTTATATCACAATAGACCTTTGAGTAATATCGTATTTATGGGAATGGGAGAACCACTCATGAATTATAATAATGTGCTAAAAGCTATTGATAAAATAACGTCTCCGGAAGGATTAGGTATGTCCCCAAAACGTATTGTTGTCTCTACATCGGGAGTGCCAAAAATGATTAAGAAAATGGCAGACGATGATGTTAAGTTTAAGTTGGCCGTATCACTTCATTCTGCAATAGATGAGGTGCGTACTTCCATTATGCCTTTCAATACCACATTTCCTTTGGCAGATTTAAGAGAAGCATTACAATACTGGTATGCTAAAACTAAAAACAGGATAACTTATGAATATGTTATTTGGGATGGTATTAATGATAAACAAAAGGATGTAGATGCATTAGTAGACTTTTGCAAGTTTGCACCAAGTAAAGTAAATCTTATAGAATATAATCCTATTGATGATGGCCAATTTCAGCAGGCAGACTCAAGGGCTATAGATATGTATGTAAAAACGCTTGAGGCGAACAATATTACTGTGACGGTAAGACGTAGTCGAGGTAAGGACATTGATGCCGCCTGTGGCCAATTAGCAAATAAGAGTTAAAAAAAAAGCGGCTTTTTAGCCGCTTTTTGTTCTAGTCATTGTTAGAGCCTAAAATATCAATTTTCAATAATTTTGGTAAGTCTTTATTCGTAATTTTGCATTGCTTCATGGCATAAATGAAAATAACAGAACAAATAAAACAGCCCATTGCTTACGAAATGGAACTTTTCGAACAAAAGTTTCAGCTTTCTATGGCAAGTAAGGTTGCTCTTCTCAATAGAATTACACATTACATAGTAAATCGTAAAGGCAAACAAATGCGTCCAATGTTTGTCTTCTTAGTGGCTAAAATGATGAATAATGGTGAGGTTAGTGAACGAACCTACAGAGGAGCATCTGTTATAGAATTAATCCATACAGCTACCTTAGTTCACGACGATGTTGTAGACGATAGCAATAGAAGACGCGGATTCTTTTCTATTAATGCACTTTGGAAAAATAAAATTGCGGTACTAATAGGGGATTATCTGTTGTCAAAAGGCCTTCTAATGTCCATCGATAATAATGATTTTGATCTACTTAAAATTATTTCAGTTGCTGTAAGAGAAATGAGTGAGGGCGAATTACTTCAAATTGAAAAAGCCAGGCAACTAGATATCACTGAAGCTATTTATTATGATATTATTAGACAAAAGACGGCAACTCTAATTGCCGCCTGTTGTAGTTTAGGAGCAGCTTCTGTTAAACCTAATTCAAAAGAAGTAGAAACAATGCGAAAATTTGGAGAACTCATAGGAATGGCTTTTCAGATCAAAGATGATCTATTCGATTATGGAGAAGAGGCTATAGGAAAACCAACAGGAATAGATATTAAAGAACAGAAAATGACTTTACCTTTAATTTATGTATTAAATAACTGTTCCAAAAAAGAAAAATCATGGCTTATTAACTCTGTAAAAAACCATAATAAGGACAAAAAACGAGTTAAGGAAGTTATTGCATTTGTAAAGGCTAATAATGGTTTAGATTACGCAATATCCCAAATGAAAGCTTTTCAGGAAGAAGCCTTAAACTTATTACTACCTTATCCCGAATCACCATACAAATCTTCATTAAAACTTATGGTTGATTATGTTATTGACAGAAAAAAGTAAAGTGTAATAAGCACTTGGTCAATAGAATACATATTATTTTTAATTTTTTAAATGATCCAGGCAACCCTTGGTAACAAAATTGCGTCTTTATAAATAGACGTGCAATCGTAATTGATGTAAATGAAAGTTATCCAGCTTCATAAGAACGAATCAAAACTTATACAAAGAGCAGCGAAACATAATCGCGAAGCACAGCATCTGTTGTACGAGTTACATGCACCAAAAATGCTGAGTGTTTGTAGATATTATATTAAGGATGTTCATCAGGCAGAAGAAGTAATGTTGAATGGATTTTTTAAAGTATTCAAAAATTTGAAATCGTTTAGAAGCGAAGGTAGTTTTGAAGGTTGGATAAGACGAATAATGGTTAGAGAGGCAATATCATATTTAAGACAAAAAATGTCTATTGAATTTGCAACTGAAACAGCATTCTTGGACCAAGATTACTCTAATAATATCAAATCAAACATTGAAGTTGCAGAAATACAGCAACTTATAGACAGCTTGCCGGAAGGGTACAAAATGGTATTTGTGATGTATGCTATGGAAGGTTATAAACATCATGAAATAGCAGAGCTTCTTAATATTTCTGAAGGCACTTCAAAATCTCAATTATTTAAAGCTCGAAAAATGCTTCAAGGAATGATAAATGAATTAAATAATAATAGTTATGGCACCAAATAAATTTGAGGAGCAAATAAAAGAGAAGTTGGAGCAGCGATCATTGACTCCATCAACAGAAGGTTGGTCTAAACTATCCGAACGTTTGGACAAAGAAAACAAAAGCTCAAAAAACGCTATGTATTGGTGGCTTGGAATTGCTGCAGGTTTAGTGATTTTTTTGGCCGTATCGCTTCAATTTTTCAATAATGATAATTCAGAATCTGTAATGCCGCAAATAGTAAACGAGCAGAAGGAGGAAGTGAAACAAGAAGAGCCTCAAACGGAAATCCATACGATTAAGATCAATGATTTGGCAATAGAAGATGATAAAGTTGAAGGCGAAAAAGAAAAAGCCAAGAGCATAAACAAAAGCAATATTCAACCTTACAAAAATGTCTCTGAACAACTGCAAGAAAAGAAAATCCAAGTCGCCGAAATTAATAAATCGATTAAAGAAAAAACGAAACCAAAAAATAGCGAAGCGTCTAATGATATAATGCAAGAAAAAGCCAATACGCTATTAATGAAAGATGCAATGACAACAACAATGCAAGATTTAAAGACTCAAAATTCACAAGTGACGAACAGAGAAATAGATTCGTTATTAAAAGTGGCGAACAAGGAACTTTTGAAAATTAAACTGCAAAAGGAAACCACCAAAATGGTAGAAGCCGAAGCGCTTTTGCGAAGTGTCGAAGATGATATGGGACAATCCTTTAGAAGCAAGGTTTTCGAAGCCTTAAAAGATAGTTACGAATCTGTAAAAACAGCTGTTGCAGAGCGCAATAACTAGAACGCAACATCAATCGAAATATAAAAATAAATCATTAAAAAACGAACAGTTATGAACACCATTACAAGATTATTAGTTTATCTGATTATTACAGTATCAGTAACGACATTACAATCGCAAGAAGCAAAGGTTGATAGTTTAAACAAATCAACAAACGCTGTTAAAATAGAAGCGCTTAAAAACCATAAGGTAAAGATCGAGAAGGAAGAAAGAGAATTTCTTAAACAAGAAATCGAGGCGATTAATCGACGTCTGGATTCAGGAGCTATTTCGGCGGCTAGAGCAGAAGAATTGAAAAAGGAAGCCGCAAAAAAAAGAGCTGCTAATATTGAAAATAGAGTTGCGATTATTGATAATAAAATTGCTTTAATACAGCGTAATCCTTCATATAAATCAGTGGACGAGGAGGAAGGTGACAGCTTTGTTTTTAGAATAGGTAACGATAAAGATAAGCGTGGAAGTTTTATTTATATCGGCGAGAAATCTCAAGATAAACCAAAAAGGTATGATCGGCGTACTACCACTGACGTTGTATTTGGTATTGGGTTTAATAATGCTATTATAGATGGGCAATCAATTGATGATTCGCCGTATAAAATAGCTGGTTCTGGTTTTGTAGAATTAGGTTATGCCTGGAAAACTCGAATCTTTGATAATACTAACTTTTGGAGATTGAAATATGGTTTTTCTTTCCAGTGGAACAAATTAGATATAAAGGATAATAACTACCTGGTCAATAATAACGGCAATATCACATTAGAGCAGTTTCCTAAAGATCTAAATAAAGCAAAATTTAGAACAACCAACTTAGTTTTTCCTGTGCATTTAGAATTTGGACCTTCTAAAAAAATTGAAAAAGAGGATTACTTTAGGTATTCCACCCATAAAAAACTGAAAATAGGCTTAGGTGGTTACGTAGGTTTAAATATTGGGAGTAAGCAAAAGCTTAAATATAAAGACAGTGGTGAACGTGTAAAGGATAAGCAACGCGATGGTTTTGAGGTAAGTGATTTTGTTTATGGCCTTAGTGGATATGTGGCACTGGGCGAAGTAGCTTTGTATGTTAAGTACGATCTTAATCCACTTTTTAAAGACCAAGCGGTAGAACAAAATAACATCTCTGTTGGAGTACGTTTTGATATGGATTAATCGAATAATATAGTTTTAAAAGCCTTAAACAATGCTTTGTTTAAGGCTTTATTTATTTTAATTAAGCATACTAGTAACAATAAATAAATTACCATACGCGATATATTTTTTAAACAGATTGTTTGTCTTAAATTTACAAACTTGTTAAAATTTATAATGCTTTGATCTCGCAAAATTCCATAGCTCAAGTTTTTGAAACCGCTCGTGTAGAAGAGGTGATTGGTGATTTTGTTCAACTTAAAAAAGCGGGTAGTAATTTTAAGGGACTTAGTCCTTTTAGTGATGAGCGAACACCTAGTTTTATGGTTTCTCCTGTAAAACAAATCTGGAAAGATTTTTCTACTGGTAAAGGTGGTAATGCAGTTACTTTTTTAATGGAACATGAGCATTTTACTTATCCAGAAGCTATAAAATATTTAGCTAAGAAATACAATATTGACATAGAAGAAACCGAACGCTCAGACGAGGAAAAAGCGCAGCAAAACACCAAAGAAAGTTTATATCTGGTCAGTGAGTATGCCAATGAATACTTTCAAAAAATATTGCATAAAACTGATAAAGGGAAAGCTATTGGTTTAAGTTATTTTAAAGAAAGAGGTTTTGCCGAGGCAACAATTAAAAAATTTCAATTAGGCTACGCTTTAGATGAGTGGCAGGCTTTTACAGATGAAGCTTTAGGTAAAGGTTATAAATTAGAGTTTCTGGAACAAACTGGTCTGACTATTGTTAAAGATCAAAAACGTTTTGATCGTTTTAAAGGACGCGTTATGTTTCCTATACATAGTATGAGCGGTCGTGTTTTGGGTTTCGGCGGGCGTATTCTCACCAATGATAAAAAAGCAGCTAAATATCTCAATTCTCCAGAAAGTGAGATCTATCATAAAAGCAAGGTGCTTTACGGTTTATTCTTTGCTAAGCAAACTATTGCTAAAGAAGATAACTGTTATTTGGTTGAAGGATACACGGATGTTATTCAATTTTACCAAAAAGGGGTCACCAACGTAGTGTCGTCATCTGGAACGGCACTTACCTCAGATCAAATACGCTTAATCAATAGGTTAACAAATAATATAACAGTGCTTTTTGATGGTGATGCAGCGGGTATAAGAGCTTCTATTAGAGGGATAGATCTTATATTAGAACAGGGAATGAATGTTAAAGTGTGCTCCTTTCCCGATGGTGAAGATCCGGATAGCTTTGCAAAAACTAATAGCCTAGAGGAGATCACTAACTACCTGAAAGAAAACGCAAAAGATTTTATTCAGTTTAAAGCATCGCTATTAGTTAAAGATGCTAATAACGACCCAATAAAAAAAGCTGAGACTATAAGGGAAATTGTGAATAGTATTGCAAAAATACCCGATGCTATTAAGCGTGAAGTGTATGTGCAAGAATGCGCAAGTATTATGGACATAAGTGAATCGGTACTATTTAGTACCCTTGCACAGATCAGTAAAAAAGAATTTCAAGACAGCAGCAAAAAGTTTAAACAACAGCAGCAGAAGGCCTTTGAAGTTGTTAAAAATGCAGAGCAGTCTAAACGAAAGATAGATGTTCAATATGAATTGGAACGTAAAATTATTGAAATCTTGATGTTATATGGCGATAGAAAAGAGCAATTTGAGGATTTAATTTTAAAGGAAGACGAAGCTACAGGAGATTTAATATTAGAGCCGACCAAGCATGAGGCACGCGTTTTTGAGAAGATTTATTTAGACCTTCAGGAAGATGAAATGATGTTTACAAACGATAAGTTTAGAGAGCTGTATTATGCTATCGTAGAAAAACTTCATCAGGAGGAGGATTTTTCAACCAAGAATTTCATTAACCAGCTAGATCAGGACTCGGCAAGTGAGGTGACCAGTATTTTAATGGAAGATGAAAAATATAATCTTCATGATTGGGAAAGAAATCATATCATTCCTAAAGAAAAGGAACATTCGGTGTCACAACTTGTAAGCCAAACTATTCTAAGTTTACGTTGTTACTTAATCGATTTAAAGGTGGCGGAATATAAAAATGCAACCCTAAATGAAAATTCAGATTCTCAAGCGATAATAGAAGATGTTAAGGATTATGTAGGCCTTAAAATGTTATTGTCGCGTAAGTTAGGAAAGGTGATTGGCTAAGATATTAAGTGAGATTGTGATGCTTAGCTTGATGAATCAGGTCTACAATATTAGTCACATTTAATTTTTTAAAAAGCCTGGCTTTATAAGTGCTAACTGTTTTTTCATTGATGTCTAGTTCCTGAGCAATTTCTTTGTTTTTACGTCCAATTGATAATAGTTTTAAAACTTCCACTTCTCTGGTAGATAATTTTTTAAACATACGACTTCTACTTCTTCGTGTATCTTCATAGCGTAGATGCTTATCCATTTTCTCACTTAAATAAACTTCGCCTTGATTTATTTTCCGAATAGCTTTCTCAATAGTTTCAACATCTGCCGTTTTATTTAAGTAACCAGATGCGCCAGCTTTTAAGGTGCTAATAGCATATATTTCTTCTGGCTGATGGCTAAGCATTAAAACATTCACAGATTTATTCTCTTTTTTAATAGCGCGTAAAGCTGTAATGCCATTTAACTCGGGTAAATCAATTTCACAAATTATGACATCGACATTTTGACGTCTTACAAATTCAAAAATTTCAATTCCACTACCTAATTTACCTACAATTTTAAGATCTGGCTTGCTGCTTAAAAATAATTCTAACCCAGTTCTTACAATAGGGTGGCTGTCAACAATCAAAATATTTATCATGATATTTGATGTTTTTTTAGTTTAGTTAGGATTATAACTTGTCGGTTATAGCAAATAAGGAGGTTACTTACAAAAATAACTAAAAATTAACCATTTGGTGCAATATATTCGACAAACTACACGTATTATCTTAAATTATTAGGAATTTCGCAAATAGGAATAGGGATCATCTTGTGCTTATTAGATCTGTTGTAGCGTAAGTAAATCTCAAAAGCTTCTTTTTTTCTGCCTTCAAAGTCATTAGGCGTTTTTCCTGCATCGTCCATTTTCATGGCCCACTCTAATTCTGGATATGAGGCGCCAATTTGGTCCTCATCACTACGAGCATCTCCAAAAAGGCCATCACTTGGCGCTGCTTTCATAATAGCCTCTGGGACCTCTAGAAAGCTGCCCAGTTCATACACTTCAGATTTTAGTAAGTCTGCTATTGGACTTAAATCAACACCGCCATCACCATATTTAGTAAAAAATCCAACACCAAAATCTTCGACTTTATTACCAGTTCCAGCTACTAATAATCCTAACAAACCAGCGTGATAGTATAAGGTGGTCATCCTTAGGCGAGCTCTGGTGTTAGCAAGCGCCATGTCTACCGTGGTTTGCTTCCCATCTAAATTCACTTCTGTTTTAAATTCTTCAAATACAGGTGTTAAATCTACACGTGCGTCGCTCACATTTGGAAAACGTTTTTTAAGCTGTGATATATGTTCTTGAGCTCTTGTAACATGACTTTCTGCCTGGTGAATAGGCATCTCAATACATAATAGATTTAAACCCGTTTTGGCGCAAAGTGTAGAGGTTACTGCAGAGTCAATACCGCCAGAAATACCAATTACAAAACCATTTACCTTTGCATTAGTGGCATAATTTTTTAGCCAATTTACAATATGATTTACAACCTTTTCTGTTTGCATAATTTTTAAGATTTAATGTAAAGAAGTGTACCTTTGCACAACAAAAATAACGGAATAGTGTTAGGATTAAAAATGTTTTACAAAATGGTAATGAGAAACTACCTCGTTTTAATTTGGGTACTTTGCTTTTTGTCTTGTAATGATGATTCTAAGCTTATAAATGAAATCGAAAATATCAGTATTGATTTTGAGATCGATAGATTTGATAGTCTATTTAAAAACGCCACATCCAAAGATCTACCAAAGCTTAAGAAATCGTACCCGTTTTTGTTTTCTGCTAAAGTGCCAGATTCTATTTATATAAATAGAATGACGGATTCTCTTCAAAACGTAGTGCTAAACGAAGTTGAGTCTGAATTTACTAATAGCGATAAGCTACATTCTGAAATTTCTCTATTATTTAAGTACCTAAAATATTACGATAAATCGTTTACTGTTCCGAGGGTTATAACCCTGACAAATAATGTTGCATACCGAGATAGAACTATAGTTACTGATACCTTGGTGCTTATTGCATTAGATAATTATCTAGGTGATTCACATAGATTTTATACTGAAAGTGATATTCCTATGTATTTAGCGAAAAATTTTAAAAGTGAACAGATTGTTTCTGATCTTGCTGGTGATTATGCCGAAAAATATAACTATCAAAAGAATCGAAAAACGCTGCTTGATGAAATGATCTATTTTGGTAAATTACTATATTTTAAGGATGTTGTGCTTCCTTTTAAGACAGATGCTGAAAAAATAGGTTATACCGAAGATGAGCTCAAATGGGCAGAGGCAAACGAAAGTCCTATTTGGAGTTATTTTATAGAAAAAGAAATGCTGTATAGCACAGACAGTACATTACCTAATCGCTTTATTGCAGATGCACCTTTTACCAAATTTTATTTGGAATTAGATAACGAATCTCCTGGGCGATTGGGTCAATATATAGGATGGCAGATTGTTAGAGCCTATGCAGAAACAACAGACAAAGGTGTATTAAATATAATGCAAACTGAAGCTGAAGAAATTTTTAGAAAATCAAAATTTAAACCAAAAAAGTAATGGCAGAAACTATAAAGTCTAAGATAGAATTAAACGTAGAATTGGATGAAAATCGTGTGCCAGAGAAATTACGCTGGTCTGCACAAGATGGCGGAATTAAGAACGAAGAGGCCAAAGCGGTTATGCTATCTGTTTGGGATAGTAATGCTCAGGAAACCTTGAAGATCGATTTATGGACAAAGGATATGCCAGTAGATGAAATGAAACTGTTTTTTCATCAAACTTTAGTAACTATGAGTGATACCTTTTTACGTGCCACACAAGATGAAAAAATGACAGCAACAATGAAAGATTTTTGCGATTATTTTGCTGAAAAATTAGAGCTAAAGAAATCTTAATTAAACTTTAGTTTTCTCTAAATTCTTGTTTTTTGGCGTTGTGTAAATTGGATTTACATTAAAAAAATCAGATTCCGTTTCCTCTGCGTAGTTAGCATTTAATCTTTTAAATCTAAAAAATTTACCAGTATCGTAAACTTCCCAGATTGTTAGCGTATTAAATTTACCAGCTTTAGTCCTTAGGTCTAATTCGTTTTTAGCGATCATTAAGTCAACAACTTCCTTGTCTCCCATTCTCGTTATTTTTCGAGATCGGTGTCCATTGCTAATTTCATGTATGATCCAGTAACCTGTTATAATTTTTTCTTCGGGTTCTTTTAATTTTGCATTTGCTGGTGAGACCCTTTGGTTTTCCTGAAAGCTTATTCCTGTATTAACGGTGTTGTTTATAACAGTCTCTTCTAATTCTTCATGAGATTGCTCTACAACCTTATTTTGTGGTAGGATATCCTTCAAGTCTTCATGTCTTAATAGGGTCAAAATAATAAGCTTATCGGCTACTTTTACTTCGGCAACATAGCGACCTACAGGAATGTCAATCAAAGGGATTTTTGATGAATGATCTTTGACTTCGAAGGTTTTTTCAAAATCAGAATTAAATATCACGACTTTTTCTATACGACGTTCACCATGAAGTAGAAGGCTATCACCAGATGTATTAAGTTGATGCTTCAACTCGGCAGCCCTAAAATTAATATTTTGAAATAGTGTGGAGTTTTGACCATAAATTAAAGTAGTCAATAACAATAATAAAATTGTGCTTGTTCTTTTCATCATAAGTAGGTTTTTTGTTTTTGGGAAACAAATGGAATATCTTTTCTATGTAAGTATTCTATATCAAATGTATATTAACCATCATCTAAAGTTCAATAATTTAGATGTTTAGCTCATTTTATAGGTGATGGACACCTCCTCACGATGTAGTGTTTAAAAAGTCTGTTAAAGTAAAAGACTTGCCACTTTATTTAATTTTGTAGAGATATTGGTACAAACTAAAAAATAGTTAGGCCGTCACTTGAGATGGATAGCTATTGCTTTTTTATATTTATAAGGCTATTAATTATTATTGTTGAGAGTAAACAATGTTGCCATTGAATATAGTCATTACAACACTAGTATCAAGAATGCGCTTCTCATCAACAGTCATCAAATCTTGATCAAAAATTGTAAAGTCTGCCAATTTTCCAGGAGTTATTGAGCCTTTGATATCGTCTTCAAAAGCGCCATATGCTGCATCCAAAGTGTACGATTTTAGAGCTTGAGCTCTGGTCATTTTCTGCTCAGGCTCGTAACCTCCTTCTGGTATTCCTTTTAAAGTTTTTCTACTCACACTGGCATAGAAACTTGCAATTGGATTAACAGGTTCTACCGGCACATCAGTACCATTAACAATGGGAACACCACTCTGTAATAAGTCTTGCCACATATAAGCCCCTTCTTTAATACGCTTTTCACCTAAGCGGTCTATAGCCCAAGGTCTGTCTGAAGACATATGCACGGCTTGCATCGCAGGAATAACATTTAATTCTGCAAAACGAGGAATGTCTTCGGGATGTAAATGTTGTGCATGCTCAATTCTAAATCTGTGATTATTCGCCATATCAGGATATTCGTTAAAAGCCATTTCGTACCTATCTAAAATTTCTCTATTTGCTCTATCACCAATGGCATGAGCGCATACTTGAAAACCGTTTTTAAGTCCATTTAACGCTGTCTCTTTTACAAATTTCATAGGTAAGGTTTCATGTCCAAAATGGTCAGGCCTATCCGAGTAAGGTTCTAAAAGCCATGCGCCACGTGATCCCAGTGCGCCATCACAGTTTAATTTTACAGATCTAATTGTAAATAGATGATCATCGTCTACCATAATTCCTTTTTGGTACCAGTTATTTAATAGCTCTTTATCCCAGCCTGTAAGCATTGCATATATACGCGTACGCATTTTACCCTCAGATTTCATTTTCTCATAGAGTGCTATCGTTTCTTTTGGTATTCCTGCATCATGAAAACTGGTTATACCATTTCGGTGACATGCTTCAACAGCTAGCTCAAAAGCTTTTATGTCTGATTCTGATGTTTTTTCAGGGATGTGTTTAGTAATTAAGGTTTGGGCACGTTCATTAAAAACACCTGTTGGTTTTCCGGAAGCGTCTACCAATACTTCACCACCTTCAACTTCGTAATTTTTTACGCCATCTAAAGCGATTTTTTGTAATCCAGCTATCTCCATAGCTTTTGCGTTTGCAAAACCTGCATGTCCACTCGCATGTTTTAAATACACCGGGTTTTCTGGAGAAACTTCGCTTAACAAATGATGGGTTTGAAACCCATGAACTGTCTCTGCTGGCATACTATCCCATTTGCTTTGATGCCAACCACGACCAACAATCCACTCACCAGGTTCTAAGTTTTTTACACGTTCTGCTACTGCATCTATAATGGCTTGATAGCTGGTTGTGTTCATAAGATCCAGATTTAACTCATTATAACCTAAGCCCATAAAATGACCATGGCCTTCTATGAGTCCTGGCGTCATGGTTTTACCTTTTAAATCTAAATTTTGAGTTTTATCATTTTCATAAGTTCTGGCTTCTTCTAAGTTGCCGGCAAACAAAATTTTATTATTTCTTATTGCCACAGCCTCGACTTTAGATGCTGAAGAATCTACTGTATATATAGGACCTCCGTAAATAAGCATTGTTGCATATTCTTTTTTCGAATCTGAACACGCTAAAATAAAAAGTGAGATAATTAGAGTGCTTAAAAATGGTAAAAGTCTAAATTTCATGGTGGATTGTTTTAGATTATAAAGTTAAGATTATTGTTAAAAGCTCATTACTATAATTGAGAAAATCGACTTTTTTAATTTGTCTTAAAATTGATTATATTTTAATGACAAAGGAGGCTTATTATAATTGCGGCTTATAGATAAAAGACAATTTGTTTAGTTTTAGTCTTTGACAGGTTTATTTGTAGAGGTAACACAATCTATTTTCCATTCGTTGCCATATTTCTTGTATATGGCCGTCCAGGCGAAATGTGTTTTGTCCTTCGATAGACTCCCTTCAATAGCTTTGTTTGAAACTTCGACAATTTTATCGACAATGGTATATGCCATACTGCCATCATTAGAAAAACGTATTACAGGATCTGATATATCGTCCCATTTTAAAAACTCTACACTCGAGAAATAGTTATGGTATCTCGAAATAGTATGGCTTCGCTCAGGCTTTTTTATTTCACCCTTATTAACAGAGATAAATTGGTTGGATAACTGATTTGCGAATGCGATGGAATCTTTATCAAAATGATAATCTCGTTGTGCCTTATGAAGTTTTAAAATGGCTTGCTTTTCCTTATCAAAGTCTATCTCATTGCTCTCTTTGCAGGCCAAGACAGCCAGTAATAAAACAGTTGAAAGCATGAATTTTATACTTATAGTTTTTATGTTAAAAATCATTTGAATATTTGCCTTATTTGTTTAACCCCTAAAATAAGCTATTCCTTATAGCTTTAAAATTGTGGTAACTCTAATTGTTTTACTTTAATTGTCCGCCAGGAAGTTTTCAGTAATAAAATAGGGAATTACATTAAATAGTTCAGATGAAGTGGCATTTAACAGTTCGGGATTATTTAATTGAAGTTTCATAAATTGTGTTTTGTCGTAAACTTCCCAAACAATTAAAGTATTTAATTTGCCTTCTGTTGTTGTAGTTTCTAATTTGTTAATATCTATCATTTTTAAAGCAGTTGCTTCATTAACTAATTTCATGGTTTTATATGTTCGGGTACCATTATTAACTACTCTCAGAGTCCAGTAAAACGTTTGATTAGTTATCGAATTTTGTTTTAATCTCGAATTTAATAATGATGCTACAGTATTGGCGTTGGAATTAATTTTGATACGGTCTTTAGTATAATTAGTATAAGTAAAATTGCGGAAATTAAGCTTTGCGTTTATCGCCCTTTTAATCGATAATTGTGTTGTTGCTTTTTTTGCAATAAGGGTTGGTAAAATTAATGTTTTCGATCTTGGAGCCAGGGCAGGCAACAGCTTGACAATTTTTGATGTTTTTAAAGTAGATTCGGGTGCTAATAGTTTATTGTGATAGGGTTCATGTCGCAATAATGTCATTAAAATGCGTTTATCTACCATTTTGGCTTGTACAACAAGTCTTCCGACAGGAGTATCTTCTAAAGGAATTTTCACCTCGGTACCTTCGACTCTAACGGTTTTGTCATAATCTTGATTAAAAATATCAACGCTATAAATTGTTCTGTCACTTTGTAGTAATAAACTATCACCACTTGAGTTTAACGAGTGCTTTAGTTCTTTGGCTCTAAAGTTTACATTCGGTAAAAGTGTTGACTTTTGTGCGTGACCAACAGAGACAAAACTTATCAGAACAAATATGTATAAGATTTTATACAAAAGCTATAATTCGGATTAATACGATGCCACCTTTTTTTAAAAAATATTACGAGGGTTTATGGCATTATCTTACATCAAGTTATTTAACAAATCTTAAATAGAAATTTAAGTGTGTTACTTTACTGATATTTCAGATAAGTGGCTTTTCAATTCGTTGTAATACCAAAAAGCAAGATTTATTGTAGCAGTTTTGTTCTAGAGCAGCGTTATTTAAAATGGCGTCCAATGCAACTATTAGTGTTTTAAAATATTTAAACTGGTTGGTTTTTACGGCAATATTTATTCGAGAATGTTACCTGTAAAATTATAGTTTATGCTTTAAGGAAACCCAACCACCACCATTAATAGCATCTATATTTTTGAGATTTAAGAATTTGGCAGCTTTTGCAGATCGTACTCCGCTGGCACAGCACGCTATAATGGGCTTATTGAGTTTCTTAATTTCATCAACACGTTCATTCAATTCATTTAATGGAATATGCACTGAATTATCAATATGTCCGGCGTCCCATTCACGTTGTGATCTTACATCTAGAATAATGGCATCATTTTTCAAATAGTCCTCAACACGACGTTGTTTAGCTCCAAAGATAAAGTCTAAAATTCCCATAGATTCAATTTGATTAAATTTACAAAATATTAAATAGTCTAAAAAATATTGAAACCAATAACACGTAAGGAGGAAATTATTAGGACAGCCGCAAAACTTTTTAAAGACAAAGGGTATAGTGCGGTAACAATGAGAGATTTGGCGACCTCAATGGGTATTAAAGCCTCCAGTCTTTACAATCACATAAATTCAAAGCAAGATATTTTAAAAGCTATCATAATTTCATTGGCAGAAGAATTTACGGCAGGCATGAAGTTGATTCAATCTTCTAATGATTCTTGTATGTCAAAACTCAAAGCGATTATTGAATTGCATGTCAGAATTTCGAGCGAAAATATCTATGGCATGGCCTCATTAAATAATGACTGGATGCATTTGGAAGATCAATTAGAATATTATCTGAAATTGCGCCAAGGTTATGAAGATGATTTTCTTAAAATTATTGAAAATGGTAAAAGCAATGCCGAAATTAAGGCTGCTAATCCAGAAATCATTATGTTTTCAATGCTTACCACATTGCGGTCGCTTTACCTTTGGATACCCAAAAAGGAAGATTTAAATGCGAAAGACTTAGCCATAAATTTAAGCGAGGTGCTCATTCACGGAATTAACAAATAGTTAGCAAAAAATTTCTTAACTTTGTCATACTAACTAACAAGTGTTAGTTTCAAAATTAAGAATGAAAAATGGCTCAGTTTTACAAGCTAAAAATCCAAGATATATATAAGGAAACCGACGATTGTTCGGTGGTTTCTTTTGCAGTGCCAGACGAATTAGAAGACGAATTTGCCTTTAATTCTGGTCAGCATTTAACCTTAAAAGCAGAAATTAATGGCGAGGATGTTCGTCGCTCCTATTCGCTGTGTTCCAGTCCTCAGGATGGACAATGGAAGGTTGCTGTTAAATTAATACCAGGTGGTAAGTTTTCTACTTATATTAATGATCATTTGCAAAAAGGGGATGAGCTAGAAGTTATGGCTCCGAGTGGGACCTTTGGTGTATCCATACAGCCAGAAAAAGCGAAGAACTACTTGTTTTTTGCTGCAGGCAGCGGTATAACGCCAGTTTTGTCCATGATAAAATCGCACTTGGCTGCAGAGCCAAATGCAACTTGCAAGTTGTTTTATGTGAATAAAACCGCAAAATCCATTATCTTTAAAGAGGAGCTTGAGCAATTGCGCAACACCTATTTTGGGCGACTAGAAATATATTATTTCCTTACCAAGGAACGTAGAGATATTGAGCTGTTTAATGGTAGGTTTGATGATGAAAAAATGCAGATGCTTACTAAGACCTTTATCGATATTCCAGATACCAGCGAAGTATTTCTCTGCGGACCGGAAAAAATGGTAAACTATGTTAGTGAGTATTTAATTAACGCAGGATTGCCAAAAGAACTAGTGCATTTTGAATTATTTGTAAAAGGACTTTCAGACGAGGATATTAAGCGCGCAGAACGCCTAGCACAGCAAAAGATAGAAGGCGTAGAAGTTACCATTGTAGATGGAGGTAAAGAGTTTGAGTTTACAATGACCAAAGAATATGATAATATTCTTGATGCCGCTCTTGGAGCTGGTGCGGATTTGCCTTTTGCATGCAAGGGTGGCGTATGTAGTACATGTAAATGCGAAGTGAAAGAAGGTAGTGTAGAAATGAAAATTAACTATGCTTTAGATGATAAGGAAGTGTCGCAAAACTTGGTGTTAAGTTGCCAGGCTGTGCCGACTTCAGATAAAGTTGTAGTCGATTTCGACGTGTAAAATAAGTATAGCGTTACCTAAAGGTCGGGCTTTCCGCTGTATCTTTTTTGAGAAAAATAAAAAAGGATGCCGCTTCAATCCCTAACGCGCAAAGAGCTAAAGGCCAAGAGCCAAAAGCTAAATTATATTGAAAAAGAAAAATTAAGTTCAACAGCTAAAGGTGCAAAGCCAATAGCTTAAAGCCATTAAAGATGAGTGAAGAACATATTAAAAATTTAGAAGAACAATTTGAAGCACGTATTGCGCGTGACGAAAAAATTGAACCTAAAGATTGGATGCCAGAAAAATATCGTAAAACGCATATAAGACAAATGTCTCAACATGCACATTCTGAAATAGTTGGAATGTTACCCGAAGGAAACTGGATTACCAGAGCACCTTCTCTACGTCGAAAGGTTGCACTATTAGCAAAGGTTCAGGACGAAGCAGGACATGGTTTATATCTTTATTCTGCAACAGAAACTTTAGGGATTTCCAGAGACGAAATGTATGAACAACTCCACACAGGCAAAGCAAAATATTCGTCCATATTTAACTACCCAACAATTACTTGGGCAGATATGGGAGCCATAGGTTGGTTGGTAGATGGTGCTGCTATTATTAATCAGGTGCCATTATGTAATACTTCTTACGGGCCATATGCTAGAGCAATGATTCGTGTGTGTAAAGAAGAAAGTTTTCACCAGCGTCAAGGTTACGAAATCATGATAAAGTTGGCAAACGGTACACCAGAACAAAAAGAGATGGCACAAGATGCCCTAAACCGTTGGTGGTGGCCAAGTTTAATGATGTTAGGGCCTACAGACGATGTTTCTGTACACACAGAGCAATCTATGAAATGGAAACTAAAGCGAAAGTCTAATGATGATTTGCGTCAGCAATTTATTGATCAAACTGTGCCTCAGGCAGATTTAATAGGATTAACTATTCCAGATCCAGATCTAAAATGGAACGAAGAGCGCGGAAGCTATGATTTTGGTGAAATTGATTGGGATGAATTTTGGCAAGTTGTTAAAGGTCATGGCCCTATGAATAAAGAAAGAATGAAGGCTAGAGTTGGAGCTTGGGAGCGTGGAGAATGGGTGAGAGATGCAGCTATGGCTTATGCTGAAAAGAATAAAAATAGAAAAGATAAACAAGCAGTTTAAAACAATATAATTATGTCCGATAAAAAAAACTGGCCACTTTGGGAAATCTTCGTAAGAAGTAAGAACGGATTAGAGCATAGGCACTGTGGAAGTCTACATGCTACAGATGCAGAAATGGCATTAGAAAACGCTCGCGATGTATATACAAGACGAAATGAAGGTGTAAGTATTTGGGTTGTGGAATCTAAAAATATCACAGCCTCAAATCCTGAGCATAATGGTGAGTTATTTGAACCCGCTCAAGATAAAGTGTATCGTCATCCTACGTTTTATGATTTGCCAGATGAGGTAAAGCATATGTAAATTTCCTGCGCAGGCAGGAATCTCATTAAAAGTAAACATGAAAAACGAAAATTTATACAAATACATTTTAGGAATAGCAGATAACTCTCTTATTCTTGGTCAACGGTTAGGTGAATTAACAGGTCATGGACCAACTTTAGAAACTGACATTGCATGTACCAATATTTCTTTAGACTTATTCGGTCAGGTGCGCAGTTACTATCAATATGCCGCGAAAATAGCAGGTGATGACAGAACGGAAGATGATATCGCTATGCTGCGCAAGGAGCGCGAATATCTCAATGTGTTATTGGTAGAACAACCCAATACAGATTTTGCATACACTATTGGACGTCAGTTTTTATTCGATGTCTATCACTTAGCATTTTTAAAAGAATTACAGAAAAGTACCGATTTAAATCTGGCAGCCATTGCAAATAAAAGTGTGAAGGAAGTTAGTTATCACGAACGCTTTTCATCAGATTGGGTAAAGCGCTTAGGTGATGGTACCGAAGAAAGTAACTCTAAAATGCAAGAAGCTATTAATGATTTATGGACGTATACCGATGAATTATTCCATCAAACTGAAGCTGATAAAGCTATGGTTAAAGCTGGTATTGGTGTAGATGTTACTAAATTAAAGGATGGATATTATAAGCAGGTTAATGAGCTTTTAGAGGAGGCTGCACTTAAAATTCCAGAATCTAAGTACTTTCAAAAAGGAGGAAAAGAAGGAATTCATACCGAACATCTAGGGTATTTGTTAAGCGATTTACAATACATGCAGCGTACCTATCCTAATATGGAATGGTAACAAATCTCTGATTTGTCATCCTGAACGTGTTTCAGGATCTCATAAAACAATAAAGTGACAGCAACAGAACAAAATATAGATCAAATCTTAATACCAATACTGGAGCAGGTGTCAGACCCTGAAATCCCGGTACTATCCATAATGGATATGGGTGTTGTACGTTCTGCTGTTATAGAAAACAATAAAGTAAAAGTAGAAATCACACCAACTTACAGTGGTTGTCCCGCAATGGATGTTATTGGTGACGATATAAAAGCAGCATTAAAGGAAGCAGGTTACGAGTCTAAAATAGAATTAATCCTACACCCAGCTTGGACAACCGATTGGATAACACCAAGAGGGCGTAAAGCATTAGAAGATTATGGCATTGCTGCACCTTTAGATGCCGAGGCAGATAAGGATGTATTATTAAATGGTAAACGCATTGTTAAGTGTACCAATTGTGGTTCAACCAACACGAGATTAGTAAGTCAGTTTGGTTCTACAGCATGTAAAGCACAATTTCAATGTGA
>JABDKL010000131.1 GCA_013002225.1 Winogradskyella sp.
CAAAAGTTGTATTTTTGAATAAATTTTGTTGAAACGACAACGTCTCATAAAAAATAATGGATAAATATTCCTTTCTCAACGCAGCACATACAGCATATTTTGCTGATTTATACGACCAATATTTAAAGAATCCAGATGCCATTGAACCTAGTTGGCGTGCCTTTTTTCAAGGGTACGATTTTGGGTCTGAAAATTATGGATTAGAGGGAGAAATTGTTGAGGGTGTGTCTACCCAGATACCAGAACAACTTCAAAAGGAATTCCAAGTTCTTAACCTCATAGACGGTTACAGAAGTAGAGGGCATTTGTTTACCAAAACCAACCCAGTTAGAGCTAGACGTAAATATGCTCCAACTTTAGAAATCGAAAACTTTGGCTTGTCAAAGAGCGATTTAAATTCTACATTTTCGGCTGGTGAAGTATTAGGTCTTAGTTCTGCGACGCTCCAAAATATTATTGATCATTTAGAGCGTATTTATTGTGATTCCATAGGTGTTGAGTATATGTATATACGTAAACCAGAAGAGATTCAATGGATTCAAAATAAGCTTAATGTTAATGACAATCATTCTATTTTTACTGCAGACGAAAAGAAATATATTCTAAAAAAACTAAATCAAGCTGTTTCCTTCGAATCGTTCCTACACACAAAATACGTAGGTCAAAAACGATTTTCTTTAGAAGGTAATGAATCCTTAATTCCGGCTGTAGACGCTATTATTGAGAGAGCTGCAGACGAAGGTGTTAAGGAGTTTGTTATGGGAATGGCACATAGGGGTCGCCTAAGCACATTAACTAATATTTTCGGGAAATCTGCAAAAGATATTTTTAGTGAGTTCGATGGTAAAGATTATGAAGAAGAAGTGTTTGATGGCGATGTTAAGTACCATTTAGGTTGGACCAGCAATCGAGAAACTTATAACAACAAAAAGATTAATCTTAATATAGCGCCTAACCCATCACACCTAGAAACTGTTGGTGCAGTTGTTCAAGGTATTACCAGAGCTAAACAAGATAAAGAAGAAATTTCGGACGCGTCTCAAGTATTGCCTATAGTTGTGCATGGAGATGCCGCAATAGCTGGACAAGGCTTAGTTTACGAAGTTGTACAAATGGCAAAGTTAGAAGGTTATAAAACTAACGGGACCATCCATATTGTTGTTAATAACCAAATTGGTTTTACCACAAATTATCTAGACGGACGATCTAGTACCTATTGTACAGATGTTGCTAAAGTAACACTCTCTCCCGTTTTGCATGTAAATGCAGATGATGCTGAAGCCGTAGTGCACGCGGCACTTTTTGCTCTAGACTTTAGAATGAAATTTAAGCGCGATGTGTTTATAGATTTATTAGGCTATAGAAAATATGGTCATAACGAAGGGGATGAACCAAAATTTACACAGCCTCTTTTATATAAAGCTATTGCTAAGCACAGTAATCCAAGAGATATTTATGCACAGCGATTATTAGCAGAAGGCGTCATTGAAGACGGCTATGTTAAGCACATAGAAAAAAGATATAAAGAAAAGTTAGAAGAAAATCTCGAAGACTCACGTAAGGAGGATAAAACTGAGATTACTGCATTTATGCAAGAAGAATGGAAAGGGCTTCCTAGAGTTACTGAAGATGCAATGATGCAGGAGGTAGATACAACTGTTTCTAAGAGCCTGTTAGAAAAGATTACCAAGGTCATTTCTAATCTTCCTGCAGATAAAAAATTTATAAGAAAAATTCAACGTTTAATTGAATCTCGCCAAACTATGTTTAACGAAGACAAACTAGATTGGGCGATGGCAGAACATTTGGCATATGGATCGTTATTATCTGAAGGTTTTAATGTTAGGATTTCTGGACAAGATGTTGAGCGTGGCACATTTTCACACCGCCATGCTGTAGTTAAAGTAGAAGACAGCGAAGAAGAAATTATACTATTAAAAAATGTAGCTAAAGAACAAGGCCAGTTTAATATTTATAATTCCTTATTGTCAGAGTATGGAGTAGTTGGTTTCGATTACGGCTATGCAATGGCAAGTCCAAATACACTGACCATTTGGGAAGCGCAATTTGGAGATTTTAGCAATGGCGCTCAAATAATGATAGACCAGTATATATCATCTGGTGAGGATAAGTGGAAAACCCAAAATGGACTCGTCATGTTGTTGCCACATGGTTATGAGGGGCAAGGAGCAGAGCATTCTTCTGGTCGAATGGAACGTTATTTACAAATGTGTGCAAAGGATAATATGTTTATAGCAGACTGCACCACACCCGCAAATATGTTCCATTTACTGAGAAGGCAAATGAAGGCTAATTATAGAAAACCATTAATAGTTTTTACACCTAAAAGTTTGCTTCGTCACCCAAAAGTGGTTTCGACTGTTGATGAGTTTGCAAACGGAAGTTTTAAGATGTTAATTGATGATGAAAATGCGAAGATCAATAAAGTAAAAACTTTGGTTTTTGTTACTGGTAAATTTTATTATGATTTATTAGAAGAACAGGAAAAACTTGGTCGTGACGATGTTGCATTAGTTAGGATAGAGCAGCTATTTCCGCTGCCTACAGATGCCATGGACGAAATTATTAGCAAATACAAAAATGCAGATGATATCGTTTGGGCCCAAGAAGAACCGCGAAATATGGGTGCATACAGTCATATTTTAATGAATTTTGAAACATCCAGAAACTGGAGAGCTGCTAGTAGAAGACCATACGGTGCACCAGCCGCAGGTAGTTCAATGCGTTCAAAGATCAGACACCAAGAAGTTATAGATTACGTTTTTGATACAAGCAAAAACAACCAGAGATAATAGAGAATTAATAGCGCTTAAATAAAATAAAGCCCATGATTTTAGAAATGAAAGTGCCATCACCAGGCGAATCAATTACAGAGGTAGAAATTGCAGAATGGTTAGTACAAGATGGTGACTATGTAGAAAAAGACCAAGCAATTGCTGAGGTAGATAGCGACAAAGCAACCTTGGAGTTGCCTGCAGAAGCAAGCGGCACCATTACGCTTAAGGCCGAGGAAGGTGATGCTGTAGAAGTAGGAGCAGTTGTATGTCTAATTGATACAAGTGCAGAGCCTAAAGCAGAGTCCTCCACTACTTATAAAGGAGGCGATGAAGGTGGTAATGAAGATGGTGTAGAAAAGAATTTAGCAGAAGAGCAAAAAGAAACAAAAGACACAGGAGCTAAAGCTCCTAACCCTGCAGAGAAAACCTATGCTTCAGGTACTGCAAGCCCTGCGGCAAAGAAAATTTTAGCCGAGAAGGGAATGGACGCTAACACCATTTCTGGTACCGGTAAGGATGGTCGAATTACCAAAGATGATGCTGTTAATGCTGTACCATCAATGGGTACGCCAACAGGTGGAAATCGCGGAACTTCGAGAAGTAAAATGTCTATGTTGCGCCGTAAGGTTGCCGAGCGATTAGTAGAAGCAAAAAATACAACTGCAATGTTGACCACATTTAATGAGGTCGATATGTCACCTATTTTTGAATTGCGCAAACAGTATAAGGAAGACTTTAAAGCGAAGCACGGTGTAAGTTTAGGCTTTATGAGCTTCTTTACTTTAGCAGTGGTAAGAGCATTAAAAATGTATCCTGCTGTAAACTCAATGATTGATGGAAAGGAAATGTTATCCTACGATTTTGTAGATATAAGTATTGCAGTATCTGGTCCGAAGGGTCTTATGGTCCCTGTAATAAGAAACGCTGAGAATTTATCATTCAGAGGTGTTGAAGCCGAAGTAAAACGGTTAGCAATAAGAGCAAGAGACGGCCAAATCACGGTAGACGAAATGACTGGAGGGACATTTACAATATCTAATGGTGGTGTATTTGGTAGCATGTTATCGACACCAATTATTAACCCACCGCAAAGTGGTATCTTAGGGATGCATAATATCGTAGAACGCCCTGTCGCTGTAGATGGTAAGGTAGAGATTAGACCTATTATGTACGTTGCCTTGTCTTATGACCACAGAATTATTGACGGAAAAGAATCCGTTGGGTTTTTAGTGGCAGTAAAAGAAGCTTTGGAAAACCCTACAGAATTATTAATGGATAACAATCCCAAGAAAGCCTTAGAAATGTAAATTAGTTTCTAAGAATACAATAAAGAAGTAAGTAAAAAGCGCAAAATGAAAATTTTGCGCTTTTTTTGGTAATAAGGGTAACTAACAATAATTAACTAAAAAATATTTACAGCAATATTTGCAGTAATAACAATTAAGGAACTAACGACAAGCAGAATTAAAAACAGCTTATCTTTTTTTGAGGCATTATTTTTCATCGCATGCATTGGTAAAGATTTTAAATTTTAAAAGCTCTGATTTCTATTTTGGTAAATTCAGAGCTTTTGGAACTTACACTTAGGATGTTGATTAATAGCACTGTAAATTTCTGAAGATTTTCATTACTATACTATACGTAACTTTACGTATTTTTTAAATTTTTTATAAAAAAAAAGCCTTGAACAACTGTTCAAGGCTCACTAATCCCCTAAGAACTAATTAATAGCTCGTTATTAACCCTTAATTAATAACACCGTAAAATTCGCCAATAAATCAATACCATACTATACGTAACTTTACGTATTTTTCAATTTTTTTAAGTGTATTAAAGAAAATCAGAATTTTCTTTTGCCCAAATGAGTAGGCTATTTTGTTTGCTTTCTAGCTGAAGTTTTTTAATAATATTGCTTTTATGTTTTTCTACAGTTCTTGGGGAAATTGCTAGTATAGTCGCTATTTCGACACCTGTTTTGTTGTTTGCAATTAAACCGACAATATTTTTTTCGTGATCTGTAAGTGAATTTAAATACTTGGGCCTTTCCTTTACTTCAATATAGTTTAATAATTCTGGACTAAAATATGATTTGTTCTTTACGATGGAAGAAATGCAGTTTTCTATTTCATCTAATGCAAATTCTTTTAATACATACCCATATACACCAAGAGATTTAGCCTTATTATACAAGTCTTCATCTTTTTCAAAAGTTATAAGAACAACCTTGGTCGAAAGATGAGCGCTTTTACATTTTTCAGCAATCTCAAGTCCGGTAAGAAAAGGCATCTGAATATCTAAAATCGCAATATCTGGTTCGTGAGCTTTAATTAAGGCCAAGGCTTCTTTACCATGTTTAGCGCTTGCTATTACATTAAATTTTTTTTCAACTAGATAGTCATAGAGTCCTTTTAGAACCAAGGGATGGTCGTCTGCAATAATGATGGTTGGGCTCATTTTTCTATTAATTCGAGGTGTCCTAAAATGTGAAGATAATAAGAATATTTTAGCTAAGAAATTTCTTTCATTTTTAAGTATAGGTATTTTTTTTCATAATCAATAATGGCTTTGCCTTTTTGTAGCACATCAGCTCCAATTATGCCATCTACCGGCTCTGCATCGTGATTAACCAAACCTTGATTGACATGCGTGAGGTTAAACAAAATTAAAGCTACCTTGTTTTTTTTCCATTTGCCTATTTTAATAGTATTAGATTTAGACATTTTAGTCATCATATCAGAAGCACCAGCACCAACGGCTTTTATTTCAGAATCTTTAACCTTAAGATGAAACCGTTCAATAGCTTCAAAGCCCACACAACTGCTTGAAGCTCCTGTGTCTAATATAAACCTACCTTTAATCCCATTTATTGAGGCTTTTATTTCAAAATGATTGGTTTTTGTAAGTTTCAATTTTATCTTAGAATAACCCTTTTTAAGAAGATAGTCTTTAAGTAGTTCCATAATTTGAATTTATGTAAATATAATAAACGATTAATTGGCCAAACAATTACTTTTGTGCAATGATTATTACAGATACACATACTCATTTATATAGTGAGGCCTTTGATGATGATAGGCATGAGATAATAACCAAAGCTATTGATGCTAATGTTAAGCGTTTTTTTATACCTGCTATAGACTCTACTTATACAGAGTCTATGTATCAATTAGAAAAGGAGTTTCCCAAACATATATATTTAATGATGGGTCTTCACCCAACACACGTTAAGGAAAATTTTAAAGACGAACTTAAACATGTCGAGCAACAACTTTTACAAAGAAAATTTTACGCTATTGGTGAAATTGGGATAGATTTGTATTGGGATAAATCAACGCTCCCGATTCAAGTTGAGGCATTTAGACATCAGATCAATTTAGCCAAAAAACACCAACTTCCAATAGTGATTCATTGTAGAGAGGCCTTCGATGAGATTTTTGAGGTCTTAGAGCAGGAACAATCAGATGATTTATTTGGCATATTTCATTGCTTTACTGGTAGTTTAGAACAGGCATATAAGGCAATATCATATAATATGAAGCTAGGCATTGGCGGAGTTGTCACTTTTAAAAATGGTAAAATAGACCAGTTTATAAATCAAATAGATCTAAAACATATCGTATTAGAAACGGATGCTCCCTATCTAGCTCCTAAACCGTTTAGGGGAAAACGAAACGAGAGCTCCTATATTAATAAGGTAGTAGAAAAATTATCAGAACTTTACAATATGTCTCAAGAGGATATAGCAGAAATAACAACACAAAACTCTAAAGATGTCTTTGGCATTTAAGCTATGCAAAAACCAAAAATTCTATTAATATATACAGGAGGTACAATTGGGATGATCAAAGATGCCAATTCAGGGGCGCTGCGCGCATTTGATTTTGGAAGTCTACTAGATAGAATTCCAGAGTTACGCCTTTTAGACTGTACAATTGACACCATTTCCTTTAAAGAGCCCATTGATTCTTCTAACATGAATCCTAAATATTGGGCAGAAATTGCAGTAATTATTGGTGAAAATTATGAATCTTTTGACGGCTTTGTTGTATTGCATGGCAGTGACACGATGAGCTATTCTGCATCGGCTCTTAGTTTCATGCTCGAAAATTTGGCTAAGCCTGTTATTTTTACTGGCTCGCAATTACCAATAGGTGATTTGCGTACAGATGCTAAGGAAAACCTTATAACCTCAATTCAGATGGCATCGTTACACAATGAGGGTATTCCATTAATTAGTGAAGTCTGTTTATATTTTGAATATAAATTGTACCGCGGTAACAGAACGACCAAGATTAATGCAGAACATTTTGAAGCATTTGATTCTCTTAACTACCCACATTTGGCTGAATCAGGTGTACACCTTAATATAAATTCCCAATTTTTGTTGAAGATGCCTTTAAATAAAAATTTAATTGTTCGGACAAAGATGGACACCAATGTTGGTATACTTAAATTGTTCCCGGGAATATCAAAACCAATTATTGAAGCAGTTTTAAGGAGTAAATTAATTAAAGGACTCATCATTGAAACCTATGGATCTGGTAACGCAACTACAGAGCAATGGTTTATCGATTTAATACAGGAGGCCATAGCTAACGGTCTGTATATTATTAATGTAACGCAGTGTGCTGGTGGAAGTGTTGCCATGGGGCAATATGAAACGAGTTCTCAATTAAAGTCTATTGGTGTTATCTCAGGAAAAGATATTACCACAGAAGCTGCAATTACAAAACTCATGTACCTCTTAGGCGAAAAGGTAGAGCTAAAAGATTTCAAATCTATTTTTGAAACTTCCTTACGTGGCGAAATGTCCTAAAATTAACGGCTTAAATTTTAGTGTTTGAAGTTTTTTTCGTTATTTGGCTAACTGTAATTTTTGAGTAAAATTCTTAGAGAGGTGGCCGAGTGGTCGAAGGCGCACGCCTGGAAAGTGTGTATACTCCAAAAGGGTATCGAGGGTTCGAATCCCTTCCTCTCTGCTTATATTTACGCAATAGTTACATTATTTTTTTTATCTTTAACACTTTAACTAATAAAATTAAGATTCAGAACAATGAAAAGATTATTTTCTATCCTTGCCATAACATGTTTAATGGCTATCGGAACTGTAAACGCTAATGCTACAACATTGGCCGTTACTGCAGCAACTACTGTAACAACTGTAACTCAAGATGATGCACCTGCAGAGAATTTGAGTTTCCATCAAGAATTAAAAAAGCGTTTTATTGAAGGTGGCCCAGGATTTATGGGTATTGTATTATTATGTTTAATTCTTGGTTTAGCTATTGCTATAGAGAGAATTATCTTTTTAAACCTTTCAACTACAAACACTAAAAAATTAACTCAAAATGTAGAAGATGCATTAAACTCTGGTGGTATTGAAGCTGCTAAGGAAGTTTGTAGAAATACAAAAGGACCTGTTGCTTCTATTTTCTATCAAGGTTTAGACAGAGCAGACGAAGATTTAGATGCTGCTGAAAAGGCTGTAGTAGCTTACGGAGGTGTTCAAATGGGTCAATTAGAAAAGAACGTATCTTGGATTTCTTTATTCATCGCTTTAGCACCAATGCTTGGTTTCATGGGTACTGTAATTGGTATGATCCAAGCCTTTGATAAAATTGAAGCAGCTGGAGACATGCAACCATCTTTAGTGGCTGGTGGTATTAAAGTTGCACTTTTGACAACCGTATTCGGTCTTATCGTGGCGATTATACTTCAAATTTTTTACAACTATATTATTGCTAAAATAGATAGTATAGTAAACGATATGGAAGATGCATCAATAACCTTGATGGATTTATTAGTAAGACACAAAAAATAAAAAACAATTATGCACAAAATATTAAAAATAATAGTGGCTGTATTAAGTTTAGCTGGGATTATATCTCTGGTTAGAATTATTGCAGCTGGCGATGAAGCAATCGATACGGGCGAAAAAGCTGGTCTAGTAGACCCAATGGCCTACATTGCTTACATCACATTAGCAATTATCTTATTATTTGTGGTATTCTTTGTTTTAAAGAACTTATTCACAAATACAGCTGGACTAAAAAACACGCTCATTGGAGTTGGTGCTTTTGCAGCTATTTTAATCATCGCTTATGTAATTTCTGGTGGTGACCCAATGCAATACAAATTGCAAGACGGTCTAGCTTCAGAAGGACAATCTACAATGGTAGGTGCTGGTTTGGTAGCATTTTATATATTGCTTGCCATCGCAGCAATTGCTATGGTAATGTCCGGAGTTAAAAAAGTAATCAATAAATAATATAGTATGGCAAAAAGATCGGCACCAGAAGTAAACGCAGGTTCAATGGCTGACATTGCCTTCTTATTACTTATCTTTTTCTTAGTTACAACTACTATTGAGAAGGATAAAGGATTATTAAGAAGTTTGCCACCTATTGATGACTCACAAGTTGAACCACCAATTATTAAACAAAAGAATTTATTTACTGTTCTTATAAACCGAAACAACCAACTGCTTGTAGAAGATGAGCAAATGGAACTTAAGGATTTGAGGCAAGCGGCAATTGATTTTTTAGATAATGGTGGTGATACTAATGCAGCCGGAGAACGTTGCGATTATTGTAAAGGAGATAGAGATCCATCATCATCGGATCATCCGGACAAAGCAATTATCTCAATGAAACACGATAGAGAAACGTCTTACGAAAAGTATATTGAAGTACAGAACGAACTTGTCGCAGCATATAACGAGCTAAGAGAAAGAGAAGCACAACGATTGTACAAAAGGTATTATCCAGATGCAGACAAAGTCTTTACAGCGATGTTAGAAGAGAAAGAGAAAAATCAATTTAGTAAGGACGAAACGCTTAATGAACGTATAGAAACCATTAAGAATTTATTTCCTATGAAACTGTCTGAAGCAGAACCAGATAAATCTTAAAAGTAACAATTATGTCAAAATTTAAAAAAGGAGGAAAAAGTGAATTGCCAGCGATTTCGACGGCGTCCTTACCTGATATTGTATTTATGTTGCTTTTCTTTTTCATGGTTGCAACAGTAATGCGAGATAGCTCTTTAATGATAGAGAATAGATTGCCAAGCGCAGATCAGGTAGAAAAGCTTAAAAAAGATAGAACTACCTTTATTTACGCAGGTAAACCTAGTCAATCATTTAAAAAGTTTGGCGATGAGCCACGTATTCAAATCAATGATGCATTTGTTGGTATTGACGATATTCAGCCAGCGATTTATGAAGCAATAAATGATATGAATGACGATTTAAAAAGTAAAATTGTTGTTGGTCTAAAGGTAGATAAGGAAACTAATGCCGGACTAGTATCAGATATTAAACAAGAATTACGTGAAGCAAATGCTTTAAAAGTAATGTACATTACAAATACAAAAACAGAACAATAGGTTTTCACTTAATTTTATAACCTAAAACGCCTTGTATCATCAAGGCGTTTTTTTATGATTTACTACCTGGTTTTTTGTAGATTTATAAATATGAATTTTAAACTTTTTTTACTACTTTTTTTTAGTGTAGTGCTTAGTGGTGCACAAAACAGTAGTAATTCTACCAATGCGGAGTTGTATAAGGATTACAGAGAGGATCAATT
Source organism: Winogradskyella sp. (assembly GCA_013002225.1). Classification (GTDB taxonomy): domain Bacteria; phylum Bacteroidota; class Bacteroidia; order Flavobacteriales; family Flavobacteriaceae; genus Winogradskyella. The sequence continues at coordinate 10,388 of JABDKL010000131.1, forward strand.
TTATGCCTCCATTACCTATAATTTATTAACCCAAAAATCGGATAGCATATCGCAAAACGGATTCTCTTCTGGTTTTCATTTTGGTTTTATAAGGGACATGCCTGTGAATGAAGAACGGACTAAAGCTATAGGTATTGGCTTAGGTGTTTCGGCGAATTCTTACAACCAAAATATTTCAATTTTAGAAACTAATAATGAGACTAACTACAGTATCATTAATGAAGAAGAAATAAATGTATCTAAAAATAAATTTACTACTTATTTAATAGAAGTACCTATAGAATTTAGATGGCGAAATTCTACTGCAACAGATTATAGTTTTTGGAGAATCTATACAGGATTTAAGTTGGGTTATTTGCTGTATAACTCTTCTAAGTTTAAAAGCACTTCTGGCAACCAAAATCTATCAAATATTTCGGACTTTAATGCGTTTCAGTATGGCTTAACTCTAAGTATCGGTTATGGGACATGGAATATTCACGCATATTATGCCCTTAATCCTATTTTTAAAAATAGCGCTCAAATAGACAATCGTAGTATTGATATAAGGGCGTTTAAGATCGGTTTAATGTTCTATATATTATAACCAGTATTTCAGCAATATTAATTGCGGAAACAGCCCCACAAAAGCACCAATAACTAATTCTTGATTTGTGTGTGCATTGAGATGTAATCTGGAGGTCGCAATGGCACCTAGAATGATCATCATAATTGCAATAGTTCCATTAACATTTATTTGATAATGAATGCCAATCGCAACAGCAAACATAAAAAAGCCTGTGGCAGCAATCATATGTATACTGGCTTTTATTTTAAAAAAAGCAAGGATTAAACATGCTAGGGTAGAGCAGAGAATACCCACGAAGAAGTAGTATAATTCTAATATTTCATTAGGAGTGAGCACTCTAAAAAGAATTAGCACTAAGATTATACAATTAATAAATAAGGGGATGATTCGTTCTTTGGTACTCTGTAAATAAATGCTTTCTACTTTGTTAACGGTTTTAAGTAAAAAGAATAATAGTATTGGTAGAATGATAGTAAGAATGACTATGGAAAAAATCTTAGCATTTCTAATCGGCACAGGAATGAAGCGAGGTGTTTTAGAGAAATAAAATATCACACCTAATAATGGCATTATTAAAGGGTGAAAAACAAACGAAATACTTTTTAGTAGAAAATTCTTCATTCGACGACCCAGTTATATCTTTTTGCGTAATCTAGCAACTGGTAGATCGAGCTGTTCGCGATATTTTGCAACGGTACGTCTGGCAATTGGATACCCTTTTTCTTTTAATATTTTTGAAAGGGCTTCATCTGTTAGCGGTTTCTTCTTATCCTCTTCTTCTATAACAGTTTCCAGAATTTTTTTAATTTCCCTTGTAGAAACTTCTTCACCTTGATCGTTTGTCATAGATTCAGAAAAGAATTCTTTAATTAATTTGGTGCCGTAAGGAGTGTCAACATATTTGCTGTTAGCAACCCTGGAGATTGTTGATACGTCCATATCAATTTCGTCTGCAATATCCTTTAAAATCATTGGGCGTAGTTTACGCTCATCACCCGTTAAGAAGTATTCTTTTTGATAATTCATTATAGAGCTCATCGTAACAAACAAGGTTTGCTGTCGCTGTCTCACAGCTTCAATAAACCATTTTGCTGCGTCTAGCTTCTGTTTAATAAACATCACGGCATCTTTTTGGGCTTTGGACTTTTCTTTTGAGTCCTTATAGCCTTTTAGCATATTATTATATTCACGAGACACATGTAGCTCTGGTGCATTGCGTCCATTAAGGGTTAGCTCTAATTCACCGTCTACAATCTTTATAGCAAAATCTGGTACGATATGCTCCACAATTTTATTATTCCCAGCATAAGAGCCACCTGGCTTAGGATTAAGCCTTTCTATTTCTTCAATAGCATTTTTTAGCTGATCTTCATTAATACTAAATTTTTGAAGCAATTTTTTATAATGTTTTTTAGTAAATTGTTCAAAAGCCGTATCAATAATAGCCGTTGCTAGTTCAACATCTGGATGCTGTTCTTTTCGGTGTAACTGGATGCTCAAACATTCTTTAAGATTACGTGCGCCAACACCCGCAGGATCTAGTTGATGCACAATCTTTAGTACACTTTCCACTTCTTCTTCGGTGGTATAAACGTTTTGAGTAAAGGCCAAATCGTCCGTAATATCAGAAAGCGGGCGACGTATGTAACCACTTTCATCGACACTACCGACTAGAAAGTAAGCGATTTCCTCTTGCTGTTCTGTAAGTCTAAAGGTGTTTAATTGATTCACTAAATGCTGGGTAAAAGAGGTTCCGGCAGCATAAGGAACACTTTTTTCATCATCGTCAGCACTATAATTGTTGGCTTGAGTGCGATACTCCGGGATTTCATCATCACTTAAATAATCGTCAACATTTATATCGTCTGCCTCAATTGACTCATTATCGTTATACTCTTCAGAGGAATTATCAAACTCATCAAAATTGTCTTCGGTTGTTTCAGATTCCTTTCCAGTATCTAGAGCAGGGTTCTCTTCCAACTCTTGTTTTAAACGTTGTTCAAAAGCTTGTGTAGGTAACTGTATCAACTTCATCAACTGAATTTGCTGAGGTGATAGCTTTTGAGAAAGTTTAAATTGTAAATACTGTTTTAGGGCCATAAAAATATCTTATGATTATAAAAATAAGAAAAACCTATTAGGTATGGTATACCTGATAGGTTTTATATCAATTTTAAAATTCAGCATTCTGAGGCGTCCGCGGGTAAGGAATCACATCTCGTATATTACCCATCCCTGTCGCAAACATTACGAGTCGTTCAAACCCTAATCCAAAACCAGAATGTACTGCAGTACCATATTTACGCAAGTCCAAGTACCACCATAACTCTTCTTCAGGAATATTTAAGGCAGCCATTTTTTCCTTTAAAACATCTAATCGCTCCTCGCGCTGAGAACCTCCAACCATTTCACCTATGCCAGGGAAAAGAATATCCATGGCTCTAACAGTCTTGCCATCTTCATTAAGACGCATATAAAATGCTTTTATGTTTGCAGGATAATCAAATAAAATTACAGGACATTTAAAGTGTTTTTCTACTAAATAGCGCTCATGCTCAGACTGTAGATCTGCTCCCCATTCTTCAATGATATAATTAAATTTCTTTTTCTTATTCGGTTTACTATTTCTTAAAATGTCTATGGCTTCGGTATAACTAACTCTTTTAAAATTATTGTCTACAACAAACTTTATCTTTTCAATTAAGCTCATCGCACTACGCTCTGCCTGTGGTTTTGTTTTTTCTTCATCAAGTAAGCGTTTTTCTAAAAACTCTAGATCTTCTTTATTTTTATCCAGTACGTAACCCAAGACGGATTTCATAAAATCTTCAGCCAAATCCATATTGCCGGCTAGATCCATAAATGCAACCTCTGGTTCGATCATCCAAAATTCAGCCAAGTGACGAGAAGTGTTTGAGTTTTCTGCTCTAAAGGTTGGACCAAAAGTATACACTTTGCCTAATGACATCGCATAAGTTTCTGCTTCTAATTGACCAGAAACAGTTAAGTTGGTTTCTTTACCAAAAAAATCTTCTTTATAATCTATTTCACCTGATTCTGTTAATGGTGGATTCTTTGGGTCTATATTAGACACTCTAAACATTTCACCTGCACCTTCTGCATCACTACCTGTTACAATTGGTGTATGCATGTAATAGAAGCCATTATCATTGAAATATTTATGTATAGCAAACGATAAAGACGACCTTAATCGCATTACCGCACTAAACGTATTAGTTCGTGTTCGCAAGTGAGCATTTTCTCTTAAAAACTCAAAAGAATGTTTTTTAGGTTGAATAGGATATGTTTCAGGATCTGAATCTCCTAAGATTTCTAATGATTTCACTACGATTTCAACGGACTGGCCTCGACCTTGGCTCTCTACCAACTCTCCTGTGACATGAACAGCAGCACCAGTAGTAACACGTTTTAAAAGTGCTTCATCAAAATTTTCAAAGTCAACAACACACTGAATATTATTTATAGTAGAGCCATCATTTAAGGCAATAAATCTATTTGCTCTAAATGTTCGTACCCATCCTTTTACGGTAACATCTTGTAAGGTTACGTCTTGTGAGAGTAATTCTGCTACGGTTTTTGTTGTCATTTTTTATTTATTTGAAATGCTAAGATAAATGTTCTTCATTAGTTAATATATCGTCCTCTGCCACATCTTCGGGTGGGATAATATTTATTGCAGGCTTTCTTAAAACTTCCTTGTTGGCTATGTTACGCTCCAGAGATAGTAATAAGGATGGTAATAATAATAAGTTTGAAAGCATAGCAAATAGCAAGGTGATTGACACCAATGCGCCCAGAGCTACAGTACCACCAAAACTTGATATCGTGAAAACTGAAAAGCCAAAGAATAATACAATCGAAGTATAGAACATACTTACACCTGTTTCTCGTAAAGCAGCATACACTGATTTCCTGATTTTCCAGTGATTGGCCTGTAGTTCTTGTCTGTATTTAGCCAAAAAGTGAATAGTATCATCTACCGATATACCAAACGCTATACTAAATACCAAAATGGTCGATGGTTTTATAGGTACACCTACATAACCCATTAAGCCTGCAGTAACCAGTAAAGGTAATAGGTTAGGAATCAGTGATACTACGATCATCCTGAATGATCTAAACAAATAAGCCATAAATAACGAAATTAAAAAGATGGCCAATGTCAGTGAGATCACTAAGTTTCTCACCAGGTATTTGGTGCCTTTTTGAAAAACTAACGCTTTGCCAGTCATAGTGACATCGAATCGTTCTTTCGGAAAAACTTTGTCAATTTTAGCCTGGAGATTTTCTTGTATGCGTTCCATCTTATCTGTTCCAATATCCTTCATAAAGGTGGTTATACGCGCATATTGCCCAGTACTATCCACAAAATTCTTTAGTAAGTCTACATCAGTCGAAGAATTCTTGGCATAGGATAAAATAAAACTATTTTCTTGGCTTGTTGGTAGCTGATAATACTTTGGGTTACCATTATAATAAGCTTGCTTACTATATTTTACTAAACTAACTACAGATATTGGTCTGGAAAGTTCTGGAGTTTCTAAAATAAGGTCTTCTAGTTCATTAATGCGTTTTAAAGTTGCCAATTTCATAACTCCCTTTTTACGCTTGGTGTCTACCATAATCTCTAATGGCATAATGCCATTAAACTCCTCTTCAAAGAACCTTATGTCTTTAAAAAATTGTTTGTTTTGAGGCATGTCCTCTATAAGACTACCAGAGATTTTAATCTGATTGATACCAATCATACTAGCAATAATTAAAATTAGGGCAGTAACATATATGGTTATTTTTTTATGCTTAACCATGCGCTCCATCCAATTAACAAAACCACCAATCCAGCGTTTGTTAAGGTGCTCTAAATGACGATCCTTTGGAAAAGGTAAAAAGGTATAAATAATAGGGATTACTAGCAGGCATAGCATAAAAATAGCAAGTATACTCAACGATGCCACGATACCGAACTCTTTTAAAAGGGTACTTTCTGTAAGAATAAATGTTGCAAAACCTGAAGCAGTGGTAACATTAGTCATTAATGTAGCATTACCGACTTTAGTTATAACACGTTGTAAAGATTTTACTTTGTTACCATGAGATTTTACTTCGTGTTGATATTTATTAATTAGGAAAATACAGTTTGGTATACCGATTACAATTATTAAAGGAGGTATAAGCGCAGTAAGTACAGTAATTTCATAGCCTAATAATCCAATAATTCCGAAGGTCCACATAACGCCAATACAAACTACAATGAGCGAAATAAATGTTGCACGAAACGACCTAAAGAATAAAAAGAAGATTAATGAAGTAACTAAAAGTGCTGCGGCAATAAAGAGACCAATCTCATCGACAATATTCTGAGAGTTTAACGTTCGTATGTAAGGCATGCCAGAGACTCTAACATCTAGCTCTGTATCTATCTCAAAATCCTTAATTTTACTTTCAAGATCATCTATTATAAAGTCCTTTCTTGCTGCTGTATTAACAATGTCCTTTTTTAAATATATTGCAGTCCGAATGGTTTTTGTTTCTGCATTAAATAGAAAGTTATCATAAAACGGATATTTCTTAAAGAGCTCATTCTGAAGCTTGTCTATCTGTGCTACTGATGTAATGGAATCTTTAATAAATGGCTCTAAGTCAAACTGCTCCTTGGCTGTGTTTTTTACTAATTTCTGAAGGTCCTTTATGGATAAAACAGTTTCTACTTCATCATATGATTTGAAAGACTCAGCAAGCGTATTCCAGGCATTTAATTGTTTTACAGAAAATAAACTCGAGTCTTTAACACCGAGTACAATTAAATTTCCTTCTTCTCCAAAAACTTTAAGAAAGTCGTTATAAGTAACGTTAACCTCGTGTTCATCTGGTAACATATTAGCTTCCGTATAGGTAAAGCGCATATGTTTCCATTGCATACTAAAAAACACAGTTGCCAATATTATAGCAATTAGAATAAAGATTTTGTTACGCAAAATTAATCGCGCAACACCCTCCCAAAATCCTGTGGTAAATAGTTTAAACATTTATAGGTTTAAAATGAGCCGCAAAGGTAGAAAAAACCTAAGGATTAGTCAGGGATTTATCAGTAATAAAATTTTGTTTACAAAGAAATATTAAAGGTAAATTTAAATGCAATATTGTCTTCAAAATTAGGTAAATGATAACCACCATATCGGTAAGCAAAGCTTAAGCCGAACCCAAACAATAATTTGTTAATCTCGAAACCAGATTCTGAATAAAGATGCTTGAGCGTCCCGAAGACAATACCCTGATGGCTGTCAATACTGTTCATGTCTCCAAGTGCATACCTGGAAATTAGTACTAATTGCGGTCTAAAGCGCTCAGAGATTTTAAACGAAGGAAAGTAATGTTTTAATTGTAATGTTGAGAATTTATCGCTAAAAAACTCATTAAAATACATGGTTTCAAAACTGTTTAATCCGGCGACAGAAAAGCGTTGCAAGATGGTTTCTTTGTTTATGTTATTAGGATAGGCATGATATAGATGTGTAAGTGGTGTATCTCCACCAGCAATACCTGCAACTAAAGTAATATTAGTTATCGCATCATTTTTATGATTGAATTGCTGAATGGTTCTAAAATCTAATTTCGAAAAATTAAAATCACTTCCAAAGACCGTTTTAAATCCTTGTGTTAATTGCAGAGTAAATTTAGGATAGCCTTCTTTAATAGTTGCCATCTTATCATCATTTAGTTCAGATTGATTAAATGGACTCCATTGTAAACTTAATTTTGCAGTGCTTAAATCGAAAGTCGTAAATCCTTGACCATTTAAAACATAAGTGTAGTTATATGTAGGATCTATTTTATTTAATGACAATTCTGTTTCAGATAGTAAATGGTCACTGAACCTATGTTCTAATGCTACTGATTTTTTTATATAGCGATGAAACAAATCTATATTTAGTAACCGTGGTTCGAAAAATGTAAAGAAACGTTTATCGGTTAAAAATGTTGAACTTCCAGTCTCTGAGAGGTCATCAGTATACGCTACATTTATCCAGGTACTTTTCTCTTTATTTATTCTAAAACCTCCGCCAATTCTATATTTAAAGCGATGGTCTTTAAAGCCATAGACCACATATGAATTTATTCGATATTTTTCTGAAAATTTATTATTTGTTACACCTCCAAGACCTGTTCTAAAACCTTCATATTGATTAAATTTTACAAGATAACGTAGGTCTAAATTAAAATAATTAAAAGGAAGAAAACCATTACCAATAGTTTTAATGTAGTTGCTTTTCTTTATAGAATCCTGAGCTGTTTTTACAGAATCCTTTTGAAGAGGGGTAAGCTGAGCATAACCATTTGTTGCAAGGCTTACAAGTACAACAACAAATAGATGTTTGACCATGGATAGTTATAAATTGATTTTAAAAAAAACATCCCAAATTTTGGGATGCTAAATAATTTTATGGTTGAAGACTATACCGTCATTATCTCTTTTTCTTTTACGTCTAGAATATCATCTATTTTCTTAACGTAGGAATCTGTTAATGATTGTATATCTATCTCAGCGTTGTTTTGTAGATCTTCAGATGCATCAGTTTTTTTAATCTCATTCATTGCATCTTTTCTGGCGTTTCGCACTCCAACTTTCGCATCTTCTGTTTCTGCTTTGGCCTGTTTTGCTAGGTTTTTACGGCGTTCTTCCGTTAATGGAGGAACGTTAATTATAATCATTTCCCCATTGTTCATAGGGTTAAACCCAAGATTAGCCAACATTATACCACGTTCTATTTCTTGAAGCATACTCTTCTCCCAGGGTTGTACAGAAATTGTTCTACCATCTGGTGTGTTGACATTTGCAACCTGATTTAAAGGTGTTTGCGAACCATAATAATCTACCATTACACTTCCAAGCATCGCAGGACTGGCTTTACCAGCTCTAATATTAACAAGTTGTTTTTCTAAATGCTTTACAGCTGCTTCCATTGCTTCTTTAGCTGTATCGATTATAAATTGAATGTCTTCGTTCATAGTGTTAAAATTTTAATTTTCAACTATCAAGTTTTAGGCTAAATTTAGAGATTAACTTCAGTTCCTATGGTTTCACCAGATACTACTCTTAATAAGTTTCCTTTTTTATTCATATCAAAAACGATTATAGGAAGTTTATTTTCTTGACTTAAGGTAAAGGCAGTGGTATCCATAACTTTTAGGCCCTTTCTTAATACATCATCAAATGAAATCTGGTCGAATTTAACAGCGGTTATATCTTTTTCAGGATCGGCATTATAAATACCATCGACACGTGTTCCTTTTAAAATAACATCGGCTTCGATTTCAATAGCTCTTAATACTGCTGCAGAATCGGTTGTAAAATAAGGGTTTCCTGTTCCGCCTCCAAAAATAACAACGCGTCCCTTTTCCAAATGACGCATAGCTTTACGCCTTATAAAAGGTTCGGCCACTTCATTAATTTTTATTGCCGTCTGCAGACGTGTTGGGATATCTGCGTCTTCCAAAGCGCTTTGTAATGCTAAACCATTAATAACGGTTGCTAACATCCCCATATGGTCTCCCTGTACACGATCCATACCATTACTTGCGCCTGCAACACCTCTAAAAATGTTGCCGCCTCCAATAACGATAGCTACTTGTACACCTTGTTCTGTTATAGATCTAATGTCTTCGGCATACTCAGCTAAACGTTCTGGGTCTATACCATATTGGCGGTTTCCCATAAGGGCTTCACCAGACAATTTAAGTAGTATTCTTTTGTATTTCATGACGTGTTTTGAAAGTTGAACAAAGCTACATAATTATTAGCAGGTGTAAAAGTGAAAAAAATGCAAAAAAAAGCTCTTCGAAGGTGAAGAGCTTTCATTGTATAAATTATACTTTTAAAGTATTATCCTACTGTAGCACGTTTAAAATCAGTTACACTAACATCACCGTAAGATGCCACATACTGTTCTACAGTTTGCTTTTCATCTTTGATAAATTTCTGATCTAATAAGCATTGCTCTTGATCTAATGTTGTGTTGTCTGAAACAAAACGCTCCATTTTACCAGGTAAAATTCTATCCCAGATCTGTTCTGGTTTACCCTCAGCTTTCAGTTCTGCTTTTGCATCAGCTTCAGCTTTGGCCATAACTTCTGGAGTTAATTGAGCCATAGAGATATACTGAGGTACATTTTTTAGAGTTTTTCCTAAACGTCCTAATTCAATATTATCTTTTTCTATAACAGCAATACGCGCTTCTGTTTCTGAAGCAATAAATGCTGGATCAAAATCTTTGTAAGATAAAGTCGTTGCTCCCATTGAAGCTACCTGCATTGCGACGTCTTTAACTAAGGTTTCAACATTATCTACTTTTGCAGATAAACCTACTAACGCAGCAATTTTATTAATGTGAACGTATTGACCAACGTAAGGTGCATCTAACTTTTCGAATGCAGTAATATCTAATTTTTCCCCAATTACACCAGTTTGTTCCGTTAATTTTTCTGCAACTGTCATGCCGTCAAAATCAGCAGCTAAAAATTCTTCTTTAGTGTTGTAGTTTAAAGCTACTTCTGCTAATTCATTTGCCAAGGCAATAAACTTTTCGTTTTTACCAACAAAATCAGTTTCGCAACCTAATACGATTGCAACACCAGATGTGTTATCTTCATTTATTTTAGCAACAGCAGCACCTTCAGACGAATCTCTGTCTGCTCTTTTTTCTGCTACTTTCTGTCCCTTTTTACGTAATACTTCAATGGCTTTATCAAAATCACCACCAGCTTCAACTAAAGCTTTTTTACAATCCATCATCCCAGCACCAGTTGCTTGTCTTAGCTTGTTTACTTCTGCTGCTGTAACTTTTACAGTATTTTCCATAGTTTTTAAATTTAAAAAGTCATTCAATTAATTTTCAATGCGAAAAGAACTAAATGACTTTTAATATTGTATAAATGTTATTTATTCTTCTTCTTGAGATGCTACTTTAGCTTTTGCAGTTTTTTTAGCTGCAGGCTTCGCTTCTGACTTTGTGCTTTTCTTTGCTTTATCATCTGCGCCTTTAGAGCTCTTAGCTTCTTTTTCGGCACGCTCCGCTTTTCTCTCATTTAAACCATCTGCTACTGCAGAAGTAACGATTGATAAAACTTTATCTATAGATTTAGAAGCATCATCGTTAGATGGAATTAAATAATCTACTTCACGTGGGTCAGAGTTAGTATCTACCATCGCAAAGATTGGGATATTTAATTTTTGAGCTTCTTTAATTGCGATGTGCTCGCGCATAATATCTACAACAAATAAAGCACCTGGTAAACGTGTCATATCAGAAATAGAACCTAAATTCTTCTCTAATTTAGCACGCAAACGGTCTACTTGTAAACGTTCTTTTTTAGATAAAGAGTTGAATGTACCATCTTTCTTCATTCTATCAATAGAAGCCATTTTCTTTACGGCTTTTCTAATAGTGACGAAGTTAGTTAACATTCCGCCTGGCCAACGCTCAGTGATATAAGGTTGGTTTACAGCACCTGCTTTTTCTGCAACGATGTCTTTAGCTTGCTTTTTTGTAGCTACAAATAAAATCTTCTTTCCTGATGCAGCTATTTTAGCTAACGCTTCAGAAGTTTCTTGAATTTTTGCTGCTGTTTTGTAAAGGTTGATAATATGGATGCCGTTACGCTCCATATAAATGTAAGGGGCCATGTTTGGATTCCACTTACGTGTAAGGTGACCAAAGTGTACACCTGCTTCTAGTAGTTCTTTTACTTCTACTTTTTCCATGTTGTAATAGTTTACGTTCTGTTAAATTAGCAATGACTCAGTGGTTGCTTTCGCTCGCCTCAATCATTTAGATGCTAAACTTTTAAGTTCTGAAATTTTTTCAGAATCTTAGTAATTTCAATAAAATAAGATAATTCAGAGCCTAATTTCTCAAGCTCTGAATTAAATGTTGTTTGGATATTAACGTTTAGAGAACTGGAATTTCTTACGCGCTTTCTTCTGTCCGAATTTTTTACGCTCTACCATTCTAGGATCTCTAGTCAATAGACCTTCTGGCTTTAATATTGCTCTGTTTTCAGGATCTAACTCGCACATTGCACGAGAAAGGCCTAAACGTATTGCTTCTGCCTGGCCGGTGATACCACCTCCATATACGTTAACAGTAATATCAAAGTTGCCATCATTGTTAGTCATGGTAATTGGTTGGTTTACTTTATACTGAAGTGTTCCAGTAGTAAAGTATTCCGCCATGTCTTTTTTGTTCACCGTGATGTTACCTTTTCCTTTGGCAACGTACACACGAGCAACAGCCGTCTTTCTACGGCCAATTTTGTGAATTACTTCCATTAGTTAATTTCGTTTAATTGTATTGCTTTTGGTTTTTGAGCCTCGTGAGCATGCTCAGTACCAGAAACAACGGTTAAGTTTCTAAAAAGAGTAGCACCTAATTTATTTTTAGGTAACATTCCTTTTACTGACTTTTCTACTAATCTGGTTGGGTCTTTCTCAAACATTTCAGTAGCCGTCAGGCTTTTTTGTCCACCTGGATAACCTGTGTGACGGATATAACTTTTTTCCGTCCATTTGTTACCAGTTAAGTTGATTTTTTCTGCATTAACAACAACTACGTTGTCACCGCAATCAACGTGTGGCGTAAAATTAGGTTTGTGCTTACCTCTTAAAAGTATTGCTACTCTTGAAGCTAAGCGACCTAAAGTTTGTCCTTCAGCATCAACTAAAACCCACTCCTTATTCACGGTAGCTTTGTTAGCAGAAACTGTTTTGTAGCTTAATGTATCCACACTAATTTGATTTATTATTACGCTTCACAGCGCAAAAGATTAAACATTCCTCTTCCGAAAAAGAGTTTGCAAATTTACGATAAAGTATTGGATTACCAAATGTTGCTAAATGTTTTTTTGCGCTGAAAATCAGATAAGTGGTGCTAGGGAAATTTAATTAAGATAACTGGCTGTAAATCGTCTTAATTTTTTTCTGTAATCCAACTTTATATATATCTGCGTTACTAATCCAAATATATGGTTGGATTAGGAAAAAACGTAGCGATTGCAAACCACATACTTGTTACACTTTCTGCTTTATTTAATGTTTGTCCAAGTCTAGGTCCTTCAATAGCTTCACCAAACATGTTCCATTTATTATTTTCACTATCCGTGAAAAATTCCTCTGAACCATTATAACTGTAGCTAAAATCTAGATTAGCAATTGCGGCATTAATCTTAAAGGCCACAATTAAATTATCATTACCAACAATCAAATATTCAGAATTAAAGAAAGTATCTCTTATGGCACTACCTCCATTAAATTGCGAAAATCTGTAAACTTTAGATTGGTCGTTGTTAAATATTGCATAGACACGCTCCTTGTTGGGAAGCGCGTTGTTAAGTATGGAAGGATTAAAAATAAAAAAATCATGGTCTGTTTTATATGGGCCATAGGGATAAGTGCCATAAGGTTTTGAAAAGCCAGTCTGAGTAGTTAAAACCTGAGAATTTGGAAATGAATTTTTCCATGTCTCCCAATTCGTTTCTATTACAGATATTTTTTGAGGTTCCGAACCTATTAATTCACCATTAACACATTTTTGAAGTATTTGCGACCAATTACTATCCGTTTCTCTGTCGTAAAGTATTAAGTTAGCATTATATAGCAAACCTGACACTCCAAAGGTAGAAAAAGTGTTGCCTGCCATGCTATTCCATGCGAATGCCGTCCCCGTTAACGGACAGTAAGATATTGTTGAATTTGTAGTATTAAAACTATCATTTACAATTTCATGCCAATCCAGAACATAATGAGGATATGCTTTAATAACATTTCCGATTTTTACACCTATCACTAATTCATCATTAGATAAAAAACTAACTGAATTTGCTGATTCAAAATTTGGATTGTCAATAGATGGAATTCCATCTTTACCTGGGCCTCCATCTACAACTTCATTAACAGGGATTAACCACGAGGTATTTGGATTGGTATTTCCATTTACACCATTAGAATTGCTGTCACCATTAGAATTTGGAGAATCATTGGAGCTGCATGTATACAATGTTGTGTATAATATAATTAACAGAATATTTTTTAAAGTTTTCATAATTTTTAATTTATGGTTACAGCTTGTGGTTTATTAAATAACTTTAATAAAAAACCACTGGTTAATCTATAAGTAGGTGTTAATTGAATGCCGTCTGGTTTTGAATATAAAGGTAACTCTAAAGCCGCATTAAATACTATATTTTGAAATAGGTTTATTGAGAAATTTGGAATTGCGAAGAGCCAATTCCCACCAGTATTAGGAAGATCAAATCCTTGAACTTTATCTTTACTCGCATTTCTAAATTTAAAGGTAAGTCCAGGGTTTAAAAACGAATTTTTAATAATATATTGATCTGACACATTGAGATAAATTTGTAATTCGTTACCAAACTTATAATTGGAATTGTTTAGATATGTATCATTTTCTCCAGTTTGTCTATAAATGACCCTTGACGAAAAAACCATTGTAGGTCTAAAATTAAAAGCTTTTGAAGCATTTATTAAATAAATGATATCCCATGCGTTACTTCCGGGTTGCAAATCTGCATTAAGGGTAATGCCTTGATCGTTAGTTTCGGTTGAAGAGCCTAGCGGAATTTTAACACCCAGACCTACGTTTAAATTGTAATTAGCCCAAACTGAATATTTAACAAGCGCAATGGCGTCACCAATTCCATAAGTCTGATCAATGTTTTCTGAATCTAATTGATTTATTATACGTCTTTGGTTCACCCAGGTCATTAAGGCTTCGGTCGTAAGCTTAGTATTAATAGCATATCCTACATTTAATAAAATAGAGTGTGTTGTTCTTAATCTGGAATTATCGTCGATTGTTTCATTCTCATTTTTTAGGGTATTGAGATTATTATAATCGTAGCTAAAACCTAATAAAAGCTTATCTTTTTCTGAAAACACCAAGCCAACATTATTTGACAAAGGAATACCACCTGAGCAACAGGTTTGACAATTAATTGAATTAACAAAACATAAAACTATCGTTAATATTGCAAACCGTAGAGCCATTATTAAAGAACTATATTATGGTGTTTTAGTCGATAAAATATTTAATACTTACCATATTGATGAAATTCAATAGATTAGTACGTGATGAAAAATTTTAATTAAAAGCATTCTGCCTTATTACATCTAATTCTTCAAACGAAAAAATGTTTTCTTTAAATAATTTTAAAAATTCCTCTGATACGGTTGTATCGAATAATATAAGGTCATCCGTATTAATAGTAACCTTTATTCCATAATCAAATAGCTTACGGATAGGATGATTCTTTATATTATCTACGGCACCTAATAATATATTACTTGTAGGGCATATATTAAGCCTTATATTATTTTCTAGAATTAAATCCATAGTACGATTAGATTCCACTGCTCTGATGCCATGTTGTAATTCTTGTGGCTGTAAGAGATTAATAGTTTCGTTGATGCTTTGCGGGTCAGAAAACTCACCAATATGTACTTTAGTTTTATGACCCATGGTTTTTGCCATCTCGTAAAATCTTACAAAAGGTTTTAAGTCCTTTTTTTTCTCTTGGCCATATAAATCTATCCCATTAAAAACACCACTCTCTAAACATACAATCCCATCAGAATATAGCTTGCCTAATAGTAAATCTTTATTAATTCCTAAATCTGGTTTAAAGTTTATTTGAGATTTATAGTCCTCTTTTAAAGTTTGGACCACCTCAATAACTTTCTCTATGTTGTTATTGAAAAAACGCGCTAAACCTAAATCAATACTAGCTTCTAAAAGTGTTATATTATCGTCTATTGCACTTTCAATAGCAATTTCCATAAAATTTATAACATCCTTATCTGTAAGCATTATGGTGTTCAGATGTCCATAAATAAAATCTATCATGCCACTTAAGCCATTGTATGATATTGGGAAATTGAGTTGAGCATCAGGATAGCGGTGAGCAAATCTATGTTGAGACCCAGCTAAATGCAAATGACTATGCACATCGGCTTTTGGTAAATTCTTAAATTGCGTTACTTGCTTTTTCACAATGTATTATGCTCTTTTTAAAAAGTACATGTTTATTTCACCCTTGCCCTTCGCTTCTATTTTTCCGCGACTTTCAAATTCAAAGTCAGGGTCTTGTTTTAATAAATTATAGGTGCTCTCAGAAATATTTACTTTTCCAACTTCACCACTACTCTCCATTCTGGCAGCAGTATTAACTGTATCACCCCACACATCGTATTGAAACTTTTTTACGCCAACTATGCCTGCTACAACTGGGCCTGTATGAATTCCTAAACGCATTTCAAAAAAGAGTTCATTTTTTAGTTTTTTCTCTTTAATTCGCTGGTTAATAAAGTCTTGCATTTCTAATGCAGCCAAAACAGTATTTTTAACTGCTCCTTTTACTGGAACTGGTAAGCCGCCAGCCGCCATATAAGCATCGCCTATAGTTTTTATCTTCTCAATATTATAGGTGGTACAGATATGGTCAAAAGCTTGAAAACACTGATTTATTTCGGCAATAAGCTCTTGAGCGCTTAATTTTTCAGCAACTTTGGTAAAGCCTTTAAAATCTGTAAATAACATGGTTACAGAATTAAAGTGACGTGCGTTAGCAGATCCTTTTTCCTTTAATTCTTCCGCAATTTCTGCAGGTAAAATGTTAAGTAATAAGTTTTCTGAGCGCTCTTTCTCTTTTTCAATAACAGATTTTGATCTCTTAATATAGCGAAATCTAGAGTAGGAGCCACCTGCCAAAATTAAAAACAGGACCCCAACTCCGATAGCGATATTTTTGTTGGTATTCTTTTTATTTATATCTGCCTGATAAGCTAGGTCTTTTCTTAAATCTATTTCTACTTGTTTTAAACTGTCGGCTTCTACCTGCTTCGAAAATTCCATTTGTTGCAGTGTCAACGCAGTTTCCTCTTTTTTAAGTTCTTCCTTTAAATCGATTACTTTCTCGATATACTCTAAAGCTTTATCGGTATTGCCTAATCCTCTATAGGCATTATATAGACATTCACAGTTGTCTTTTTGAAGGTCCAGTACACCAAATTCTTCGGCAAATGCTAAACTTTTTTCACAATTAATTTTTGCATCGTTATAGCGTTTCATATTAACAAATAATTGCCCAATACCATTGAATTTAATCATGGCATTAAAATAAATTTCAAATTCTTCATCGAGTTTTAGGCTTTCTTTATAAAACTCTAAAGCAATCGAATATTTCTCTTGTTCTGCATAAAGGTTGCCCTTTTCAAATAGTATACTGGATATACCAACCTGTTCGCCTAATTCTTTATAGACTGCTTCACTTTTGTTAAAAAAATCTAAGGCTTTATTATAATCTCTTTTTTGAAGATAAACTCTTGCGACGTAATACAAGGCGTCTGCATAATCTAATGACTTCTTGTTATTTTCTGTTAACGCCAAACTTTGCTCATAGTAAACTAAGGCGTTGTCTTCGTCTTCTTGATTTAAATAAATATTACCTATTAAATTAATTGTATAGACTCTTTGAATTGTATTGTCGATGTCTTCAGCAATTTTAGCGCTTCGTTTTATAAAATCTAGAGCTTTTATGTAATCCCCTTGATCCGAATAGATTTCTCCTATTAAAGACAGAGCTTGTGATATTTTTAATTTATCTCCATGATTTTCAAATGTTTTTAAAGTTTGACGAGCGTATTTTAAAGCATTAACATAGTCGCCTTGGTAATAATAGGATCTAGCTTTCATGTCTAAGCTCAATCCAAATGAATAATCATCATTAGTATGTTCTGCAAACGATTTTAAATCATCGACCAGAATTAAGGCAGAGTCTGGTTTATCAAACATATATTCAATAAAAAGATAGGTGTAATAGGCCTTTGCTCGAGCTGAGTCAGTTGCAGTTTCATCTTGCCATATCTCATAGTAATTATCTTGTGCCCTAATTGAAAGGAGGCAGCAAATGATAAAAACTATTACTAAGATATTTTTCATGTTAAAAGTTAAAACAAAAATTGTTTAAAATAGAACGACGATAAGTTAATTGAGAATAGCAGTTAAAAAAGCTATTAAACCAAAGCCATAAAACGAAAAGACCGGCTAACTTTCTTAAATTTTTTATTGGCAATTTTGGCATTAATATATACTTTTTCACCTAACTGATCAAAATGTTCTTTACCGTTGATGCTGGTATCATAGAATGTTTTTGAAAACTCATCAGTGGTCCTAAATTTTGAAATTATATCTCCAAAGAAAAATTATTTGTATGGTATTTGCTTTCTATTTTAGGAATAAAACTTCGAATACTAAATTAAATTGAAATTAAAGAAACTAAAAACCAAAGCCATAAAAAAAACATATAAAGACTGATGTTCCGCAAAATATGGTGTGCTTTGTTCAATATTTTGATACATGAAATTAAAAATAATGTCATAAAAGGATAGGAAAAGACTGGCTTTTAATTCTGAAGATTTAAATAAACCTACAAGATAATTAATACTGTTCCAGAAATGAATAGTTAAATCCTGTAAGGGTTTAGCGCCAGTAAGGGAAGGCGTTTTTTATGATTTTATAGTTTGATTCATTGCTAACTAAATTAAAAATCTAGGGATTGAAACTATGTATACAAAATATACCAAAGCTGATGAGCTTACTAATTTATTAGTTATAAGCCTACTATTTATTGTTTGGTAGCTCGTGATAATCTATCATTTATAGATTTACCTAAACCCTTAGTAGGCAGTTTCTCTGCAATAATTATATCGAGATTTTTTTCATCTAACTGATGTAATGCATCATAAAGTTTTGATGCAGCTTCTTCCATATTAGCGGTTTCTGAAAGCACGATTTGAAATGTAACATTTTCGTGCTTAATAGTGTTCTTAAAAGCTAAAACTCCTATTTTTCCTGAACTATTTTCTTCAATTACTTTAATAATGTTTTTAGTTAAAATAGTTCTGGTTTTAGGCGCGTAATGACGTGCAAGCATTCCTGGAGCTTCAACATTGCTTTCTTTTTTATTTTTAATTTTAACTTTACCAACAACTTGCTCAATAGCCTCAAGTGAGGTAGAGCCTAACCTATATATAACGGGCTCATCATCTTCAAAACCAACTATGGTAGATTCAATTCCGCTTTTACACGCACCTCCATCTAAAATCATTTTAATTTTATGATCAAAATAAGATTCTACGTGTTTTGCTGTAGTCGGACTTATACTACTAAAAGGATTTGCGCTCGGTGCTGCTAATGGGAAAGGTAATCGGTTTAAGAGTTCTAGCGTTATGGGATGGTTAGGGACGCGAACAGCTACTGTGTTTTTGCCCGCGGTAATTAAATCTGGGATGGTATTCTTTTTTTTAAGGACCAACGTAACTGGGCCAGGCCAAAATGCTTCAGCTAAAAGTTTAGCTTTTTCTGGAACATTTGAAACTATCGACGAAAGTGATTTTAAAGATGGGATATGTACTATTAAAGGATTAAAAAAGGGACGCTGCTTAGTTTCAAAAATAGCTTTAATGGCTAGATCACTATATATATTTCCTGCTAAACCATAGACTGTTTCTGTCGGTATAGCGACCAATTCCTCATTAGTTAATAGCTCTACTGCCTTAGCAATGTCTGTAGAAATAATACTCATAGTTGTTTACGACTACAATATTACTTCAAAATCATAAATTTTTATGAATTGAGCTGCTTATTTTTACTTTCTTTTTTTTGCTGATACAACGCATATCCTAAAATTGCAATTTCTAAAGCTAAAATTGCAATTTTGGCTTTTTTGCTTTTAGTAAATGCGCTTGTAACTCCTAATACTTTTGTAATTATCATGGTATTTGTGATTAGGCGTTATCTCTAGGTTGGTGAATTTCTCTGCGATCCTTCTGTTGATGGTTGATATCTCTACCATCAACTTCTTTTTTATTAATGGCTTGTTCAGAAATACTTGTCTTATCTTTTTGTTTTTCGTCTGTATTTGTATCCTTGTTCATAATGTGTAGTTTTTGATAGAACTAATGTACTATTGAACTGCTCAATAACTTGACTGAAACCATAAAATGGTTAACTTATTTAAGATATAGAAAGTTGTTAGTTTTTAATGCGCTTCTAACCAATTATCTCCAATATCCATATCTACATCTAACGGAACGCTCATTTTATAGGCGTTTTCCATTTCGTTCTTAATAAGAGTTTTTATTGTGTCTAATTCTGTTTTATACACATCAAAGACTAATTCATCATGAACTTGAAGTAACATTTTAGATTTATAATTGCCTTCGTTAAGTTGGTTATAAATATTTATCATGGCAATTTTGATTATATCTGCAGCACTCCCTTGAATTGGAGCATTTACGGCATTACGCTCTGCAGCACCTCTAACAACAGCATTACGAGAGTTGATATCTTTTAAATAACGTCGGCGACCTAAAACCGTTTGGACATAGCCGTTCTCTCTAGCAAAATCTACCTGTTCGCTCATATAGGCTCGCAGTTTTGGATATGTAGCGTAATAAGTTGCAATTAAATCTTTGGCTTCACTTCGTGATAAATCAGTTTGATTGCTTAAACCAAAAGCAGAAACACCATAAATAATTCCAAAATTTACGGTCTTTGCATTACTACGCTGTTCTCTTGAAACTTCATTTAACGGAACATTAAATACCTTTGACGCTGTCGAGGCATGAATATCTTCGCCATTTTTGAAGGCTTCAATCATTGTTTCTTCTTTACTTAAAGCGGCTATAATGCGTAACTCAATTTGTGAGTAATCTGCCGCTAATAAGGTATATTCCTCATTTCTTGGAATAAATGCTTTCCTCACCTGGCGACCACGTTCTGTACGGATCGGAATATTCTGTAAATTAGGATTGTTACTACTTAATCGTCCAGTAGCGGCAACGGTTTGCATGTAATCTGTATGTACTCTACCTGTAGAAGCTTCTACCTGTAAAGGCAAAGCATCTACATAAGTACTCTTTAGTTTACTCAATCCTCTGTAATCTAAAACTTGTTGAATAATCTCATGATCTTTTGCTAAATAGCTGAGCACATCTTCTGCGGTAGAGTATTGACCTGTTTTTGTTTTTTTTGGTTTGTCAACCAATTTCATTTTTTCAAAAAGGATAATTCCTAATTGTTTTGGTGATGCGATATTAAATTCTTCTCCTGCTGCTTTATAAATATTCTTTTCAAGGTTAGAAATATCCTTATTTAATTCTTCCGATAGCCCATTTAAAAATTCTTTATCGAGATTTATGCCTTCTAATTCCATATCGGCGAGGACTCGTAAAAGCGGTATTTCAATCTCGTCAAATAATTTCTGTGTATTAGCTTCTCCTAATTCTTTTTGGAAATGTTCTTTTAGTTGAAGTGTAATATCTGCATCTTCTACGGCATATTCCGTTTGTTGTTCTAAAGGAACATCTCTCATAGAAAGCTGATTCTTGCCTTTTTTTCCAATGAGTTCCGTGATGGAAACAGGCGTATAATTAAGATAGGTTTCCGCTAGCACATCCATATTATGACGCATATCTGGATTGATTAAATAATGCGCCAACATGGTATCAAACAGCTTGCCTTTTACTTCTACATTATATTTTGCTAAAACCTTAATATCATATTTTAAATTCTGACCAATTTTTTCAATACCTTCATTTTCGAAAAAAGGTCGTAAAATATCTATTATTTCTTGAGCTTTTTCCTTTTGGGCTGGAAAAGGAATGTAGAAACCTTTACCAATTTCCCATGAAAACGCAATCCCCACGAGTTCTGCCGTCAATGGGTTTAATCCCGTTGTTTCAGTGTCAAAACAAACAGAAGTTTGGTTCAGTAAATTTTTAACGAACAGTTTAGTGGCCATACCTGGTACTACACTTTGGTAAAAGTGAGACGTTGAATTTATGGTTTGTCTACCGTTTGTAGATGTATTAATATTGTTATCAGAATCTGAGGATCCAAATAACGAAAATTGGCCTGCTCCTGCCGATTTTTGAGGTGTATCAGATTGTTTATTTGCCTGATTACTTGTTGGTTGTTTACTTGCTGAAGCGTCTGTGTCCTGGGGTGTAAAAGTCTTTAAAAAGTTGTCTTTAAGTCGTCTAAACTCCAATTCTTCAAATATTTCTGTTACCTTACTGATGTCGGGCTGGTCCAATTCAAAATCCTTGGCATTAAAAGTTACAGGTACATCTAACATAATAGTAGCAAGCTGTTTAGACAACATACCGAGTTCTTTATTCGCTTCTACCTTCTCCTTCATTTTTCCTTTAAGTTGGTCGGTATTGGCTAATAAACCTTCCATACTGCCAAATTGGGTAATAAATTTTTTTGCGGTTTTCTCTCCAACACCTGGTAGGCCGGGAATATTGTCACTAGAGTCGCCCATCATTCCAAGGAAATCAATAACTTGCATTGGATCAGATACTTCAAATTTTTTCTGAACTTCAGGTATTCCCCAGGTTTCATAACCACCACCAAATACGGGTCTGTACATAAATATGTTTTCAGTAACTAATTGCGCAAAATCTTTATCTGGCGTCACCATAAAAGTTTTATAGCCTTCCTGTTCTGCTTGTCGTGATAGCGTGCCAATTACATCATCTGCTTCGTATCCCTCTTTAACCATGATGGGGATATGCATAGCTTCTAATATGTTACAGATATGAGGAATAGCTGTTTTAATACCTTCTGGAGTTTCATCTCTGTTAGCTTTGTATTCTTCATACATTTCTACGCGATCAACACTACCACCTTTGTCAAAACAAACGGCTAAATGATCTGGGCGTTCACGTTTTATAACATCTAATAGTGAGTTCATAAAACCCATAATTGCTGAGGTATCCTCACCTTTAGAGTTTATTCTTGGGTTTTTTATAAAGGCATAATAACCACGAAATATTAAAGCGTAGGCATCTACTAAAAAGAGACGTTTTTGGTCTGACATGAAAATTCATTTTGAAGTCTATAAAACTACAAAAACTTAGGCGTTAAACTAAAGCACAAATTGTAATTTTAAAAGTAGTATAGGAGGTGAAATTAAATTGACTTTTCAGGTTAAAAAGATCATACTTCTTAAAACGCTAAAAACAAAAAGCCGAAACATAGGTTTCGGCTTTCAATTGATTAATAGCACATTAATATTTTAACAAAGTTTTACAGTCTTAACTTTAATTTGTAAACTCTTTCTGTAAGCCTTGATACTTATAATTTCGTTGTTTTTCTTACGGTTGATTTTTAAAAATTTAGCTTTAGCTTCTTTAGAGATAGTTGCCTTATTAACTTCTACCTTTTCAGCTTTAACTGTTTCAACAAGTTCAGTCTCAATATTACTTACAACATCTTGCTGAGCAAATCCTGCTAGAGACATTGTAAAAAATAATATGATGAATAAACCTTTTTTCATAATTGTTTGAAGCCATATTTGTTTTAACTTCGAATCAAAGAAACGTCGGATATTTATTGTGAGTCGAAATTTTAGATGAAACAGGGCGATAATTAGATAACTGACACGCGTTTGTAAAAAACATCGTTAAACTGCACAAATTGAGCTTACAGCCCAGTGAAATCGCTAAAAATTGGACAAATAGGCGCATAAAATAGACGAAATACAATGTGACTCTGAGTGCTATCGATGAAATGCAAATAGACAACACCTAATAACACTTTGTTTACAATGGATTATACAAAAAATGATTATTACGAATTGTTCTTAAAACAAAAGAATAACCAGTTGCACATAGGTAATTCCAGTTGTAAGACCAGAATAAATACATTAAATAAACTTCAAAAAGCGATACAGGTTACTTATAGAGAAGCTATACAGGATGCTTTACAGAAAGATTTAAGTAAACCACTATTAGAGACAGAGCTCACAGAAATTTACACTGTTGTAAAAGAAATTAAATATGCTAAAACCCATTTAAATAAGTGGATGCAGAAGCACAACGTTGATACGCCATTAACACTATTAGGTTCCAGTTCTTATATTAAATACGAGTCTAAAGGGGTTTGTTTAATCATTTCTCCATGGAATTTTCCTTTTAACCTTACATTCGGGCCTTTAGTTTCTGCAATTGCGGCAGGTAATACCGTAATTATTAAGCCTTCTGAAATGACACCACACTCATCAGAATTAATGGCGAAAATTGTGTCAGATATTTTTGAGGAAGATGAAGTTGCATTGGTTCAAGGTGAAGTAGAAACATCCACCGAGTTATTAAAATTACCTTTTAACCATATCTTTTTTACGGGTTCTCCCAAAGTTGGTAAAATAGTAATGCAAGCAGCATCCAAAAATTTAAGTTCATTGACTTTGGAGTTAGGTGGCAAGTCACCAACAGTTATAGATCGTACTGCCAATATCGATAAAGCGGCCAAAAAACTTATGTGGGGAAAATTTTTAAATGCAGGACAAATTTGTATTTGCCCTGATTATGTTTTGATTGATGAAGCCTTAAAAGACAATTTTATAGAAGCTTGTAAAAAATGGTTAAATCATTATTTTACGGCAAATCCTAAAGCTTCTCAGTCTTATGGTAGAATTGTTACCGATAAACATTTTG
Source organism: Winogradskyella sp. (assembly GCA_013002225.1). Classification (GTDB taxonomy): domain Bacteria; phylum Bacteroidota; class Bacteroidia; order Flavobacteriales; family Flavobacteriaceae; genus Winogradskyella. Next base: position 34,552 of record JABDKL010000131.1, read on the forward strand.
AACGCCTGGAGTCGTATTTACAAGAGGCAGAACAAAAAAACGGTAAAGTTGAGCTTGGTGGAAATAGAGATTCTAGCTCAAAATATATTGAGCCAACAATCATTTCTGATTTAAAACCTGAAGCCATGCTCCTGGAAGACGAAATTTTTGGACCTATTTTACCCATTGTGACTTATAAAAGTCTGGATCTGGCAATTACCTATATTAATTCTAAAGCACGACCGTTGGCATTGTATATATTTAGTTCTAATAAGACTAATATTAAAAAAATAATTAATAACACCAGAGCTGGTGGTACCTGCATTAATAATACAATTATTCATTACACCAATCATAACTTACCGTTTGGTGGTATAAATAATAGCGGTATTGGTAAAAGTCATGGGTTTTTTGGCTTTGAAGCTTTTAGCAACAAGCGCGCATTTATCAAACAGTACACCTTCGGAGTAACAGAATTATTATTTCCACCCTATACGAGTTTCAAAGAAAAAATTGCCAAGCTGACGATTAAGTGGTTTTAGGCTTTGTTGTAAAAATCGACTTTTACATTGTCGTTTATACCATTTTCATAACGCATATAAGTAAAGCCTTCATGGATACAATAGGCACCAACCTCACCAGTTTTATCCATGGCAATATAGGCTATTTGAAAATCTTTATATCTATCATTTTTAGTAACAATACGATGTACAGCCTCTTCACAAGCCTCTTGTGGACTCATTCCATTACGCATTAATTCTACAATGAGAAAACTCCCTACGGTTTTCATTACTTCTTCGCCCATACCAGTTGCTACAGCACCGCCAATTTCATTGTCGATAAAAAGTCCAGAACCTATAATTGGTGAATCACCAACACGACCTTTCATTTTATAGGACAATCCCGAGGTGGTACAGGCTCCCGCAATATCGCCATCTTTATCTATACAGAGCATACCAATAGTGTCATGATTTTCAATATTGATAATGGGTTTGTATTCAGGAGATTGTTTCCATTCTTCCCAAGCTTTTTTTGAATCTTCGGTCAACAAATTTTCTTTTTCAAATCCTTTAGAATATCCAAATTCCTCGGCGCCTTCTCCAGCAAGCATGACATGAGGTGTATCTTCCATCACATGTTTTGCCAAAGCGGCAACATTAGCAATGTTCTCGACGCAAACTACAGCGCCACAATCTCCATTACTGTCCATAACACAGGCATCTAAGGTTACATTGCCCTCTCTATCTGGTGCGCCACCTTTACCAACGGTTGTGTTTTTTAAATTTTCTTCTTCAACCGCAACTCCAGCAATAGAAGCATCTAATGCTTTTGTGCCCTTAGATAGTTCTTCGCCAGCTCTGGCATTGGCATTTACAAATCCCCAAGTACAAATGGCTTTAGGGACTCTATTTTTTGTTGAAGTCATAGGGTGTGATTTCTTGTTTTTATTTTCTTCGCAGTTTAATACCGAAGCACCAATTGCTAATCCGATGCTTGTTAATGACGTATTTTTTATAAATTTTCTTCTCTTCAAAGCTTAGTGATTAGTATTCCACACCTTGTTTGTCCAAAACAGTTTTGGTCCTAAATGCGTAAAACAATAAATATCCGAAACAAGCTACAGCCATCCAATATGAAGATTGAATGGTAAATACATCTGCTAACTTTCCTTGTACAGGTGGAATAATGGCGCCGCCTAAGATCATCATAATCAAAAATGCTGAACCTTGTGAGGTGTATTTCCCAAGTCCAGCAATACTTAAAGTAAAAATACAAGGCCACATTATAGAGCAGAACAACCCACCAGATAAAAAGGCAAACAAGGCTACATTACCGGTAGAAAACAAACCGACGAGCATTCCTAAAATACCGAAAAGGCTAAATATTTTGAGGGTGTTAACGGGATTATCTTTTGCCAAAAAGAATCCAAAAACCTGTATGGCAATACAAATTGCGAAAAATATAATTTCATTAGTTGTAAAACTATACTTAATGGAATTTACTAAAATAATTACTCCAAAAGCAACGTATGGCACTATAATCAACAGGATTCTTTTTAAGCCTTTACTTGGGTTAAATACGGTAATAGCACCAACCCACCGCCCAATCATTAATCCACCCCAATATAAGGAAATGTAAGAGCCAAGTTCAGAATCATTTAAAACAGGAAGCCCTAGTGCATTTAAGTCAGTTCCTTCAAAAGGCTGTTTTAACAATTCTCCTAAATTACTTCCAATAGTAACTTCTACACCAACGTAGGTAAAAATTGCCAGCATGCCTAAAACGAGTTGTGGATATTTCATTGCTCCCCACCCAATGGCATTTATTTTTGCTTTTGAATTTGCAAAAAACACGGATGCCACCACAGCAAATAGGGCCACAAATAATAATATTAATCTTATGTTTTCTACCTCCTCCGTAGCCGTTTCTAAATCGGCATAGGTGTAAAAAATATAGCCAAAGCAAGCGACTATAATTAATGTTAGGACAATTAATAAATTTCGTGCTTTATTTGCAGGCTCAAATGCAGTTTTAGATTTAAGTGCAGGCAATTTTTTTGAAAAGTGAAATAATGCAGCTGCAGCTAAAAATAAGATTCCAACGCCTAAGTAGAGTTTTTGAACTGTGATTAAGGTAATCTCGTTATTGTTAATCATTTGGGCCAGTTCATCTGTACTCCAGGATGCTGCACCAAAGATTACTAAACTTACTACGACTGGACCGATGGTTGTTCCAAAAGAATTGATACCACCCGCTAAATTTAAACGATGAGAGCCTGTTTTTGGGTCACCTAGCGCAACAGCGAAAGGATTGGCGGCGGTCTGCTGCAATGAAAATCCTAAGGCCACAATAAAGAAAGCTATGAGCACTAAGTAGAAAACAGCCGTTTGTCCTTGTTCTGCTCCAGAGGTTACAGGATACATAATAAAGGCGCCAATAGCAGATAACAATAATCCATATACAATACCGTTTTTGTAGCCCCAATTGTTTAAGATATCACGCTCAATTAGACTGGACAGAATAAAAAGTAAAAGTGCACCAATATAGTAAGCGCCATAAAAGGCAAAATCCACAAGTTGTGACTGAAATTGATCTATGTTAAAGTAGGTTTTACAAAAGGGAATAAAAACGCTGTTTGATGCTGCTATAAATCCCCAGAAAAAGAAGACAGTACAAAGGGTTGTTAATGCAGATTTGTTGTTTTGATTACTCATTTTTAAATGGTTAGTTAGTTTTTAATTCTTGACCAAACTGTATACGATAGCCATTGTTATCATATATTGCAAATTCTCGCATACCGTATTCAAAATTTTCTAATGGATAACTAATATCAACTTTTTCTTTTAGAATTTGCCAGATAACATCGATATCGTCAACGTAAATGTATAAGCCGCCAGTAAAAACAGGCTTAGGGAATTTATCTGTATTAAAACGAGACGTTAGCATGATGTCAACTTCATCCTTTTGAAGAAAAGCCCAATGGTTACCTTCTCTATTAACACATTCAAAATCGAGAAAAGATTCATAAAAATGTATTGATTCGTCCATATTTTGAACTTCTAAGGTCGGTACTAATGCGTTAAATGCCATAATTAATATATAGAAATTTCATCCACAAAAATCCAGCTGCGCCCATCCATGGGATAACCTAAGTGCCATTCCGGAAGTTCACCCAGTTTTATTGCGATTATTTTTACGTATTTATATTCCTTATTCGGAATCTCAAATTCCACAGTTTTGATTTCAATATCACTATTTTGTTCTGCTGCATTTATTTTCTGGCTCGGTATAGGTGTGAAATTCTTATTGTCTTTTGAAACCAAACATTGCACTTCTGTTGGATAAAAAATCCAAGCGCCTTGGTCCCTTAAGAAATTAACTTTGACTGTTGAAATGGATTTTAGTGCACCCAAATCTACAGTAGCTACTAAATCTGTATTATGATAACCTTGCCAACTTCCCGTGCGATAATTTTTAGTACTTCTTATACCATCAATAAGGGCATCGTTGCCACCAGCAGCATACTGATTGGCAAATTCGCTTTCTAAAATTATACTAAGGTTCGGGTCGATTTTATAAAAAGGAGTCGTTAAAACTGGACTTTTCAATTCGCCTTTTTCAGCATATAGCTTTAGACTTGTATTTTCATAAATCTTAAGTGGTTTTTCGTAAAGCTTAAAATCTTCATCCTTAAAAGCAAAGTAGATTTTGGCGTTTTTTTCAGAAGTATTTAAAACTGCTTGAGTAGAATCTCGAAATGTGATGTCTCCTTTTTCAATAAAAGGTGACGGCAAAATAAGATGGTTATTAATTTCAGTTTTTGGTTCGTTACCTTCTGTGCTTCCCCAAACCGCTGGATTGTTTGTCATTGTAAACTCCAAAGTGCCACCAGTAATTATATCGTCGTGTGTAATGTAAGTAACGTTTAAGTCCTCACCATTCAATTTTACGTTCTCGACATAAATGTTGCTATCGCTTAAATTTTTTGCTGTTATATTGAATTGCTTTCCGCTCTCAAGATTAATAGTCGCTTTTTTAAACAAGGGTGTGCCGATGATATACTGATTGCTGGCAGGCGTTACTGGGTAAAAACCCATAGCACTAAGCACGTACCAAGCGCTCATTTGGCCACAATCTTCATTGCCCGAAATACCATCGGGTGCAATGGTGTATAACTCCGTTAAAATCTGATGCACTCTTTCTTGAGTTTTATATGGTTTATTGACAAAATTATATAGATAAGCCATATGATGACTTGGTTCGTTGCCATGTGCATATTGCCCAATTAAACCTGTGATGTCCGATTGATTTCGGCCAGAGGTTTCGGTATTGGCAGAAAATAAATTATCCAACTGTGCTTCCAGTTTGTCTTTTCCTCCCAATAAATCGATAAATCCTGAAATATCCTGTGGTACATAAAAACTGTACTGCCAAGCATTGGCTTCGGTATAATTAAAGTTAACCTCGTATGGGTCAAAAGGCGAAAACCAGGTATTTCTGAAACGTCCTCGCATAAATTTCGTTTCTGGGTCAAATACATTTTTATAATACTGCGCGCGCTGAATGTAGGTTTTGTGATCTTCGGTTTTGCCCATAGCTTTAGCCATTTGGGCAATGGTCCAATCATCATAAGCATATTCTAAGGTTTTAGAGACCGATTCACTTTCTTCGTCCACAGGAATAAAGCCATATTTTTTATAAGCTTCCAATCCGAATTTATCTCGGGTTGCAGAATGCTTCATAGCATCAAAAGCTTTTTCGGTATCGTAATCTCTGATGTCCTTTAAATAGGCATCTGCAATGACTGGTACGGCGTGGTAACCTATCATACAATCGGTATAATTGCCTGCCAAATCCCACATGGGCATAATACCACCTTCATCGTATTTTGCTAAAAACGTATTTATGAAATCGTTGGTTCTATCTTGTTCAATAATTGTATAAAGCGGATGTGCGGCTCTATAAGTGTCCCAAAGTGAAAACACGGAATAATAGTCAAAATCTTTGGTCTCATGAATTTCTAAATCCATGCCGCGGTAACGTCCATCAACATCTTGATATAGTTGAGGTGCCAGCATCGTGTGGTATAAAGCTGAGTAGAAGTTTACTTTCTTGTCCAAATCATCACTTTCAATCACAATTTTTTCAAGTTGCGATTCCCAAATTTGTTGGGCTTCTTTTTTAACGGTTTCAAAATCTTTGTTTAAAATTTCGGCTTCGAGGTTTTTAAGCGCACCTGCTTCATCAACAGCCGAAATGCCAGTTTTTATTAGGATAGGTTCGTTATTAGGATTTTCAAAAAGCAAGACTGCTTTTTTACTTTCGAATTTGTAGTTTTTTGAAACAGCAGTTCCATCTTCATCATAAACAATCGATTTTATGGGATGCGAAAATTTAATATGAAAAAATAAGCGTTGGTCTTTTGCCCATGCTGACGAGTGTCTATAACCATTAATTTCAAAATTATTTAATTTTTTCATTTTATGATCTAAAACCTTGTCGCGATGTTCTAAATCTAAAACCACATATTGATTTTCGGCTGCAGGAAATTGATACTTGTGGATTCCGCTGCGTTTTGAAACCGTTAATTCCACATCAATATTTGTAGAATCTAAATGGACTTTATAATAGCCAGGTTGTGCAGTTTCGTTATCATGTGAAAAATGGGCGCGATATCCCGACCTTCCGTTCGAGCCATTATTAAAATTTACTTCATTGGTTGGCATTAAAAGCACATCACCATAATCGCTAATTCCTGTGCCGCTTAAATGTGTATGGGAAAACCCATAAATATAATTATCTGAATAATGATAACCAGAGCAACCGTCCCAGCCATCCAGCCGTGTGTCCGGACTTAATTGCATCATTCCAAAAGGCAGTGTTGCACCAGGATAGGTGTGGCCATGACCACCTGTACCGATAAACGGATTTACATAATGTGTAAGTGGTTGATCTATTATTGTTTCACCAAAGGTGCTTGTTTTAGTGCAATTAAAAATTAGAACGATAAGAAATAAAACAAATGCCGATCTAAATTTCATTAGAATCTATTAAAAAATTAAAACACCTAATATACTAAATTGATTACCATCCGAGGTAAATGTTGTTTTAAAAGCATTAACAAATTGATGTGATAATTTGTAGATTCGTTTTCTAAATTTGCAACTTAAGATTTGTTTATGACGCGTTGGGTAATTTTTATAATTATATATAGTTTATTGACTATTTATGGTTTTCAAGCCATTAAAACTATTACGAGGTATACTTGGTTTCATTACCTATTTGTCATTTTAGCAATCGTAATAGCTGGAAATTTTATAATTCAATTTTCACTTTCTTCTGAGGGTAGGGTACTTAGTCCTGCTAAAAGCTATGCTTTTGGATTTTTACTATCCTTTATGTCTTTAAACTTAGTTTTAGTGCCAATACTTTTTGGAGAAGATATAATTAGAGGTGTTCTAGGGATTTATGATAAATTAGTCACAAAAGATACATTTTATTTACCATCACGTAGAAAATTTGTAAGTCAGATAGCACTTGGGCTAGCAGCTATACCATTTACATCTCTGCTATATGGTATGTATCGCGGAAAGTACAGGTTTAGAGTTTTAAATTATACACTTCATTTTGAAGATTTACCTGCAGCTTTTGACGGATATAGAATTACCCAAATCAGTGATATTCATTCTGGGAGTTTTGATAACAAAAAGAAAATAGAATATGCCATTGATTTGATTAATGAACAAGCATCGGACGTTTTATTATTTACGGGTGATATGGTGAATAATAAGGCAACGGAAATGATTCCCTGGAAGTCTACTTTCGAACGATTAAAGGCAAAAGATGGTAAATTCTCCGTCTTAGGAAATCATGATTATGGAGATTATGTAGATTGGGATACGCCAGAGGAAAAAGCTCAAAATCTTAGTGATTTAATTGATTTACAAAAAGAAATTGGATTTGATCTTTTATTAAATGAAAGCCGATATCTTGAAAAGGACGGTGAGCGATTAGCCTTAATTGGTGTAGAAAACTGGGGAAAAGGCGGCTTTAAAAAAGCAGGAGATTTAAAGAAGGCCTCAGAAAAAATTAAACCGGACGATTTTAAAATTTTAATGAGCCATGATCCAAGTCATTGGAACGAAGAGGTCGTGAAAGATAGCTATCATTATCACTTAACACTTAGTGGTCACACTCATGGTATGCAGTTTGGAATTGAAATACCAGGTTGGATAAAATGGAGTCCTGTAAAGTGGAGGTATAAGCAATGGGCTGGGATTTACGAATCTGTTGGTCAATACATAAATGTCAATCGAGGTTTTGGATATTTAGGTTATCCGGGACGAGTAGGTATATGGCCAGAAATAACAGTGATAGAGCTTAAAAAAGGTAAAAAAGAAGCATAATTATGAACAATTGTTTATTTTTATGTTGCTCGTAATAAACGTGCTATGTGATTTTCTATATATTTTTTATGTAGGTTTGTAAAACACGTTTGACTAAAACAACAGCGTATGTCAAAATTCGGGGAATTAATAGATGTCGATATTCCGGTACTATTAGACTTCTATACAGAATGGAACGAACAATCCATTGCCATGCATCCTGTTCTCAGGGATGTTGCAGCTGCGCTAGGCGATAAGGCTAAAGTCATTAAAATTGATGTTGATAAAAATAAGGATTTAGCTGAGGCTCTCAGGGTAAAAGGATTACCTACCTTGATTATTTACAAAAGTGGCGAGATGAAATGGCGCCACAGTGGTGAGCAGGATGCAAATACACTTATTGGTATTATGCAGGAGTACGTCTAACTACAAACCTTTAAAGCTATAACCTCTTTTAGAATAATACTCCAGTATTTTAGGTAAAGTATACGTTAAGTTTTTATTGGCCTTTATACTGTCGTGAAAAACGATAATGCTACCAGGTTTAGCAGCATCTACTACATTGTTATAACACATTTTTTTGCTAACAGAACTATCCCAATCGTAGGATAAAACATCCCACAAAATGATTTTATATCCCAATTTTTGAAGTTGTTTACTTTGCGACACCTTAAATTTTCCATAGGGAGGGCGAAAAAGCATTTTAATATCTGGATATAGTAACTTTTGAGTTTTGATAGTGTCTTCGATATAAAGGTCTGTAGCTGTTTTCCAGCCTTTAAGGTGATTGTATGTGTGGTTTCCAACGGAATGTCCATTATTTACAATAGACTTAAAGATTTGCTGGTGTTTTTCAATGTTTCTACCGATACAAAAAAATGTTGCTTTAGCGTTATAATTTTTCAACTGTTGTAAAACCCATTCAGTGATTTCTGGGATAGGTCCATCATCAAAGGTTAAATAGAGTTCTTTTTTACCAGTATTAACGCTCCAGACTAAATTAGGAAATAGTGATTTTACAAATCCTGGTGTTTTTGCTGGTATTATCTGCATTGATTAATTAGTGGTTTCTTGCGGAATGCTATCTATAGTATCATTGAGAATGGCATTAATATCAATGTCCTCATTTGGTGTAATATTTTCTTCAGGCGATCCAATCAATCGGTCAAACAATTTAAGATAGTTGTTAAATCGTTTAGTCTCCTCTAATGCAAAATCTTCATCATTATAAATTACCAATATATCAACTAAAGCTCTGTAGCGCTGTATATCCATATAGATGTCATCTATAAGACGCCTTTGATTATCTAAAGATAGGTTACTTAAATAACTTAAGTTTTCCTGATATTTATTGGTAACTTCCTTGTATAATGCTCTGCCTTTCTCAACTTTACCAATTTCGTAGTAGGCGCTGATGTAAGGTTCTAATAACGAATAAAAACCGAAAATTTCTACAGGCATTTTTTCCATAGCAAGATCTGCCATTTCTTCTGCTTTATCCAATTTATTTTCATTAATTAACTGTTCAATCAATCGAGCAATGTTGCCTCTATAGGTAATACTATTTCTTCGCGTTTCAATATCGTGGTAAATGTCTTCACCACTTCCGCCCCAATTCCAATTCTTAACTTTTTCGTACATCAAGTCTGCATCAACACGGCCCATGTCGTAAGGATTAGCCCTGCTAACAGGTGTCTTAATTGGTACCAACTTATAACACATCCCATCTAACTGTAAATAGTCCTTAAGCCAAATATAATCTTCTTCACCATAAGCGCCACCCGAAAAATAAATAGGCCTTTCCCAATTATTATTCGCTATGATATCTAACATTAATAAACGGTTCTTGTAAATAGTGCTCGTATTTATTTCGGCATAAAGATTATCTACGATTTCATCTGCATCTTTTGGTTTTACTGTTCCATTTTTAAGTACAGCCTCTTTGTCTACAGGTATACTTATATGCTTAGTTGGAAAATAGTTAGTGTTTAATAGATACTTCGGATACTGTCTGGAATCTTCACCTTGTCGCTCTACAACAAACTTAAATTTTGTACTGGGTTTATCACTTGATATAAAATCTACAAAATCTTTTATTGGTATGGTGTCATTAGTAATTTCCCTTCTAATAATAATATCTCTGGTACCTGCTCTATATTGTTTATGTGTTAATTGAGAAGGAATTGGTTCACTTTCATAAGCTTGACGTTTCATCTGATCGATATACCAGTCAGTTTGGAATAAACTTGTATTTACAACTTTCACATCGGTTCGTACACCTTCAATTTCTTGTAAGTACCATAGTGGGAATGAGTCATTATCGCCAATAGTAAACAGTATAGCATTGGGCGCGCAGGATTCCAGGTATTTGCGAGCCATTGCATTAGCAGTGTATTTACCAGAGCGATCGTGGTCGTCCCAATTATTGGCAGCAAGTATGCCAGGAACAATTATAATACAAAGCACAGTTATGGCTGGTGCTAGCAATTTTGTCTTAAAGTTAGATTTTAATAAATCATAAAGAGCATAAACTCCAAACCCAATCCAAATGGCAAATACATAAAAGGAGCCCACGACAGAGTAATCACGTTCACGGGGTTCAAATGGTCTAACGTTAGTGTAAAATTGAATTGCAATTCCTGTGAGTAAGAAGAACACTAATAATACCCAAAAGCGTTTTGCATCAGTATACATTAAAAAGAAAAATCCTACTAAGCCTAGCAATAATGGTAAAAAATAATAGGTATTTCGGGCCTTGTTTTCTAAAACATCTGTTGGTAAATTTTCTTGGGACATGCCTAGATGCCATTTATCTAATAAGTCAATACCAGAGATCCAATTACCATTAAAATCATCGTATTTCCCTTGTACGTCATTTTGTCTTCCCGTAAAATTCCACATAAAATAGCGCCAGTACATATAACCAAATTGGTATTGAAACATGTACATGATATTATCAACAAAAGATGGTTTTTCTACTTCGAGGTATTGCTGTCCATAGGTTCTCAAAAATTTGTCATAGCCTTCATAATCCATTTCACCATTAGCAATACGCATTTTAAAATCAGTAACGAGTTGATCTACACGTCGGCGTTCTTGTGAGGCATATTGATTGGCTTCTTCTTCCGAAAATCCTGCTCCTAGTGCCTCATTATAAGCTCTATTCTGCAAGTTGGGATTGACTTTAAAATCAATAAGTCCAGTAAACATCATGTAATTTTCGGCATGCTCACTACTCCACATTCTAGGTAGAATTGCTGCATGATCATGATTGTAATTTTGCTTGCTGTCCTTCCAGTCGTTTATAATTACATATTTACCTAATTCTTCGTCTCGCTCATAATTCTTCTTATCGTCTACAAATGGCTCATCTTTGTCCTGGCCAGAATATACTTCAGTAAACTGAGGACCGTAGAATAAATGAGTTTCCGGGTATTGTTCTAAATTATAATAGGCCAATAATTCGCGCGCATCTGAGGGGTCATTTTCGTTAATAATTACATTAGCATTTGCTCTAATAGGAAGCATCATCCAGGATGAAAAGCCAATAAAAATAAACATGAGACACAGTACTAGAGTATTAGCATGTTTAAGTCCCTTTTTTCTTGTATAATTTAAGCCGAAATAAAATAAAGCAATTACGAGTAAACCTGTAATTATAGTGCCTGAGTTAAAAGGTAGTCCTATAGAATTTACAAAAAACACTTCTAGATAACCAAATAACTTGAGCGTAGAAGGTAAGAGTAATTTAAAAATAAATAATAGGATAGCTGCAGACGCAATATTGGCTATTATAAAGTTTTTAAGGGTAATGGTTTTATAATTCTTAAAGTAGTAAATAAGACCTATTGCAGGGATTGTTAGAAGACCCATAAAGTGCACACCAAATGATAAGCCAATCACAAAGGCTATGAGTATAAGCCAGCGATTACCCCTGGGATTATGCATATCCTGTTCCCAGCGTAAAGCCAAATAAAACATTATGGCCATAATTAGTGTAGCCATAGCATATACTTCTGTTTCAACAGCGTTGAACCAAAATGAATCCGTGAAGGTGAAAGCTAAACATCCTACAAGGGCACTGCCTAATATAGCCATACCCTTACTAGGGCTAGATTTCTTATGGAAGTTAACTAACTTGACCAAGAGCATACTAATAGTCCAGAACATAAATAGTATGGTAAAAGCACTCGCAACAGCGCTCATCATATTTAATAACATTCCAATTTGAGATGGCTCTAAAGCGAACATGGAGAAAAAAGCTCCCATCATTTGAAACAATGGAGCTCCTGGTGGATGACCAACTTGAAGCTTAGCTGAAGTTAAGATATACTCACCAGCATCCCAAAAACTAACTGTTGGTTCTATGGTAAGTGCATAAACTGTAAAGGCAATAACAAATACTAACCACGCTAGTATGTTGTTCCATTTCTTAAAGTTAAAATCGGTCATGTAAACTGTACTTTATAGTGCTGGCGAATTTACTAATTATTATAGTAATGCCTAAGTTTTTAAGTTAACGTTAAGTTATTTCAATAATTTTTCATTTTTTTTTTGTTGAAGTAAAACTTTGTTTTAAATTTGCATCCTCTTTTAGAGATTGGCCCATGGTGTAACTGGCTAACACATCGGTTTTTGGTACCGAAGAGTCTAGGTTCGAAACCTAGTGGGCCAACAAAAAATCCTAATCATTGCGATTAGGATTTTTTTATTTACAAATATTTAAGCATTATATTTTAAATGTTATCACAGGTCGTTTTGCGTGATTTACTAAATCTTCGCTAAGGCTACCATTAAAAAAATGCGCTATTCCCTGTCGACCGTGGGTGCTAATCCCGATTAAATCAGCATTAATATCTTTTGAGAAATTTAGGATCCCTTGTTCTACTGTGGTGTCATTATGAACGGTAATAGTGTAGTTGTCGTAAGATTGTCCTGCAATAAAATCGTTAATACGCGCTTGTGCATCGTACGAGGTCATAAAATCATTTGCAGTATTAACCATTAGTAAGTGAATTTTGGCATTAAAAGCCTTAGCGAAATTAACCGCCTGCTCATATGTTTTTTTATTATCATTTTTAAAATCTGAAGCAAATACAAAGTCAGATACATTAAAATGGTTATGCTCATTTTTAATAACCAGTACTGGTACTTCAGATGTGCGTACAACTTTTTCGGCATTAGAACCTACAAACATTTCTTTAAGTCCAGAAGCACCGTGAGAACCCATTACTATTAAATCAATATCAAATTCCTTACAGGAGTCCTTTATTTCGTTAAAGGTGATATCTGCTTTTACAGTCTCATGAATTGTAATGCCTTCCAAGTAATCGCTTTCTATAAGGTCTTCAAATTTTTTATGGGCTAATTTCATAAAAAACAGAGCTTCAGGAATATCACTTTGTACAGCACCAGGATCTATATGTTGCATCGGTATTTCCATCATATGCAATAAATAGATTTCTGAGCCGTATTTATTTGCGAGTATTGCAGCCACTTTTAACGCATTTTCTGCAGCTTCAGAAAAATCTGTAGGAACTAATATTTTCTTCATAGTGTTGATTTTTGTTAGTCTTATAAATTTATGAAAATAAATCCATATTATATACCTTTGAAAAATCAATAAAAATATCGTATATTTGCACCGTTGTTTACAGAAATGCATACGCGAGAGGACGAAAAGTCCTCTCTTTTTATATCAAGACATGTTTAAGAAAACCGTAGAAGATTTATTGCAAAAAGCGCTGGAAGAGAGACAAGATTTATTTCTTATTGATTTTTCGGTGTCTAACGATAATGCGATTAAGATTATTATAGATGGAGATAATGGAGTCTTGGTAGAGGATTGTATGTTTATTAGCCGAGCCATAGAGCATAATATAGACAGAGAGGAGCACGATTTTTCTCTTGAAGTATTATCGTCTGGCGCTGCTACCCCTTTAGTTTTGCCTAGGCAATACAAAAAGCACATAGGTAGAAACTTGGAGGTGAAAACGGGTGATAACCAAAGTTTTGAAGGTGAGCTTTCAGGCGTGGATGAAAAAGGTATTGTTTTAAAGTGGAAAACTAGAGAACCAAAGCCGGTAGGAAAAGGAAAAGTTACTGTGACCAAAGAAGCCAATGTGGCATTCGAGAATATAAAAGAAGCAAAAGTTAAGATAAAATTTTAATTCACATCAATTATGGAAAATGTAGCGTTAATTGAATCATTTTCAGAATTTAAGGACGATAAGTTAATCGATAGAGTTACGCTGATGGCGATTCTAGAAGATGTATTACGTAATGCATTAAAGAAGAAGTATGGTGATGACGATAATTTTGATATCATTATAAACCCAGACAAAGGAGATTTAGAAATTTGGAGAAACCGAATTGTTGTAGCCGACGGTGAAGTAGAAGAACCAAATCAAGAAATAGAGTTGTCTGAAGCGCAAAAAATAGAACCAGATTTTGAAGTTGGTGAAGATGTAGCAGAAGAAGTTAAACTTATTGATTTAGGAAGGCGTTCAATTTTAGCATTAAGACAAAATTTAATCTCTAAAATTCATGAGCACGATAACACCAATATTTATAAGCACTTTAAAGAGTTAGAAGGCGAGATCTATACAGCAGAAGTACACCATATTCGTCACAGAGCAATTATTTTGCTAGATGATGATGGAAATGAGATAATTCTTCCAAAAGATAGACAGATTCCTTCAGATTTCTTTAGAAAAGGTGAAAACGTAAGAGGTATTATTGAAAGTGTTGAGTTAAAAGGAAGTAAGCCAGCAATTATAATGTCTAGAACATCTCCACTATTTTTAGAGAAATTGTTCGAACAGGAAATACCAGAGGTCTTTGACGGTTTAATCACTGTTAAAAAGGTTGTTCGTATTCCAGGTGAAAAAGCTAAAGTAGCAGTAGATTCTTATGATGACAGAATAGATCCGGTAGGAGCTTGTGTTGGTATGAAGGGATCTAGAATCCACGGTATTGTACGTGAACTTGGTAATGAAAATATAGATGTTATTAATTACACCAATAATGTTCAACTTTTTGTGACTCGAGCATTGAGTCCGGCAAGGGTAACATCACTAAAGTTAGATGAAGAGAACATGCGTGCAGAGGTGTTGTTAAAACCAGAGGAAGTATCTAAAGCAATAGGTAGAGGTGGTCATAACATCCGATTGGCAGGGCAGCTAACAGGATATGAAATTGATGTATTTAGAGAAGGTGCAGAAGAAGATGTAGAATTAAAAGAGTTCTCTGATGAAATCGATTCTTGGATTATTGACGAATTCAGTAAAGCTGGTTTAGATACAGCTAAAAGTATCTTAGAGCAAGATGTTGAAGATCTTGTGAAGCGTACAGATTTAGAAGAAGAAACAATAGTAGAAGTTATAAGAATTCTTAAGGAAGAATTCGAAGACTAAAAATACCAGTTATAGTTTGTAAGTAGTTTTAGAAATTATTTACAACTATTGGTATCACATAATTTTAAGTTATATTACAGGCAATTTATGGCTCAAATAAGATTAAACAAAGTATTAAGGGAATTGAATATTTCAATCGATCGTGCTGTGGATTTTTTAGAATCCAAAAGTATCGAGATTGAGAAAAGTCCTAATACTAAAATTTCGCAAGAGGTTTATGATACGTTATCTGATGAATTTCAGACAGACGCAACCAAACGTGAAAAGGCTCAAGAAGTAAGTGAAGCAAAGCAGAAGGAAAAGGAAGCGCTTCGTTTACAGCGTGAGCGCGAATTAGAAGAAAAGCAGAAACAAGAGGCAAAACCCGTTGAGGAGCCTGTTGTTAAAGCTAAAGCTGATTTGAGCGGTCCAAAGCAAGTAGGGAAAATAGACTTAGACAAGCCAAAACCTAAACCTAAATCCACTGAAGAACCAAAAGCGGAAGTTAAAGAAGCGCCTAAAAAAGAAACTCCAAAGGCAAAGGACGTAGAGAAAAAGGAGGAAGTTAAACAAGTTGAGAAGAAAGAGGTTAAGAAAGAGGAGTCTTCTGAAGCGCCTGCAGAGCCAGCGGAGGAAACTTTAAAAACGCAGTATAAGAAACTCTCAGGACCGACTACCACTGGTAAGAAGATAGACCTTTCTCAATTTAAGAAACCTAAAAAGAAAAAGGACGAGAAAAAACCAGCTGCTTCTGGAGATAATAAAAAGAAAAGACGCCGAATTAGTAAAGGCGGAAATGATAGCGGCGGAAGACCAAATTACGACAACCGAAGAGGTGGGCAAAAAGGTAGAGGTAACACTAGGCCAAAAGTTGTTAAGGAGGAGCCGAGCGAAGAAGATGTTCAAAAGCAAATCCGCGAAACGTTAGAGAAGCTTCAAGGAAAATCTAATAAAGGTAAAGGTGCTAAATATCGTAGAGAAAAAAGAGATCAGCACCGTCAGCAAACGGAGATTGATCAGGAGATTGCAGCAGCTGAAAGCAAGACTATAAAAGTTACAGAATTTGTAACAGTTAGTGATATGGCTACCTTGATGGAAGTGGGTGTTACTCAGGTTATTTCAGCATGTATGTCCTTAGGCATGATGGTGACGATGAACCAAAGGTTAGATGCAGAAACTTTAACTATAGTTGCAGAAGAATTTGGATATGGTGTAGAATTTGTAACCGCAGATATAGAAGAATCCTTTGAAGAATTTGCAGATGATCCAAAAGATTTAAAACCACGTGCTCCAATTGTAACGGTTATGGGTCACGTAGATCATGGTAAAACTTCTCTTCTGGATTATATAAGAAAAGAAAATGTGATTGCAGGTGAGTCGGGTGGTATTACCCAGCACATTGGCGCCTATGGTGTAGAGCTTGAGAATGGTCAGGAAATAGCATTTTTAGACACACCAGGTCACGAAGCATTTACAGCAATGCGTGCTCGTGGTGCACAGGTCACCGATATTGCAATTATTGTTGTGGCAGCAGACGATGCGATCATGCCACAAACAAAAGAAGCGATTTCACACGCTCAGGCGGCTGGAGTTCCTATTGTATTTGCAATAAATAAAATTGATAAACCAGATGCTAACCCAGAAAAGGTTAAGGAAGGATTAGCGGCTATGAATCTATTAGTAGAAGATTGGGGTGGTAAAATCCAATCCCATGATATTTCCGCTAAAATAGGTACAGGTGTTAAAGAACTTTTAGAAAAAGTATTGCTTGAAGCAGAATTATTAGAGTTAAAAGCAAACCCAAATAAACCGGCAAACGGAACTGTTGTTGAAGCCTATTTAGATAAAGGTCGAGGCTATGTTTCTACAGTATTAGTACAAGCTGGTACGCTTAAAATTGGTGATTACGTTTTAGCTGGTAAAAACAGTGGAAAAGTAAAAGCAATGCAGGATGAACGTGGTAATGATGTAGCTGAGGCTGGTCCTGCAACGCCTGTATCAATTCTTGGTTTAGACGGAGCACCTCAGGCAGGTGATAAATTCAACGTCTTCCAGGATGAGCGTGAAGCGAAGCAAATTGCTACAAAACGCACACAATTACAAAGAGAACAATCTGTAAGAACACAACGTCACATTACTTTAGATGAAATAGGTAGACGAATAGCACTCGGTGATTTCCAGGAATTAAATATAATTCTTAAAGGAGATGTGGATGGATCAGTTGAAGCTTTAACAGATTCGTTCCAGAAACTTTCTACTGAGGAGATACAAGTTAATATTATTCATAAAGGGGTAGGTGCAATTACCGAAAGTGATGTGTTATTGGCTAGTGCCTCAGATGCAATTATTGTAGGATTTAATGTGAGACCTGTTGGTAACGCAAGAATGATTGCAGATAAGGAAGAAATTGATATTAGAACGTACTCTATTATTTATGCTGCCATAAATGATCTTAAAGACGCCATGGAAGGGATGTTGTCTCCAGAGGTTAAGGAAGAAGTTACTGGTACAGCAGAAATTAGAGAAATATTTAAGGTGTCTAAAATCGGTAACATTGCAGGTTGTATGGTAATGAGCGGTAAGATCTTTAGAAATTCTGGAATAAGAATTATTAGAGATGGTGTTGTAATTCATACCGGCGAATTAGCTGCTTTAAAGCGATTTAAAGACGACGTTAAAGAAGTGTCTAAAGGCTACGATTGTGGTATGCAAATTAAAGGCTACAACGATATTGCAGAAGGTGATGTCATCGAAGCCTTCCAAGAGGTAGAAGTAAAGAAAAAATTGAAATAATGTTCAATTAATAGAATAAAAAAAGCGACATCATTGTCGCTTTTTTTATGCAATATAATTAGTTAATTGAACCTATCAATTGTCAGTTTTTGGCTGAAGAATATTGGCATACATATACTTTTTCTTAATCTGTAACAAAGCACGGTCGGCTTCAAGTCGAGTTGCAAAATTACCAACCCAAACTTTATAATTCGGCGTGTTCCAAACAATATCTACAGGCCATTCACCATAGCTGTTTAAAAAATTAGATTTTTCTCTCTGAGCCAGATCAGGATCGACACTTTGATATACCTGTATTTTGTAAACTGAAGTGGTTTTAATATCCTTTTTATACTCTAATAATTTATCTATGTCCTTATGTTGACTCACATTTACCTCGCCTTGCTGTGCAAATGATGAAAATGAAAACACAGAAAGTAATAATGCGACTCCTAAATATTTGATTCTTAATGCCATATTTTTATATTTAATTACAAAGGTATGTTATTCAACGATAACGTGATAAAAATGTTATTTAGAATTATTATAAATTGATTATTAACAGTTCACTAACATTTCTAAAATCGACTTTATATCTTACTTTTGCATGAGTTTTTATAAACATCTTTTTTCACATTTTTAATGAAAAAATCATACCAAAGTTTAGAAGATAATTCAACTAACAATATGAAACAGGTGATCTACCGTAATTTAACCTCAAAGATTCTTTATTTAGGTTTTATTTTATTACTTACGTTTTCAACCTCACTTACAGCTCAAGAAGGCGACCCGGTTAATGGGAAAGCTTTGTATAGAACAAATTGTGCTTCTTGTCACAAACTAGACAGTAGAATGACTGGGCCTGCGTTACGTAACGTAGAAACCAGGTTAGCAGAAGAAGAAGGTTTAGACAGAGAATGGATTAATGCATGGATTAAAAATAGTGCGGGATTGATCAGGTCGGGTGATCCTTACGCTGTTAAAATTTATGCGGAATACAATCAGACAGCGATGACTGCTTTTCCGCAGTTGTCTAATCAAGACATTTCAGATATTTTAGCTTATACGGCAGAGCCAAAACCAGAACCTGTTGTGGCAGAAGTTCCAACTGGCGTTCAAGGCGGTGGTGGCGATGGTTTATCTAGCGATATAATGTTAGCTGCTTTAGCTTTATTATTTGCTTTATTAGCAGGTGCATTGGTTCTTGTAAACAGAACTTTAAAACGTTTTGCTGATGAGAAAGGAATTGAGGTTCCTGTTAAAGAAAAAGGTACACCAATCTGGAAAGCATTTGTGCAAAATCAGTTTTTGGTTTTAGTTACGGTCATTTTCTTTTTACTGGCAAGTGCGTATTTTGTTTATGGCTTTTTTATGCAGGTAGGCATCGATCAGGGGTACGAGCCAGTGCAGCCAATTCACTATTCGCATAGAATTCATGCTGGTGAAAACGGAATTGATTGTAAGTATTGTCACTCTTCTGCAAGAGTGAGTAAGCATTCTGGTATTCCATCATTAAATGTTTGTATGAACTGTCACAAATCAATCGCTCAGGTTGGTGATGAAACACAGGCAGAAGGTATAAGTGAATATGGAGTGGATTACAATGCGCAAATACAAAAATTATATAAAGCCGTAGGTTGGGATGCAACGACGCAACAATATACGGGAGAGACTAGTCCGGTAAAATGGATTAGAATTCATAATCTACCAGACTTCGCATATTTTAATCACTCTCAGCACGTTTCAGTTGCTGGTGTTGAGTGTCAGACATGTCATGGTCCTGTAGAAGAGATGGAAGTTATGTACCAATATGCTCCTTTAACTATGGGCTGGTGTATTAACTGTCACAGAGAAACCAACATTAACGTGAAAGATAATGAGTATTACACAAAGATACATGAAGAATTATCTAAGAAGTACGGTGTAGAGCAATTGACGGCGGCACAGATGGGTGGATTGGAATGTGGTAAGTGTCATTATTAATAGAAATTAAGAAGTAATATAGAATTATATGTCATCAAACAAGAAATACTGGAAAAGTGTTGAAGAGCTAAACGAAAATAGCTCTATTGTTGAGACGCTACAGCAAAATGAGTTTGTGGAAGAAATTCCAACAGACGAGTTTTTAGGCGATAAAGACACATTAGAGTCTTCATCAACATCGCGTCGTGATTTCTTAAAATACGTTGGTTTTAGTACAGCTGCAGCCTCATTGGCAGCGTGCGAAGGACCAGTGATTAAATCAATTCCTTATGTAGTTCAGCCAACAGAGATTATTCCTGGTGTTGCTAATTACTATGCAACTACAATTGCAAATGGATTTGATTTCGCTAGTGTTTTAGTAAAAACAAGAGAAGGTAGACCAATAAAAATTGAAAATAACACCGATGCACCTACCAATGGTGTGGCTAATGCTAGAGTTAATGCATCAGTTTTAGGGTTATACGATAGTCTTAGGGTTAAATCCCCTATGAAATCTGGTGCCAACATTTCTTGGGATACTTTTATGTCGGAAACGACAACAAAATTAAAAGGGCTTAATGGTAAGGCAATTGTTTTATTAACATCTACCATGCCTAGTCCTTCAACAAATAAACTTATTTCAGATTTTAAGTCTAAGTATGGTAATGTAAGTCATGTAACTTACGATGCTGTATCAGAGTCTGCAACCTTAGATGCTTACCAAGCAAAATATGGTAAGCGTGGAATGGCAAATTACGACTTTTCAAAAGCCAAAACGATTGTTTCTATTGGCGCCGATTTCCTAGGAAACTGGCAAGGTGGTGGTTTTGATTCTGGGTATTCTAAAACACGTATTCCTACTAACGGGAATATGTCACGACATATTCAGTTCGAATCAAATATGTCTTTAACAGGAGCTAATGCAGATAAGCGAGTGCCTTTAAAGCCTAGCGAGCAAAGATTAGCGCTGGCAAAATTATACAGTTATATTTCAGGCGTTGCATTGCCTGGTGTTTTACCAGCAGGTTTAGATGAGGCGGTTAAAGCCGCTGCGAAAGAATTGAGTCGCGCGGGAAGTAATGGGGTTGTTGTATCAGGAATACAGGATGTGAATGCCCAAACTACCGTTTTAGAAATTAATGAGCAATTACAAAGTGCTGCTTTTGATCCTAAGACTACAATCTTTACAAGACAAGGAAGTGATAAGGCTGTTATGCAGTTAATCGCAGATATGAAAGCTGGAAAAGTTGGTGCAATTATTACTAATGGCGTTAACCCTTTGTATAGTTTACCAAATCCAGTTGACTTCGCAGAAGGATTGGCTAAAACAGACTTATCTATTGCCTTTTCAATGAAGCAAGATGAGACCTCTACAAAATTTGAATATATAGCAGCTACACCTCATGACCTTGAGTCTTGGGGAGATTTTGAGTTTAAGTCAGGACACTACTCAATGATGCAACCAACTATTAGACCTTTATTTGACACAAAACAGTTTCAAGAAGTCTTAATGGCATGGAATGAGACTTCAGGGTCTTACAGGGATTTTCTAAAGTCTTACTGGACAAGTAATATATTAAACGGCACTTCCTTTAATAAGGCTGTACAAGATGGTGTTTACATGTCTTCATCAACATCTAGCACAGGTAATAGCGAACAAACCATTGTTGGTGGTATGGTCGATGATGTTTCTAATAGCTTTGGTTTAGGTAATTCTGATGAGACTACAGTAGAAGAAACAATCTTAGAATCGAATGTGTTAACAGGAGGGACTGCAGCAAGAGCTCTTGCAGATTCAGCTAAGTCTGAGGGTATGGAGTTATCACTTTATACTAAAATAGGTATGGGTGATGGACAGCAGGCTAACAATCCATGGTTACAAGAGTTTCCGGATCCGATTACAAGAACTACTTGGGATAATTACATTACCGTTTCCAAATCAGACGCTGATGCAATGGACCTGGTGAATGTAAATGTGGCAAATGGTGGACTTAACGGAAGTTATGTTAATGTTACTGTCAATGGTGTAACTATTGAAAATGTTCCTGTAATTATTCAGCCAGGTCAAGCAAAAGGTTCTGTTGGTATTGCACTTGGATATGGGAGATCTTCGCAAGCGCTTAAAGAAGAAATGAAGACTGGTGTTAACGCCTACCCTTTATATCAGAATTTTAGTGCTACCCAAAATGTTTCTATTAGTAAGGTAGCAGGAATGCACGAATTTGCATGTGTTCAACTTCACAACACTTTAATGGGTCGTGGAGACATTATTAAGGAAACTAGTTTAGAAATTTTTAATACTAAGGATAAAAATGTATGGAATAAAGTTCCTGAAGTATCCTTAAATCATATAGAAACCCCTGTAACATCTCCAGATGTTGATTTATGGGAAGGTTTTGATCGTTCTGTAGGACATCACTTTAATCTTTCAATAGATCTTAATGCTTGTACAGGTTGTGGTGCTTGTGTTATAGCATGTCACGCAGAGAATAATGTACCAGTTGTAGGGAAAACAGAAATGAGAAGAAGTAGAGATATGCATTGGCTGCGTATCGATAGATACTACTCTTCTGAAGAGTCATTTGAGGGTGATAATGAGAAAAAGGAAAACATTTCCGGACTAGGTAGTTCATTGAGCGAGTTTGGAGAGATGGAAAATCCTGCAGACAATCCTCAAGTAGCATTCCAGCCGGTAATGTGTCAGCATTGTAATCACGCACCTTGTGAAACTGTATGTCCGGTAGCGGCAACAGCACACAGTCGTCAAGGACAAAATCACATGGCTTATAACCGTTGTGTGGGTACTAGGTATTGTGCAAACAACTGCCCTTATAAAGTGCGTCGTTTTAACTGGTTCTTATATAATAAGAATGATGAGTTCGATTATTACATGAATGATGATCTAGGGCGTATGGTTCTTAACCCAGATGTTACTGTTCGTTCTCGAGGTGTTATGGAAAAGTGCTCTATGTGTATTCAAAAGACACAAAAAACGATTCTTGATGCGAAACGAGAGGGTCGCTTAGTTGAAGACGGTGAATTCCAAACAGCTTGTTCTGCGGCATGTGGAAATGGAGCAATGGTATTTGGCGATATCAATAACAAAGACAGTAAAATTGCTGAATTAAAAGAAAATGATCGTATGTATCACTTGTTAGAAAGCGTAGGAACAAAACCTAACGTAATTTATCAGACAAAAGTGAGAAACACATCAAAAGCATAAATAATAAAGAAACAAGTATATAATTATGGCGTCTCATTACGAAGCACCTATTAGAAGACCTTTAGTCACTGGAGAAAAATCGTATCACGATGTTACTGTTGATGTAGCTAGACCAGTTGAAGGCAAAGCCAACAAAGCATGGTGGATTGTTTTCAGTATTGCTTTGGTAGCATTCCTTTGGGGAATAGGTTGTATTATTTATACCATTTCAACCGGTATTGGTGTATGGGGTCTTAATAAGACCGTAAACTGGGCGTGGGATATTACTAACTTCGTTTGGTGGGTTGGTATAGGTCACGCAGGTACATTAATTTCGGCGGTACTTTTATTATTCCGTCAAAAGTGGAGAATGGCAATTAACCGTTCTGCAGAGGCAATGACAATTTTCTCGGTAGTTCAGGCAGGTCTATTTCCTATTATACACATGGGTCGTCCTTGGTTAGCATATTGGGTATTACCAATTCCTAATCAATTTGGATCTTTATGGGTTAATTTTAACTCACCACTACTTTGGGATGTATTTGCAATTTCTACGTACTTATCTGTTTCGCTTGTTTTCTGGTGGACTGGATTGCTTCCGGATTTTGCAATGATCAGAGATAGAGCGGTTAGACCTTTTCAAAAGAAAATATATTCATTATTAAGTTTTGGCTGGTCAGGAAGGGCTAAAGATTGGCAACGATTTGAAGAAGTATCTTTGGTACTTGCAGGTTTAGCAACGCCATTAGTACTTTCTGTACACACCATCGTATCCTTTGACTTTGCTACTTCGGTAATTCCAGGTTGGCATACAACGATTTTTCCACCTTACTTTGTTGCAGGTGCGATTTTCTCAGGATTCGCCATGGTTAATACGCTTCTTATAATAATGCGTAAGGTGTGTAATCTGGAAGATTATATCACAGTACAGCACATTGAGCTAATGAACATCGTAATTATGATTACAGGTTCTATAGTTGGTGTGGCATATATTACCGAATTATTTATCGCATGGTATTCTGGTGTAGAATATGAGCAGTATGCATTCTTAAACAGAGCAACTGGTCCTTACTGGTGGGCATATTGGGCAATGATGACTTGTAACGTGTTCTCACCTCAGTTTATGTGGTTTAAGAAGTTAAGAACGAGTATTATGTTCTCATTCTTTATTTCTATTGTGGTTAATATTGGAATGTGGTTTGAGCGTTTTGTAATTATTGTAACATCATTACATAGAGATTACTTACCATCTTCTTGGACAATGTTTTCACCAACCTTTGTAGATATAGGTATTTTTATCGGTACTATTGGTTTCTTCTTTGTATTGTTCTTACTATACTCTAGAACATTCCCTGTAATAGCACAGGCAGAAGTTAAAACCATTTTAAAATCTTCTGGTGAACGTTATAAAAGAATTAGAGAAAGTGGAGATTCCCTTGTAGGTACTGGCGCAGATGCAAGAACATCTAATTATAAACTTCCAGCAGAAACTACAGCTTCTAAACCATTGCAAGATGATGTTGAGAAACTTGGAAACTTGTTGGAAGGTGTTGGTAGATTTGATCCTGATGTGCAAACTGCAGATGACTTAAAGGTTATAAGTGGTATTGGCCCAAAAATGGAAGAAACCTTAAATACATTAGGTATTTTTACTTACGCTCAAGTAAGTAAAATGACGAAGAGAGAATATGACTTGTTAGACGAAATAACTGGTTCTTTCCCAGGTAGGGCAGAACGTGATGATTGGTCTGGGCAAGCTAAAAAATTATTAAACAACTAATATAGTTTATGGAAGCTTCAAAAGTAATTCATGCTATTTATACAGATGATGATGTATTAATGTCGGCCGTTAAAAAGGTAAAGGCAGAAAAGCATCATATTGAAGAGATATATACACCTTTTCCAGTTCATGGACTAGACAAGGCAATGGGATTAGCACCAACAAGAATCGCAATTACATCGTTTATGTATGGCTGTGTTGGCCTTACCGTCGCGATTGTTATGATGAATTTTATAATGATTCAGGATTGGCCTCAGGATATTGGTGGAAAACCAAGTTTTAGCTATTTGGAAAATATGCCTGCATTTGTGCCAATTATGTTTGAGTTGACTGTGTTTTTTGCAGCGCATTTAATGGTCATAACATTTTACTTAAGAAGTAGAATGTGGCCATTCAAAAAAGCAGAGAATCCGGATCCAAGAACAACCGATGATCATTTCTTAATGGAGATTGCGATTCATAATAATGAGACTGACTTAATGTCTTTATTAAAAGATACAGGAGCCGCAGAAATAAATATTGTTGATAAAGAAGATGCACATTAATATGAAAATAGACGCTAAATATACCGTAGTTCTAGTGATGTTGGTAGGGTTTATATCTTGTCAAGAGAATGCGAGACCTAATTATCAGTATATGCCTAACATGTATGAGTCTGTTGGTTATGAAACTTACCAAGAAGCAGATGTAGATGTTGAAGGTAATCAGATTTTTGAATATGATATGGAAGCTAGGTTACCAGTAGATGGAACAATTCCGAGAGGCGATTTTATGCCGTTCGAAATTGACAATACAGTTGAAGGTTATGAAGAAGCTAAGGCTAATTTAAAAAGTCCTTTAGATTCTACACAGGTAGATTACGAAGTTGGTGGGCCGTTATACACTATATATTGTGCGATTTGTCATGGTATTAAAGGTGCTGGTGATGGTACATTAGCAAAAAAGGACCTGATAATACCAGGTAGTTATGCAGAAAAAGATATAACAATAGGTAGTATATATCATACTATTTATTATGGTAAAAATTCAATGGGCTCTTATGCAAATCAATTGAATGAAAGCGAGCGTTGGCAAGTTGCAGAATATGTCGCGAAACTAAAGGCAGATTTAGATAAATAAGATTTAGATAAAGATTATATAAATGGAATATAAAATTTCAAATCGATTAAAAATAGGCGCTATCATTTTAATAGTTTTAGGATTATTAGGTGTTAGCTATGGCTTCATAGATTCTCACCATTATGAAACAGTTGAGGATGTTAAAGAGTTATTAGCTAGTGAATCACATCATGGTGATACGCATGCTTCAGATGACCATGGTTCTGAGCATGCAGCGGAAGGTCTTGGTGAAACGCACGTAGAATCTGAAACACTTCTAGACGATAATGACGCATATTCCGATGCTGAGCATGATGCAGAATATGTAGATGATGGACATAAAATGAGCCATGAAGAACATGTATTACATCAAATACATAACCGTCCATGGTCTGCACTCTATGTAGCTGCATTCTTTTTCTTTATGATAGCCTTAGGAGTATTAGCTTTTTACGCCATACAATATGCAGCGCAAGCAGGCTGGTCTCCGGTTTTATTCAGAGTAATGGAAGGTATTACCTCTTATGTCTTGCCTGGTGGAATTATAGTTTTATTAATAGCGTTTTTGGCAGATAAACACATCTTTATTTGGATGGATCCTGAGGTGGTAGCTCATGATGAGCTTATACAAGGCAAGCAGAGTTGGTTAAATAAGCCTTGGTTTTTAATCAGAGGTGCTATTTTTCTAGCGGGTTGGTCTTTATATAGATATTTCTCAAGAAAATTTTCTATTGCACAAGATACTGCGGAGGATAACAAAAACTTCAAAAAGAATTTTAGAATTTCTGCGGCTTTCTTAGTGTTTTATATTTACACTGAGTCTATGATGTCTTGGGATTGGATAATGAGTGTAGATCCACACTGGTTTAGCACATTATTTGGATGGTACGTATTTGCAAGTATGTTTGTAAGTGGTATTACAGTAATTGCAATGGTTACGATTTACTTAAAATCTAAAGGCTTATTAGCATTTGTAAATGATAGCCACATTCATGATTTAGCTAAATTTATGTTTGGTATTAGTATCTTTTGGACGTATTTGTGGTTCTCGCAATTTATGTTGATATGGTACTCTAATATACCAGAAGAGGTGACTTATTTTGTAACACGTATTGAAGATTATAAATTACCATTCTTTGGCATGTTGGCAATGAATTTTATTTTCCCATTATTATTATTAATGAACAGTGACTACAAGCGTATTAACTGGTTCGTAATTATGGCTGGGATAGTAATTTTATGTGGTCACTATATTGATATTTTCAATATGATTATGCCTGCAACAGTTGGTGACAGATGGTTTATTGGTATTCCAGAGATTGGTTCAATATTACTATTTGGAGGGCTCTTCTTATTCGTTGTATTTACAGCATTAGGTAAAGCACCTTTATTAGCTAAAGGAAATCCATTTATTAAGGAAAGTGAACATTTCCATTATTAATTTTAAATAAGAACAGAAACGATAATGACTGCTTTATTAACGATTATAATTGTACTCTTTGTAGCTATTGCCTTATGGCAAATGGTAAAGATTTTTGATTTGGCTCAAGTTAGCACTTCAAATTCACAAGTAGCGAACGACAAAGACAATAAGATTAATGGCTATTTAATGATGGGATTCTTAATTTTCATCTATGCCATTACAATTGCTAGTTTTTGGTATTTGGGAGATTTGCCATTAGTGTCTAACTCAGCATCAGAACATGGTTCTGGATTAGATAATTTAATGATCATTACTATGATTGTTATATTTTTTGTGCAAACAGTTACGCAATTCTTATTACATTATTTTGCTTATAAATACAGAGGCGAAAAAGGGAAAAAGGCATTGTTTTATGCAGATAACAATACTCTAGAATTTGTTTGGACAATCATCCCAGTAATAGTTTTAGCAGGTTTAATAATCTATGGTTTATTTACTTGGAACGATATTATGAATATCGACAAAGATGACGATCCAATGGTTGTAGAACTATATGCGCAACAATTTAACTGGAAAGCCAGATATGGTGGTGACGATAATGTGTTAGGTAAAGCCAATGTTAGGTTAATCGATTTAGATAGAGCTAATATACTTGGTGTTGATGAAGATGACCCTAATGCACAAGATGATGTAATTGTAACTGAGCTTCATTTACCTGTAGGAAAACCTGTATTATTTAAGATGCGTTCTCAAGATGTGTTGCATTCAGCTTATATGCCTCACTTTAGAGCACAAATGAATTGTGTACCAGGAATGGTAACTCAATTTGGATTTACACCTACCGTTACAACGGCCGAAATGCGACAAAATCCGGATATTCAGGAAAAAGTAGCAAATATTAATGAGTTGCGAAGAGAACGACAAGCCGAAATAGAAGAAGCAGGTCAGGACTTAATTTATGAGTTTGACTATCTACTGCTATGTAATAAAATATGTGGTAAATCGCACTACAATATGCAAATGAAGATAATTGTTGAAACTCAAGAAGAATTTGACGCTTGGATGGCTGAACAAAAAATGTTTGCTAATTCATTAAATAAATAAAAATCATTTTAAGAAATAGATAAGAGATTATGTCAGCAACAGTAGATACACACGGTCACGACGATCACGACGTACATCATCATAAAGAAACATTTGTAACAAAATACATTTTTAGTCAAGATCATAAAATGATTGCTAAACAGTATTTAATTACCGGTGTGCTTATTATGGGTATTATAGGGATATTTATGTCTTTAATGATACGTATGCAAATTGCTTGGCCAGAACAGGCAAATATTGTATTTGAAACTTTTCTTGGAAAATGGGCGCCAGGTGGTGTGATGGATGCAGATATTTATTTGGCACTAGTAACAATACATGGAACTATTATGGTCTTTTTTGTACTAACAGCCGGATTAAGTGGTACCTTCAGTAACCTTCTAATTCCTTTACAGATTGGAGCACGTGATATGGCATCCGGATTTTTAAATATGGTGTCGTATTGGTTATTCTTTTTGTCTTGTGTAATTATGATTATGTCATTTTTTGTTGAAGCTGGACCAGCTGCAGCAGGATGGACCATATACCCTCCGTTATCGGCATTACCAATGGCTCAAGGAGGTTCTGGTATGGGTATGACATTGTGGTTAGTGTCTATGGCCATATTTATTGCCTCATCATTACTAGGTTCGTTGAACTATATAGTTACTGTGATTAACTTACGAACTAAGGGCATGTCTATGACAAGATTACCATTAACAATATGGGCGTTTTTTGTAACAGCTATAATCGGAGTTATATCTTTCCCTGTATTGTTATCTGCAGCTTTGCTATTAATAATGGATAGAAGTTTTGGAACGTCATTCTTTTTATCAGATATATTTATTCAAGGTGAGGTTTTACATTATCAAGGAGGATCACCAGTTTTATTTGAGCACTTATTTTGGTTTTTAGGTCACCCTGAGGTATACATTGTATTATTACCAGCATTGGGGATAACTTCAGAAATTATTGCTACTAACTCACGTAAACCTATTTTTGGTTACCGTGCCATGGTTGCATCTATTTTAGCAATTGCCTTTTTATCAACAATTGTTTGGGGTCACCACATGTTTATTTCCGGAATGAACCCGTTCTTAGGTTCAGTATTTACATTTACAACATTGCTAATTGCTATTCCATCTGCAGTTAAAGCGTTTAATTATATAACAACCTTATGGAAAGGTAATTTGCAGCTCAATCCTGCCATGTTATTTTCAATAGGTTTAGTTTCTACATTTATAACAGGTGGTCTAACAGGTATCGTTTTAGGAGATAGTGCTTTAGATATTAATGTTCATGATACGTATTTTGTAGTGGCACACTTTCACCTGGTTATGGGTATTTCAGCGCTTTATGGTGTATTTGCAGGTGTTTACCACTGGTTCCCTAGAATGTTCGGAAGAATGATGAATAAAAATTTAGGGTATGTACATTTTTGGGTCACAGCGATCTGTGCTTACGGCGTATTCTTTCCGATGCACTTTATAGGTATGGCGGGTTTACCGAGACGTTACTATACAAATTCTAATTTCCCATTATTTGATGATACAACGAACGCTCAGGTTGTAATAACGAGTTTCGCAATCGTTGGTGGTCTTGTTCAATTGGTCTTTTTATATAATTTTATATCTAGTATTTTTTACGGTAAAAAAGCAGAAATGAATCCATGGAGGTCTAATACTTTAGAATGGACTGCACCTGTGAAGCATATGCATGGTAACTGGCCTGGAGCAATTCCTCACGTATACCGTTGGTCCTACGATTACAGCAAACCAGGACACGAAGAAGATTTTGTCCCTCAAAATGTCCCAATGAAGGAAGGAGAAGAAGAACTTCATCATTAGATAATTTTATAAATTTTACAATAAAAACCCACCTGTTTTAAGGTGGGTTTTGTCGTTTATACGCACATTAATTCGATGAAACGCATAAAAATCGTAATATAATAGTTTATTTATTGTTTTTTTTTCCTATGTTGCAGATAATTAACATACTAACAAGTAAATTTTGTTTGTAGGTAACAATTAAAGTTAGTGCTATTTGCAAACAATTTCAGTTAGTTCAATTTGCCAATCAATGAAACCTGAACCATTTCTAATGTATTCAAAAACATCTTTAGTTTTTTTCTTATTGACGTTTTGGACATTAACTTGGGTTAATGCCCAATGTCCAACTTTGAGTGATAATACACCACCACCGATTTGTGACGCTTCGGGTTATTTGTTCAGCGATTTAAGTAACGACTTTGGTCCTGGAGTGGTCTGGTATGATGCCGAAACAGGCGGATCTGCTTTAAGTGCTAATCAATTGGTCACTGAAGGTGTATATTATGCTGGTGATTCCTCTGGTACTTGTGGAGTTAGAGAATCGATAACCATAAGTTTTGTTATTGGTAATTCTGGTCAAAATCTCGATGGCATATATTGTAGTAATGAGAACCCTACTGTACAAACTTATGTAGATGACGTGTTAGCACCTAATATCCCTTCCGGTGGATCAGTTAATGTTTATAATGATTTTGAACTAACGTCACTTGCAAATGGCTCAGACCCTTTGCCATCAGGCGGGTCATTTTATTATATTGTTTTTCTTGATAGCGCAAATTGTGAAAGTCAATTAGAGGTTGGTAGTACAGCAATTTTCGTTTCGCCACCAGACCCTACACCACCAGACCCTCAACTGTTTTGTTCTAATACAAACCCAACTATAGGTGATTTGGATCCGGGTACTTCAAACTCATTTTTATGGTTTCAAAATATAGATGGCTCAGGTGAACCTGTACCTCCTGCACTTTCAACATCAACACCTTTAACGGATGGTGCAACATATTATGTTCAGGCCGACGATTTATTTTGTGATAGTAATCCTATACCAGTTTCAGTAATAATTAATGATCCTTTTAATCCAGGAATTTCAGCCAGTTTAGAATATTGTAATGATAATATTCCGACAAATGATTTTGATTTGTTTGATGAATTAGGCGCTCCTAAAGATACTAATGGTATATGGAATGGTCCACTAACCACTTCCAACGGCCATCTTGGAACGGTAAATATATCCTCATTAACAACTGCAAATACATATACGTTTACTTATACGGTACCTAGTATTGGGGCATGTCCAGAAGAAAGCTCAACAGTAACTATTACTATTTTTGAGGCGCTCAGTTCTGGTACACCTGCTCCAATTTCACCACTTTCATTTTGTGTACAAGACTTACCTTCTGCATATGAATTGACCTTATTACTGGAAAATGAAGACCCAGATGGGCAGTGGACCCTAGGTACGATGAGTTCAGATCCCATAGTAAGTTCGCCAGTTGATTTAACAGGTTATTCAGCTGGAGTTTATAACTTTACATACACTCAGAACTTATCACCCAATCCTTGTCCAGAAGAAAGCACCACTGTACAGATTGAAGTATTAGAAGACCCAAACGCAGGTAATGCGGTTAATCCGCTTTTTTGCGAAAATGACTTAACGGCTAACTCTCCATTTGATTTGTTTAATGCTTTAGATGGTACACAGGATAATAATAGCGGTATATGGACTGACGCTGTTAATAATGTAGTTTCAAATAGCATTGATATAACCGGCTTTACAGTAGATAATAGTCCTTATCAATTTACTTATACAATATCAAATGGCTCCTGTGAAGATATGGAAACAATATCCATCACCATTGAGCCTGCACCAGAATCAGGTAACGCATTAGTGCCTGTAGAAATTTGTGAAGAGGAATTAGGAGCAAATTCCCCATTTGATTTGTTCACATTACTAGATGGTACTCAAGATACAAACGGAGCATGGTATATTGGTTCTGACACGTCAGGACCTGTAACGTCTAATCCAACAGATATTTCTACTTTAACAGCTGGTACTTATGATTATACGTATTCAGTTCCTGATATTGGGACGTGTTCAGACGTTGATGTCACGGTACAAATTATAGTTTTGCCACAGCCAGAAACGGGTGTGCCTACACCAGCCATATTCTGTGAGAATGACTTAGCAGCAAATTCGCCCCTAGACTTGTTCTTACAATTATCTGGCGAGGACTCTGGAGGAACCTGGACAGACGATAATGCAACTGGAGCCTTATCAGGTAGCTCAGTAGATCTAACACTATTAACTATTGGGTCTTATAATTTTACTTATACCATACTGGAATCAAATGGTTGTACTAACAGTTCTACAGTAGTCGTTACTGTAGAAGAGGCACCAGAATCAGGGAATGCTATAGCACCTGTAGAAATTTGTGAAGAGGAATTAGGAGCAAATTCCCCATTCGATCTGTTCACATTACTAGACGGTACTCAAGATACAAACGGAGCATGGTATATTGGCCCTGATACGTCAGGATCTGTAACTACTAATCCGATAGATATTTCTACATTAACAGATGGTACTTACGATTATACGTATTCAGTTCCTGATATTGGGACGTGTTCAGACGTTGATGTCACGGTACAAATTATAGTTTTGCCACAGCCAGAAACGGGAGTGCCTACACCAGCCATATTCTGTGAGAATGACTTAGCAGCAAATTCGCCCTTAGACTTGTTCTTACAATTATCTGGCGAGGACTCTGGAGGAACCTGGACAGACGACGACGCAACGGGAGCCTTGTCAGGAAGCTTTGTGGACCTCACAATCTTAACTATTGGTTCTTATAGCTTTACTTATAGCATATTAGACCCAAACGGTTGTACAAATAGTTCTAACGTCGTGGTTACTGTAGAAGATGCACCAGAATCAGGAACTCCAAACGCACCATTAGAAAGATGTGTGTCGGAAATAGTTTCGGGTGAAGTTTATAATTTATTTGATTTACTTTCAGATGAAGATCAATCTGGAGTTTGGAGTGATGATGATGGTACAGGAGCCTTAACAGGAAGTTTGGTTTCTCTTGACGCATTGAGTCAAGGTGTTTATAATTTCACATATGACGTGAATGCTATCGGAAGTTGTGACGATGTCGATGTCACGGTAAGTATTAATATTAGTGACAGTCCTGCACCAACTTTAGTTTCTCCTCAAGAATTTTGTGACTCAGCTACAGTACCTGAGCTGGTGGCTACAGGCAATACCATTCAATGGTACGAAAATGCAACTGGCGGAACACCTCTTTCAACTACAGAAAATCTTATAGATGGTGAAACGTATTATGCATCTCAAACCTTGGCTTCCAACGGTTGTGAATCTTCGGTTCGAGCAGAGGTATTGGTTTTAATTTATGAGTCACCTAATGCAGGAAATCCGAGCGCTTCACCTATAACGGCTTGTAATGATAATAATTCAATAGATTTATTTACGGGTTTAGATGGTACACAAGATTCTGGCGGTACTTGGCAGGATACCGACGGGACAGGAGCATTAACTGGTAATATTCTAGACGCCACAGGTTTAACTCCAGGTAGTTACCAGTTTACTTATTTTATTTCAGCTTCAAGTCCTTGTATTGACGATAGCACCACAATTGAAGTTACAATTGAGGAGCCATTAGATGCAGGTACAAGTACTTCATTAGAAATTTGTAGTGATAGTGGATCAATAGATTTATTTTCACTTCTTGGTACAGCAGACAGTGGAGGGACATGGTCCCCTGCGCTTACAAGTGGATCTGGGCTATTCGATCCATTAGTTGATGTTGATGGCCTATATACCTACACATTGTCAAATTCTTGTGGAGTTAGTTTTAGCGAAGTAACGGTTACTGTGACTCAGGCTGCGAATGCTGGTAACGATAATTCTATTACAATTTGTGTTATTGAGGGCGTTACTGATTTATTTCCATTACTAGGAGAATTTGCTCAAGCGGGTGGTGTATGGACGCCTAGTCTTGCGAGTGCAACAGGAGAATTTGATCCATCTGTTGATGCCCAAGGGGTTTATACTTACACAGTCAATGCAACTTCACCGTGTTCAACGGATGCTATGGCAGAGATTACGGTCAATATAGAAGATAGTTCAGCTCCAGTCGCTATAAACACAAATCCAGAATTCTGTGCCAGTACAAATCCACAGGTATTAGATTTGGACACTGTAGTTACCGCATCTGGAACTTTGATTTGGTATGAGGATTCAAATCTTACCATTGTAGCAAATCTTACAGATAGTCTTATAGATGGCGAAGATTATTACGTTACGCAAATAAGTAGTAACGGATGTGAGTCTTCCAATAGCACAATGATAAGCGTGACCATTAACGACGCACCTACTCCTATGCTATTAAATACTGATCAGGAATTATGTATTAATAATGATCCTACAATTAGTATACTAACTTTAAATATTGATTACAATTCAGCCAATTATGATGTACTATGGTATAATGCTGAAACTGGCGGAGACCTACTTGGTAACAGTATAAATTTGGTTAATGGGGAAACCTATTATGCCGTATTAGTAGATCTATACACAGGTTGTGAAAGTAGTATGAGGTTACCGGTCACACCAGATTTGACCTCTTGTGGAGAACTAGTTATTCCAGATGGATTTTCACCAAACGGAGATGGAGTTAATGATACTTTTAATGTTGACAATTTAGAAATTTTATACCCGAAATTTGAATTAGAAATTTATAATAGAAATGGAAATTTAGTCTATAAAGGAAACGCAAATTCACCGCGATTTAATGGTAAATCAAATCAATCAGGGACTTTTGGTAAGGGTGAACTTCCTGTGGGAGTTTATTTCTATATTTTCAACTTTAATGACGGTGAAAATAAATCTAGACAAGGTCGATTATACTTGAGCAGATAATTTATAAATAAAGTAAAATTTTAAAAAATGAAACAACTTAACACCTTTCATAAACTGGCTGCTTTGTTTAGTATTTTCGTAGCAACATTACATAGTAATGCTCAGCAAGACCCGCAGTTTACACAATACATGTATAACATGAGTGTGATAAATCCGGCGTATGCAACTGCTAATGACGGGATTTTAAATATTGGTGGTCTATACCGGTCACAATGGGTCGGCATAGAAGGAGCACCTCAAACAGCGAGCTTTTTTGCTCATACTCCAATTAATGAGAAAATAGAAGTAGGAATTTCATTTACAAATGATAATATAGGTGATATCGTAAACGAAAACAATATTTATGCAGATTTTGCCTATGTTTTACAGGTTGGTGAACGCAGTCATTTATCCTTAGGATTAAAAGCAGGTGTCACCTTATTTGATACTAATTTTGATGGATTCGTGTTACAATCAGGGAACACTAGTACAGATGTGGCTTTTAATGAAAATATAAGTGAGGCGTTCCCAAATTTCGGAATGGGTGCTTTTTATTTTAGAGAAAATTTCTATCTGGGATTGTCTGCTCCAAATTTACTTACAACCAAGCATATTGAATCGGAAAATGGAATTGAAGCTACAGGAGTTCAAAATGTACATTACTTTTTTACGGGTGGTTATGTTTTTGATATAAATGATAATGTAAAGCTAAAGCCGGCATTTATGGCAAGAGCTGTTTCGGGAGCACCAGTAGCTTTAGACATTACAACTAACGTATTATTAAATCAAAAATTAGAGTTAGGTCTGGGTTACCGTGTAGATGATGCCATTAGTGCTCTAGCAAACTTTAAGATCAGACCGGATTTAAGAATTGGTTATGCTTATGATTACACAACAAGTAATTTAGGAGATTTCAGTTCTGGCTCTCATGAGATATTTATTTTATTCGATGTTGATCTATTCGGATTTAAAGGTGGTTACGATCGTTCACCAAGATTCTTTTAAATCCTAAACTATCCTATTATGAAAACATACATTTATATATTAGCTAGTCTTCTTTTTGTAAGCAATTTTGGTAATGCACAAAAAAGCAATTTAAAAAGAGCAAATAAACTATTTGAAATGAGAGCCTATGGCCAAGCAGCCGAGGCTTATGAAACGAAAGACCGCAACCAAGAGGTATTACAGAACTTGGCAGATAGTTATTATTACACCACTAATCTGCAAAAGGCAGTTAAAACCTATAGAGAATTATTTATACAGTATGGCGACTCTATAGATATAGATTATCATTTTAGATACGGACAAGCACTAAAAGGGGTTAAAAATTACGACGAAGCAGATAACCAATTAAGTCGTTATTACAATAAACGTATCAACACAAAAGAGTTTATTAATTCAACCGAAAAGACAACACCTCATAATTTTGAATTGAATCAAATTGTTAATTCAAATTCTAAAAGCGATTTTGGTTTGTCTTTCATTAAAAATAATGAAGTGGCTTTTGCATCGGCTAGGAATGTCGAAAGTCCATCGTATTCTTGGAATCAACTACCATACTTAGATCTTTATAAAGCGACATTAAATACTGATAATGAGTTAGAAAATATTAATCCATTTTCTAATAATATTAATACCGATTCTCATGAAAGTAATGCGGTATTTACCAAAGATGGTAAAACCATGTATTTTAATAGAACCAATACAACTCGAAAAAAAACTGACGAAGAAAGAGTAGCACATATTAAAATCTATAAAGCAGAATTAGTTGATAGTGTTTGGTCCAATGTAACGGCTTTGCCATTTACCTCAAACGCATACAGCACAGAACATCCAGCATTAAGTAAAGATGAAAAGTACCTTTATTTTGCAAGTGATATGCCAGGATCTATAGGGAGCTTCGATATCTATAAAGTAGCAATTAACGATGATGGTACTTATGGTGAGCCTGAAAATTTAGGGTCTACTATTAATACCAAACACAGAGAACAATTTCCTTTTTTAAGTGATTACAATATACTTTATTTTTCATCAATCGGCCATGAAGGGTATGGTGGATTGGATGTGTTTAGAAGTAACATGGTAAACGGAAATTTTGATCAACCGGTGAATTTAGGTAGCCCGATAAACAGTAATTTGGACGATTTTGCCTATGTGGTTTTAGAGAAGAACAACAAAGGATTTGTATCATCAAATAGATCTGGTTATGATAGGTTATATAGTTTTAAAAGAGAGGAAAATCCATTAACCAAATATCAGGTTGAGGGTGTGGTTCAAGACCTAAATAGTAAAGCACTGTTGTCAGGTGCCTTGGTAACCTTATTTGATGAGTCAGATACAGTAATTCAGGATTCAATTGTTGGGAGTGATGCCTATTATATTTTCAAAATTGAACCGAATAAAAAGTATAAAGTTAGAGGTACAATGAAAGCGTATATACCGCAAGATGTAGAGTTTTCTACAGATAGTAGAGGAAAAATACAGCATAATATATACTTAAGTTTAGAGTCTTTTGCCGATGCAGAAGAACGCGTTGCTGAAACTGAAAAAGGTGATGTTCAGGTTCAATTAGACAAAATCTTTTTCGATTTTGACGAATCTGCTATACGTGAAGACGCAGCAGAAACATTAAATGTTTTGGTAGATTTAATGAAAAAATATCCATCAATGGAGGTTGAGATCTCAGCACATACAGATGCAAGAGGTCCGGATCAGTACAATTTAGAATTATCCAAACGAAGAGCAGCATCTACCTTAGAGTATTTGGTAAGTCAGGGTATTGAGAGATCACGACTAAAGAGTATAGGTTATGGCGAAATGCAACCACTCAATAAGTGCGTAAAAGAAGGGATATGCACCGATGACGAATACGATATTAACAGACGATCTGAATTCAAAATATTAAATTAAAATGAATATGAAAAGCCAATCATTTTTTGATTGGCTTTTTCTTTATATTTGTTTTAATATGAACGAAAACCTAGATCCCACTAACGAAAACTTTAGTCCAGAAGAACTTGATGTCGAAAAAAAGTTAAGGCCCTTAACTTTTAATGATTTCACTGGTCAAGACCAGGTCTTAGAAAATTTATTGGTTTTCGTACAAGCGGCAAATTTAAGAGAGGAAGCACTGGATCATACATTGTTTCATGGCCCTCCTGGTTTGGGCAAAACGACCTTAGCCCATATTTTAGCAAATGAATTAGATGTAGGTATAAAAGTGACTTCAGGTCCAGTATTAGATAAGCCAGGTGATTTAGCAGGGCTTTTAACAAATTTAGAAGACCGGGATGTTTTGTTTATCGATGAGATTCATCGTTTAAGTCCTATTGTAGAAGAATACCTTTACTCTGCAATGGAAGATTATAAAATTGATATAATGATTGAGTCTGGCCCGAATGCTAGAACCGTTCAAATCAATTTAAACCCTTTCACTTTAGTGGGTGCAACGACACGCTCTGGATTACTAACAGCACCTATGAGAGCACGTTTTGGTATAAGTAGTCGTTTGCAGTATTATAAAACGGATTTGTTAACGACCATTGTGCAACGAAGCGCCTCAATTTTAAATATGCCTATTACTATGGAAGCGGCGATTGAGATTGCAGGTCGTAGTCGTGGAACGCCGCGTATTGCAAATGCCTTATTAAGACGTGTAAGAGATTTTGCCCAAATTAAAGGCGATGGTAAAATTGATATTAAAATATCCAAATTTGCATTAGAAGCTTTAAATGTAGACGCCCATGGCTTGGACGAAATGGACAATAAAATCCTTACTACCATAATCGAAAAATTTAAAGGCGGACCGGTTGGTATTACTACCTTGGCAACAGCTGTAAGCGAGAGTTCTGAAACCATTGAAGAAGTGTACGAACCCTTTCTTATACAACAGGGATTTATTATGCGCACGCCACGAGGTCGTGAGGTTACAGAGCAAGCCTATAAGCATTTGGGAAAAATTAAAGGACCAACACAAGGCGGTTTGTTTTAGCCCATAAGTGTCTTTATCCTAATAAATAACACCTCCAAGCTGTTTAACTATTATTTTGTGCTTTTGTCTATAAGTCAACAACAAATAATGAGCAGATACTATATTTACAGACACTAAATAATGCTCTGATAATGAAACACCTACTAAATAAGATATCATTATGTCTTGCTGCCCTAATTTTAAGCTCTTGCTTTTCAGATAAGGATGATTATGAAAATTTACCGAGCTCAATAGCCTTAGAGAACCGATTAATCGAATTGTATGGTTCTAAGACGGACCTCATCCAGCCATTAGAAACAGATTATCTGGCAATTCCTAGCGATTTAAATAACCCAATTACCGAGGCTAAAGTCGAACTAGGTAAATTACTATATCACGAAACAATGATAGCCAGAAATGCCAGTCATGATGATGGCATGAACACCTATTCATGTGCTAGTTGTCACCATGTAGATGCAGGTTTTCAAAGTGGTATTAAACAAGGTATAGGAGATGGAGGTATAGGGTTTGGATTAAAAGGCGAAGGTCGAACAAAAAATACCAATTATCCGGAAACAGATCTCGACGTACAACCTATAAGATCTCCTACTACACTAAATGTAGCATTTCAGCAAGTCATGCTATGGAATGGTCAGTTTGGTGCAATCGGGCCTAATCAGGGAACAGAGGCTCAATGGACCACAGGAACACCTATGGAGAATAACAACTTAGGATTTGAAGGCGTAGAAATTCAAGCCATTGCTGGATTAGATGTACACCGCTTGGTTATAAACGAAGATGATATAATTAACTCATCCTATAAGGCGCTTTTTGATATTGCATTCCCTGATGTTAGTGTTAATAATCGCTACTCTAAATTAAATGCAGGATTGGCTATAGCTGCGTATGAGAGAATTCTTCTGCCTAATCAATCACCATTTCAAAGATGGTTGAGAGGCGAAGAAAATGCTATGGCTGAAGATGAGATCGCTGGCGCAAAGTTATTTTTTGATAAAGCACAGTGTTATACGTGTCACTCTGGTCCAGCACTCAACGATAACAAATTTCATGCTTTAGGTATGAATGATCTGGAAGGTGCAGAAGTTTTAACAGTGATTGATGAAAGAACCAAAAAAGGTAGAGGCGGATTCACTGGAAATGCAGATGAGGATTATCAATTTAAAACACCACAACTATACAATTTGAAGGATGTTCAATTTTTTGGACATGGAGGTAGTTTTAATTCTATAAAAAGCGTAGTTGAATATAAAAACGAGGCGGTGGCTGAAAACTATAGTGTGCCTCAAAACAAAATCTCACCTCAATTTATGCCATTAGGTCTAACTGATGTAGAAGTAGAATTAGTAACCCTATTTTTAGAAAAATCATTGTATGATGATAATTTACAACGGTACGTTCCTGATAATCTGCCTTCTGGTAATTGTTTTCCAAATGCAGATGTCATGTCCTCTGCCGATTTAGGTTGTAACTAGATTATTTAAAAACATTATTGTAGTTTAGTTCTTTTAAGAACTAATTTGTCCAAACAAAAATATACAGATGCTATAAAAGCCGAAGCTAAACGCCTTGGCTTTTTGTCTTGTGGTATAAGTAAAGCAGAATTTTTAGAAGAAGAAGCGCCAAGATTAGAAGCTTGGTTAAAAAATAATATGAATGGCGAAATGCGTTATATGGAAAACCATTTCGATAAGCGTTTAGACCC
The DNA here is from genome assembly GCA_013002225.1 of Winogradskyella sp. Classification (GTDB taxonomy): domain Bacteria; phylum Bacteroidota; class Bacteroidia; order Flavobacteriales; family Flavobacteriaceae; genus Winogradskyella. Next base: position 75,571 of record JABDKL010000131.1, read on the forward strand.
AACTTTACTGGTAGAAGGCTCTAAAAGCGTAGTTTCATTATTATTAAATTATTACCCTTCAGAATTTCAGAGTGAAGACGCTTACAAGCTTTCTAAATATGCTTATGGAACAGATTATCATTTTGTAATAAAAGACAAATTAAAATCACTTCTCCATTTTATACAAGATGAAATTGGTGATGTGAATGGCCGTGCTTTCGTAGATTCTGCCCCAGTCTTAGATAAGGCATGGGCTGCAAAATCTGGGTTAGGGTGGATTGGTAAACACTCTAATTTATTAACGCAACAAGTTGGGTCATTTTATTTTATTGCAGAATTGATTATAGATCTAGAACTCGAGTATGATAGGCCAGTTACTGATCATTGCGGAACGTGTACTGCATGTATTGACGCCTGCCCGACAGAAGCAATTACAGAACCTTACATAGTCGACGGTAGCAAATGTATTTCCTATTTTACGATAGAACTAAAAGAAAATATCCCTACAGAATTCAAAGGGCAGTTTAATGATTGGATGTTTGGGTGCGACATATGCCAGGATGTATGCCCATGGAATCGGTTTTCTAAATCACACGATGAACCATTATTCAATCCACATCCAGAATTGTTATCCATGACTAAAAAAGATTGGGAAGAAATAACCGAAGATACTTTTAAGAAAGTGTTTAAAAAATCACCTGTTAAGCGCACAAAGTTTAAGGGTCTTGCACGTAACATAGAGTTTTTAAAAGATTGATCTAAAAATTTCATACGTAAATATTTTGTTTTTTTTTTCTCCAAAACAACCCATGTCATAATTTAATGTCAGAATGGTTAAATAAGTCTGACGGATTTACCTCTAATCACATAAACATTTTCACTGAAAACAGAGCTATTGAATTATCAATTTGAAGTAATGCTACTCAAAAACCTCGTAATTAAGAAAACTTTAAGACTCATCTGGTAAATGCATTAAGATTCTCATGTATGTAGCAAGGCTAAACGCTATCATCTTCTTAATTTTGAAGTCATTGGAGCAGATACTCTGCGACGTTTATTCAATAGACGTTTTTACAAATTAAAATTTTAATAATTTATGAAAAAGATAGTATTTAAAAAACTAACATTAACCTTAGCACTTTTATTTTCTTTCACATTGGCATTTGCACAAATGGGAGATTCTAATGTTTTAGAAGGTGTTAAAGACACAAAAAAATATAAAACTATAGAAGTCATTCAGATGGACAAAGATCTTTCTGTTCTAACGAGTCTACTATATATGTCTGGTTTAAATGAATCATTAGAAAGTCTTGAAGGCGAGCATACCTTGTTTGCTCCTACAAATGCGGCTTTTGCAGATATGTCAATAGAGGCCTTTGCAGAATTAACAAATCCTGAAAACCGTGCAGAATTGGTTAGCTTTTTAAACCTGCATTTTCTGCCAAATAAAGTGATGAGTTCAGACTTGAATGATACACAAAAAGTTGATACTCCAAACGGAACTATTTCAGTATATAAAAATGATAGTACCATTGGATTTGGTGGAGCAGTAATTGAAAATGCTGACCTTGAAACCAAAAATGGAGTCATTCATATTACCAATTCAGCTGTCGCAGCGGATAAGTAATTCTGAATTAAGATAAAATGTCCAAATGGATTTTGAATTTAAGTATTCAAAATCCATTTTTTTATGCTTTTTAGTGAGAAATGAAAAATCGATAGATACCCAATAATTAAATTTAGTTATCAAAAACCTTAACATTAACTATCTTTGACAACTTATTGTAAAAGGAATATGAGTAAACAAAGTAAACGTATAGAGGCCTTAGTATATCATGCCAAACCAACGCCTGGAAAAATAAAAGTTGTACCAACAAAAAAACACGCATCGCAACGGGATTTGTCATTAGCATATTCCCCAGGTGTTGCAGAACCTTGTTTAGAAATAGACAGAGATGTTAATAACGTTTATAAATACACAGCCAAAGGTAACTTAGTTGCTGTAATCTCTAATGGTACTGCAGTTTTAGGTTTAGGAAACATTGGTCCAGAGGCGTCCAAACCAGTAATGGAAGGTAAAGGTTTGCTTTTTAAAATATTTGCAGATATAGACGTCTTCGATATTGAAGTTAATACTGAAAATATTGAGGAGTTTATAGCTACGGTAAAAAATATTGCGCCAACCTTTGGTGGTATTAATCTTGAAGACATCAAAGCTCCAGAAGCATTTGAAATAGAACGCCGTCTTAAAGAGGAGTTAGATATTCCGGTTATGCACGATGACCAGCATGGTACAGCAATAATATCTGCAGCGGCCTTATTAAATGCCTTAGAATTAGCAAAAAAGAAAATAGACAAAGTTAAAATTGTTGTTAGTGGTGCAGGTGCAGCTGCCATCTCATGTACGCGTTTGTATCAATCTTTTGGTGCAAAACGGGAAAACATTGTTATGTTGGATAGCAAGGGTGTAATAAGAAAAGATAGAGAAGGCCTAACTACTGAAAAGGAAGAATTCGCAACACATAGAAAAATAGATACCTTAGAAGAGGCCATGAAAAAAGCAGATGTCTTTATCGGCTTATCAATGGCAGATATTGTCACTCCTGCAATGTTAAGAATGATGGCCAAAAATCCCATTGTTTTTGCGATGGCAAATCCTAATCCCGAGATTAATTATCAACTTGCAGTCGATACTCGAGATGACATTATTATGGCAACAGGGCGAAGTGATCACCCTAACCAGGTAAATAATGTATTGGGTTTCCCATTTATTTTTAGAGGTGCTTTGGATGTTAGAGCAACTAAAATAAACGAAGCCATGAAAAAGGCTGCAGTTTTGGCATTAGCAAGACTTGCAAAGGAGCCTGTACCAGAACAGGTCAATATAGCATATGCCGAAACACGACTCACATTTGGTAAAGACTATATTATTCCAAAACCATTTGATCCAAGACTAATTGCAGAGGTTCCTCCTGCAGTTGCCAAAGCAGCGATCGAGAGTGGAGTTGCTAAGGAACCTATAGAGGATTGGGAACGTTATAAAAACTCACTGCTAGAACGTTTAGGGTCGGATAATAAATTAATAAGACTCCTGTCTAATAAAGCTAAAAATAATCCTAAACGGGTAGTTTTTGCAGAAGCCGATCAGTTAGATGTGTTAAAAGCAGCTCAAATAGCACTCGATGAAGGGATTGCTATTCCTATACTACTCGGTAGAAAAGATACCATCTTGGCACTAATGGAAAGTATTGAATTTGAGGCCGAAGTAGAAATTATCGATCCTAAATCAGATGAAGAGCTAGACCGTAAAAATAAATATGCAGAGGCTTATTGGAATCAAAAGAAGCGAAAAGGAGTTACCAAACACTCGGCACAGAAAATTATGCGGGAGCGTAATTATTTTGCTGCGATGATGGTTAATGAGGGTGATGCGGATGCATTAATTTCGGGTTACTCAGCGAGTTACCCAAATGTTGTAAAACCAATGCTGTCACTTATCGGAATGGCTAAGGGTGTTACCAGAATTGCCACTACCAACATCATGATGACGCAAAGAGGTCCAATGTTTTTGAGTGATACAGCTATAAATATAAATCCTTCAGCAGAGGATTTGGCAAAAATTGCATACATGACCTCTAAAGTGGCTAAAATGATAGGTGTAGAGCCAGTAATTGCAATGACATCCTATTCTAATTTCGGTTCTTCAGAAAACCCTAACGCAAAAAAAGTTAGAGAGGCCGTAGCAATTTTACATGAGGCTTATCCAGATATGGTGGTAGATGGAGAGGTGCAAATAGATTTTGCCCTAAATTCTAAAATGCTTCAGGATATATTTCCGTTTTCAAAATTAGCTGGTAGAAAAGTAAATACGCTCATCTTCCCTAACTTAGATTCTGCTAACATAACTTATAAACTCTTAAAAGAATTAAATAAAGCCGAGTCTATTGGACCTATTATGATAGGTATGAACAAACCGGTTCACATTCTTCAACTTGGAGCAAGCGTGGATGAAATTGTAAATATGGTAACAGTGGCCGTTGTTGACGCTCAGGAACGTGAAAAACGGCAACAAAAGAAGTAACTCGTTAGTTTTATTAACAATGATGAAATGCAAATAATTTTATTACATTTGGATTTCTAACTATTTGCTATAAATGATTACTCACTTAGAGGGGAAGCTTGTTGAGAAAAATCCTACTGATGTCGTTATTGATTGTAACGGAGTAGGTTATTTCATAAATATTTCACTACATACATACTCTCAAATTCCAGATAGAGAAGATTTAAAATTATACACCTATCTCCAGGTTAGAGAGGATGCACATAGTCTTTATGGTTTTGCAACTAAAACAGAACGTGAAATTTTCAAATTATTAATCTCAGTTAGTGGAATAGGTGCTAATACAGCAAGAACAATGTTGTCTTCCTTAACTCCAGACCAGGTTAAAGAGGGGATTGCAGGTGAAGATGTGGCCTTAATTCAGAGTGTTAAAGGTATAGGCTTAAAAACCGCCCAACGGGTAATTATAGATTTAAAAGATAAAGTGTTAAAAGTTTATGGTATTGACGAACTTTCTTTAATACCAAACAATACGAATAAAGAAGAAGCGTTATCTGCTTTAGATGTTTTAGGCTTTAATAAAAAGCAATCAGAAAAAGTGGTTGATAGGATTTTAAAAGCTCAGCCAGAAGCCCAAGTAGAGCAAATTATTAAAGAAGCTCTAAAAAACTTATAATGCAATTGAACAAAACTAACAATAGGTCAATCATCTCATTTCGATTTTTATGCATCTTAGCATTGGCAATGTTAATAAACAGTTTTGCATTTGCCCAAGAAACAGAACAAGAACAAGACTCTACTAAAACAACGTATGCGTTAGGTGAATTAAAAATGCCTAACCCTAATAGTATAGTTTCTAAATACACTTACGACCCTATTTTAGATCGATACATCTACACAGAAAAAATAGGTAATTTTAATATTAATTATCCCTTAATTCTTACGCCTAAAGAATTTCAACGCTTAGTTTTACAAGAAAAATTAAAGGCATATTATAAACAAATGGCTGATGCTGCAGCGGGTCAAAAAGAAGGTGCAGAGGAAGCTCAAAAAAATCTATTGCCAGAATTTTATGTAAACTCAGGATTTTTTGAAACCGTTTTTGGTGGGAATACCATAAATGTAGTACCAAGTGGGTCAGCAGAAGTAGATTTAGGCGTTTTATTTTCCAAGCAAGACAATCCAGCTTTCTCTCCTAGAAACCGGACAAATTTTACATTCGATTTTGATCAGAGAATTAGTTTGGCATTATTAGGTAAAGTAGGTACGCGGTTGCAGGTTACAGCAAATTATGACACTGAGGCAACCTTGGATTTTCAGCAACTTATTAAACTCGAATATACGCCAACAGAGGACGATATTGTACGCAAAATAGAAGTTGGTAACGTCAATATGCCACTTAATAGTTCACTTATTACTGGAGCTCAAAGTTTATTTGGAGTTAAGACCGAACTACAATTTGGTAAAACAAGGGTTACAGCAGTATTCTCAGAACAACAATCGCAATCGCGTTCAGTTGTCGCGCAAGGTGGTGGTACATTAGAGGAGTTTGAGTTTTTTGCTAGAGACTATGACGAAAACCGACATTTTTTCTTATCCCATTATTTTAGAGACGAGTATGATGATGCTTTATTACAATATCCGTTTATAGATAATCAAGGTCTTCAAATTACTCGGGTTGAGGTTTGGGTAACTAATAGAAATAATCAAACCGAAAACGTCCGAAACATTGTTGCATTTCAGGATTTAGGTGAGTCTGAGCAAGAAAATATAGGACTACCTACAATTCCACCTGGGTTTATTAATGATCCCGGAGCTCGACCAAAAAATAGTAATAATGATTTAAATCCAAATAATATTGGTGGACCGGGATCTGTACTTACTGAAGCAGTACGTGAAATAACAACTATTGAGCAAGGCGTGACTATACCTGTAAATGAAGGTTTTGACTACGGTAAATTAGAGGCTGCCCGAAAACTCGAAGAGGGTAGAGATTATTTCTTACATAGCAGATTAGGTTATATTTCTTTAAACCAAAGATTATTAAATGATGAGGTTTTGGCAGTTGCTTTTCAATATACAGTAGGCGGTGAGGTGTACCAGGTAGGTGAATTTGCTAATGACGGCGTGGATGCTACCGAAGTAGGCGAAGCCGTAAATGGAAATGAAATTGTTATTAATCAGAGTCTTGTTTTAAAGATGTTGAAAAGTGCTGTGACAAATGTAGAGCAGCCTATATGGGACTTAATGATGAAGAACATCTACGATACAGGTGCATTTCAATTAAGTGAGGAAGATTTTAGGTTAAACATATTTTATACTGAAGCTTCTCCTGTAAATTATATTAGACCAGTAGAGGGTACATCGTTTCCGCCTTTTGACAATAATACACCCTTTAATAGTGATGATACCCAAATACAGGAAACGCCACTAATTAGATTATTTCATCTGGATCGCCTAAATTTTAATAACGATCCACAAGAAGGTGGTGATGGCTTTTTTGACTATGTGCAAGGGCTGACGGTTTTGTCGCAAAATGGAAAAATAATTTTTACAAAGGCAGAACCATTTGGTCGTTACCTATTTGATGTTTTAGATGATGATGGTAACCCAAATGATAACGAAACAGAATACGAGCAAGATACCTACACAAACCCAAATCAGGAGAAGTATGTTTATGACCTGTTATATAAATCTACTAAAACTGAAGCTCTTGATGAAGCTGAAAAAAACAAGTTTCAAATAAAAGGGCGATTTAAAAGTAGCGGTGGCGGAGGTATACCCATACCATTTAACGCTGCAAGAGGTTCTGTAAGAGTTACAGCCAATGGGCAGCTTTTGGTAGAAGGTATTGACTATACCGTGAACTATGCTGCCGGCCGAGTAGAAATATTAGATGAAGCCTTAAAAGCTTCAAATACACCTATAAATGTAGACGTAGAAAACAATGCTTTATTCGGGCAACAGACCAGACGATTTACAGGTGTAAATGTGGAACATCAATTTAACGACAACTTCGTTTTAGGAACTACGTTGTTAAACCTTAACGAAAGACCTATAACGCAAAAGGCGAATTTTGATTCGGAGCCCATAAATAACACCATTTTTGGATTTAATGGGAATTATTCAACAGAAGTACCATTTTTAACACGACTGGCAAATAAATTACCAAACATAGACACGGATGTGCCATCGAATCTTTCAGTAAGAGGTGAATTTGCTTATTTACTTCCAGGAGCGCCAAAAGGTACAGATTTTAATAGTGAGGCAACAGCATATATAGACGATTTCGAAGGGACACAAGGCTCTATAGATCTATTGAGTCCTTTGTCCTGGTATTTGGCAAGTCGACCAGATGTACTCCCTCCGAATGTACGCGGTAGTAGTGATCCAGGAATTGAAAATGGATATGGTAGGGCCTTCTTAAACTGGTACACTATTGATCCAATATTTTATAGTAATCAACGGCCAGATGGTATTACTGAAGACGATGTGTCAAATGTCTACACACGACGCGTATTTATAGACGAAATATTTCCGGAGGTAGATATCGTACAAGGGCAAACTTCAGTGATTAATACATTAGATTTGTCCTACTATCCTTCAGAACGTGGACCATATAATTTTGATCCAGCTGCAGCAGATGATACCTTGAATCCAAACGATAGTTGGGCAGGTATTACAAGACAGATTACCTCTACGGACTTTGAACAGGCCAATGTAGAGTATATCGAATTTTGGGTGCAGGACCCATTCTTAGATGACCCAACTAATGCAGGTGGAAAATTATCGATTAATCTTGGTAATATTTCTGAAGATGTTCTTAAGGATGGTAGAAAGCAATATGAAAATGGTCTCCCGGAGGATGGTGATGTGTCTTCTTTAAATCCAACGGCTTATGGTAGTGTGGTTCCTCAAAATCAATCACTCATTTATACCTTTGGCACAACAGGAGCAGAACGCGCTAATCAGGATGTTGGATATGATGGCTATGACGACACCGAAGAGCAACTTCGTTTTCCTGCAGAATTTTCGGGATTAGAAGATCCGGCAAAAGACAATTACAGTTTTTACCTAAACACAGAAGGTAACATTTTTGAGCGTTACAAAAGGTATAATGGCCAACAAGGAAATACTCCGGATACATTTACCGATACCAATAGAGGTTCTACGACCCAGCCAGATGTAGAGGATATCAATAGGGATAATACCATGAATACTATTGATAGTTACTTTGAGTATGAGATTGATATTACACCTTCTTCATTAAATATAAATAACCCACTTATTTTCGATGTTAAAGAGGATGTTGTGGTGACGTTGCCAAATGGGCAGGTGAGAGATGATATCACATGGTATCAATTCAGAGTGCCAATTAATGAGCCTACTAGTGCAATTGGTGGTATAACTGATATTCGTTCGATACGTTTTGCACGTTTGTACTTAAGTGAATTTACAGACAACACCATATTAAGATTTGCAACTTTAGATTTGGTAAGAAGCGATTGGCGTCGTTATACTTTAGACCTAGACAACGACCCTTCAAATAACAGTACAGATGCTGAGTTTAATGTTTCTATTGTCGGTGAACAGGAAAATGGAGATTCATATGTTATTCCTCCAGGCGTAAGACGAGAAGAGTTAAATAACAATAATAATATTATAAGACAAAATGAGCAATCCCTAGTTTTAGAAACCTGTAATCTGGAAGAGACAGATGCACGTGGTGTGTTTAAAAACGTGAGTGTAGATATGCGTCAGTACAAAAAATTACGGATGTTTTTACACGCTGAGGCTCAGGATAATCAAAGTTTAGAAGATGGAGAACTCATTGGGTTTATTAGAATGGGTAATGATTTTACCAGTAATTATTATGAAATTCAAGTGCCGTTAAAAGTGTCTCAAAATTTGTCTAACCCTACACCCAGAGACGTCTGGCCTTTAGAAAATGAAATTGAAATTCCGCTAGAGTATTTACAACAAATCAAATCAAAAGGCATTTCAGAAGGTTCCTTATCAGACCAGGACCCTACGTATTATAATGTTATCGATGGAAATTTAATTGATAGTCCAGTCCCTAACCCAAACACTCCTTTTCTAGATATTAACACGAGTCCAAGACAACAACGTATTGGTATAAAAGGAAACCCGAATTTTGGAGAAGTTCGTGTTTTAATGGTTGGTATAAAAAATTCGGGAGCTTCAATTTCAAATCCTACGGCATGTGGTGAGGTGTGGTTTAATGAGCTTAGAATGTCGGACCTGGATAATGAAGGTGGTTGGGCAGCGGTTTTAAGCATGGATAGTAATATTGCCGATTTTGCTGATGTCAGTGCCAGCGGAAGACGTAGTACCATAGGTTTTGGAGGCATTGAGCAATCTCCAAATGAGCGTAGTAGAGAAGATGTTAAACAATACGATGTCGTAACAAATGTCCAGTTAGGACAATTACTTCCTAAACAATGGGGACTACAAATACCGTTTAATTATTCTCAAAGTGAAGAAAAAATTACTCCTCAGTTTGATGAATTTTATCAAGACATCGAGTTGGATACGCAATTAGAAAATACTACAAATCAGGATTCAATTCTAAGAGTTAACGAAAACTACACGAAACGAAAAAGTATCAATTTTATAGGTGTTAGAAAGCAGAAGATGGGTGATGCTAAAAATCATTTCTACGATGTTGAAAATTTAACCTTTAATTACTCGTATAACAAAGTAGAGCACCGCGATTTTGAGATAGAAAATGCATTAGATCAAAATATTAGAGCAGGAGTTAATTACAACTACGCTTTTGAACCTGTTAAAATTGAACCATTTAAGAAAAATGACTCCTTATTTACAGGCGACTATTGGAAAATTTTAAAAGATTTTAATTTTAATCTGTTGCCTTCTAGCTTTTCTGTGAATACAGATATTAATAGGCAATTCAGTAAACAAAAATTTAGAGAAGTAGAATTAGGAGGTGCAAATATTGGAATCGAAGAATTGTTTAGAAGAAATTACACATTCGATTTTCAGTATGCCATTAATTATAACTTAACGGATAATTTAAGTTTAAACTTTACAGCAGCAAACACCAATATTGTAAGAAATTATTTTATTGATGATCGGATAAATGGAAGACAAGATCCACAATTAGATGTTTGGGATGGATTCTTTGAGTTTGGTGATCCAAACTTTCAAACACAACAACTTCAGCTAAATTATGAGCTGCCACTTTATAAGATTCCTGTATTAAGTTTTTTAAGAACTACCTATGCTTATAATGGTGCATTTCAATGGCAAAAAGGTTCTGATCTTAATGAAAGTCTGGTAACAGATGCAGGAACATTCGACCTCGGGCATTCCATTCAGAACTCCAATACACATAATATTAATACAACCCTTAATATGGAAACGTTCTATAAAACGATTGGGTTGGTTAAAAAAGGAAACCAAAGAAATAGAGGAAGAACTAGAGAAACGGTAAAAAGACGTACGCCAACTCCAACGCCTGCCTCAGAACCGTCTACATCTAATTCAAATAAATCTAGTGTCGGTGAAAAAGCCTATAATACTTTAATCGACGTTGTAACCATGGTTAAGCGTGTTCAATTAGGCTATACAGAAAATAATGGAACATTTTTACCTGGCTATTTGCCAACTCCTGGTTTTATAGGAACTTTAAAACCAACAATTGGTTATACTTTTGGTAGTCAAAGTGATATTAGAGACTTAACTGCCAGAAAAGGTTGGTTAACACGATTCCCTAATTTTAATGAACAGTATACTGAAGTTAAGAATACCACCTTAGATTATTCCATTAATACAGAACCAATGCGAGATTTAAAAATTGACTTCATTGGTAATAGAACATATGCTGAAAGTTTTAGCGAAAATTATCGTGTAGATAATATAGATAATGAATTTACTTATATACCCTTAACTCCAAACACCTTTGGAAATTTTAATATTTCTACTTCTCTAATCAAAACGGCATTTAGTAGAAGCGATGAAAACTTATCGGTACCGTTTGATGATTTTAGAGAAAATAGATTGATTATCGCAAATCGATTGGCACGAGAATTTTATGGTACAAATAACTTTGCAACGGATACTGAAGGCTACCCCTTAGGATTTGGTAAAAATAGTCAACGGGTGTTACTGCCAGCATTTTTATCTGCATATCAAGGTGCCAATCCGGAAACTGTGAAAACGAGTGCATTTAGAGATGTACCTATTCCTAATTGGACCTTAAAATATACAGGGTTAATGAAAGTCGCATGGTTTAAGAAAACCTTTAGACGTTTCTCTGTACAACACGGATACAGATCGAGGTATACCATAAACCAATTTAGAACTAACCTGGATTATGTCCCAGGCGTTAGAGGAGAAGAGTACAATAATCAGCCAGACAATGCATTGGACCAATCAGGGAACTTTAAAAATGCAACCCTCTACAGTAATATTAATTTAGAAGAGCAATTCAGCCCATTGGTGCGCTTGGATTTTGAGATGAAAAATTCAATAAAGGTATTGGCAGAATTAAAAACTGATCGTTTGTTATCTATGAGTTTTGATAATAATCTGCTCACCGAAATTAAAGGTCAGGAATATACTTTAGGATTAGGGTATCGCATAAAAGACCTAAGGATAAGATCTCAGTTGGCTGGTCCAAGACAAATTATAAAAAGTGATTTAAACATGCGTGCAGATATTTCGGTTAGAGATAATAAAACCATTATTAGATATCTGGATATTGATAATAGTCAGGTTACAGCTGGCCAGACTATTTGGGGACTAAAATACACGGCAGACTATGCCTTCAGTAAAAATCTAACCGCTATTTTCTATTTTGATTATACGTTCTCAGATTTTGCTATTTCCACCTCATTTCCTCAAACCTCATTGCGTTCTGGATTTACATTACGTTATAATTTTGGTAATTAATTTTGAAAACCATCAATTAAAAAATTATTTTTGCTTCTTTAATATCATATAAATTCTATAATGAATATACCATCAGAATTAAAATACACCAAAGACCACGAATGGATTAAAATCGAAGGAGATGTTGCTACCGTAGGAATTACTGATTTTGCCCAAGGCGAACTTGGTGACATCGTTTATGTTGAGGTAGAGACTGTAGATGAAACTTTAGAAATTGAAGAAGTTTTTGGTACTGTTGAAGCTGTAAAAACAGTCTCAGATTTATTTTTACCATTATCTGGCGAAATCGTGGAATTCAACGAAAGTCTTGAGGATGAGCCAGAAAAAGTAAATACAGATCCTTATGGTGAAGGCTGGATGATAAAGCTTAAATTTTCAAATGCAGATCAAATAGACGATTTACTTTCTGCGGAGGATTACAAAGCTTTAATCGGTGGTTAGACAATTGGTATTGCTAACTTCAATAGGTTATACTATAGCCTTGATCGTGGTTAGTTTTATTAATTTAAATAATGTTCCAAAATTAGGGTCAGGTTATGATGACAAGGTTTATCATATTTGTGCCTATTTAATTTTGGGGTTTCTTTGGATGGTATATGTTAAGCCATTGGCGAAAAAACGCCTTGCCCTAAAAGTAATTTTAGTCACTAGTCTTTTTGGCATTCTAATAGAATCACTTCAGCACCAGCTCAATCCAAACAGAACATTTGACATTCTCGATATTGTTGCTAATTGTATTGGCGCAGTTATTGGCACATTAATTGCCTCTAGATTATATATATTAAAGTTAAAATAACTCAAAGCTTTGCTTTTTTTACGATTTATTAGTTAAATTAGCACTGTTATATTAAAGAATAAACTATGGAACCTAAAAAGAATCCAAAATCAGATGTAAGTCGTAATAGCTCTCTGTATTTTGCTGTAGGTCTAGCCTTAATGTTAGGTATTACTTACATGACAATTAATTACAAAACTTACGATAAAAGTAATATTGCATTAGACTCACTTAATTTGGATGACGAACTCGACGAGGAAGTGCCAATTACTGAACAAATTATTACACCTCCACCTCCACCTCCACCACCGCCACCTGCACCGGAAATTATTGAGGTTGTAGAAGATGAAGAGGAAGTAGAAGAAACAGTAATTGAATCTACTGAGACTGAAATGGATACTGAAATTGTTGAAGTAGAGGAAGTCGAAGTTGAAGAGGTAGAAGAAGATATTGAGGTTCCTTTTTCAGTAATTGAAAATGTACCCGTTTTTCCAGGTTGTGAAAATGAGAGAGGCAACGAAGCAAAAAAGCGTTGTATGTCCGAGAAGGTAAGCAAATTTGTAAATAAAAAGTTTAATGTAGACTTAGCAAGTGATCTAGGTTTAGCTGCAGGTAGAAAACGTATTTTTGTATCTTTTAAAATAGATAAGAGTGGTAATATTGTTGGCGTTGGTGCTCGTGGACCTCACCCAGGTTTAGAGAAAGAAGCAAAACGTGTTATTGGTCTATTGCCTAAAATGAAACCAGGAAAACAAAGAGGTAAGGCAGTAATAGTACCTTATTCTTTACCAATTGTATTTCAAGTTCAAGACTAAGAAAATATATACAACTTAAAATATCGAAATCCCGTTCAAATTAAATTGAACGGGATTTTCTTTTTGGTATGCTTGTTGTGACTTTATCATAATATTAACATTTAAACTATATGTATTATGAAAAATTCTAAAAAAAACTTCAGTAATGCTGGTCAGAGCGCTACTACGGTTAAGAAATCACAAAAGCATGACGCAAATTTACAAAAAAACTCAACCTTGTATTTTCAAATAGGGTTGATTCTTTGTTTATTGGGAACTTATGCGCTCTTCGAGATGCGGTTTCAAGAGAAAATTATTGTAATAGATACTGAAACAGCTACGGTTGAACCTGCAACGGTTGAATATGTGGAGCCATTTGTTGTAGAAGTTATTAAGCCCAAAGATCCTGACCAATTGCCAAGTCAGGATTTGAAAGATGTTTACATTCCCGTTGAGGATGATACTCCAATTATTGAAACCTTAGTAACGACACCTGAAGCGCCGAAATTTATAGAGGATCCTGTTTCGAAAATTGATGATATTAAAGTTGAGAAGCCTGCGGAAGACATCGAAGTACACTTCTATAAAATTGAAAAAGTCCCTGTGTATCCTGGTTGCGAAAAGTTTTCCACAAACGCTTTACGTAAAAAATGTATGTCAGAGAAAATTACAAAATTAGTCAGTAAAAAATTCAATGGAGATATCGCTGGACAGAATGGTTTGTCTGGAGTACAAATTATACAAACTCAATTTAAAATAGATAAGGATGGTAATGTGGTAGATATAAAAACACGAGCATCACATCCAGCTTTAGAAAATGAAGCGAAACGTGTTATTAATAAAATTCCAAAAATGGAGCCAGGTTTACAACGTAATACACCAGTTGGTGTTATATATACACTCCCTATTAAATTTCAAGTAAGAAACTAAAACATAATTTATTTTGTTTATAACCGTTGTTGATTAATAACGGTTTTTTTGTTTTTAAGATTCTTAAAAAAACAAGTATCTTTCAGGCATAAAAATTTAATTGTTTTTAATGAAGCAAAGACTTCTTCTATTAATGCTAATGATGGCTTCACTAATTAGTGCCCAAACGCTATCAACTTACGAAAAACCACCTGTATTTGACGAATGTGAAACTAAAAGCATAGATCAGTTAAAATCATGCTTTAATTTTACTTTAAATAATTTTATTTATTCCAATTTTAAAACACCACAGATTGTTAACGATGAAGTGTATAATGGAGATATTCAGATTCTATTCGAAGTTGATAATACAGGAAAATTTAAAGTACTTTATGTGGATGCAATATATGACGATTTAAAAACTGAAGTAAAAAGGGTGTTTTCATTATTGCCAAATATTAAACCGGCAACCTATAATGGCAAACCTACCTTTTCACAGTATTCAATTAGCTTAACAATTCCGTTAATAGCTCCGTTTCTAGAAGTCAAAAAGTCGGATGACTTACAACTTACAGAAATAGAAAATCTTAATGCAACACTATCTGGAGAATACGACGCCATTAATGAGGACTTAAAACCTTACGAAAAACTAGAGTTTAAAAGTGAATTGAATATTCCGTTTACCCATTCTTATTACGCCCGTTTTGATGATGAAATGAATGCTATTGGGACCAATAGCCATACTGCAGCAAAACCATTCATGTATAGTGACGTCGCGAAGTATTACGATATTAGGGCAGAAAAAGAAAGTTTAGCCAAGGAAACGGACTCCTGGATTGGAAGAAAATTACTTAACGAACATTTGGTAGAAGTTCAAGGAAAAGACTATTGGTTTACTGTAGATCCCATTTTAGATTTACAGGTCGGAAATGACACGGAAGCAAAATTTGGCTCGACATGGAATAACACTCGAGGTATTTTTATTCAAGCTGGTTTAGGTAAGCGTCTTAATCTTACAACCTCCATTTACGAAAGCCAAGGACGATTTGCAGAATATTTTAATAAATATGCAGAAAGCTTAAAAGCCTTTGGTCCAGACCCTGCTATTATTCCAGGGCGTGGAATAGCTAAGCGTTTTAAAAAGGATGCTTATGATTATCCTGTAGCTGAAGCATATCTATCTTATACACCAGCAGACTTTTTAAATGTCCAGTTTGGACATGGTAAAAATTTTATAGGCGATGGTTACCGCTCCTTATTTCAAAGTGATGTTGCAAGTCCATATCCATTCTTAAAACTTAATACCACATTTTGGAAAATTAAGTATACAAGTACCTGGATGTGGTTAAAGGACGTAAGAGATGATGTAGTTGTGGATGGTGCGTTCTTGACCAAGTACATGGCTAATCATTATTTAAGTTGGAATGTAAGCAAAAGATTAAATATTGGATTGTTTGAGTCTGTATTATGGGCAGATAGTAATGGTAGAGGATTTGATGTTAATTATTTAAATCCAATTATTTTCTTTAGAGCTATAGAATTTCAAACCGGCCAGGATGCAGGAAACGCTATCCTGGGTTTTAGCTCAAAATATAAATGGAACAATAAAGTTAATTTATATGGGCAGTTTATTTTAGATGAGTTTTCATTGAACGATGTGAAAGCAGGTAACAAAAGCTGGAAGAATAAATTTGGCTTTCAATTAGGTGCTAAATATTACAATGCATTTAAAGTCGATAATTTATTGTTGCAAGCCGAGTATAACCAGGTAAGACCTTATACGTATTCACATAATTCTATTATTTTAAACTACGCTAATTTTAACCAGCCAATGGCCCATCTTTGGGGATCAAATTTTAGAGAACTAGTACTAATAGGAAGATATAACTATAAAAGATGGTTTGCAGATGCTAAATTAATTATTGGCGAAAGGGGATTCGATTTCAATACTGCTGACGACAGCTTTAATTATGGTGGTAATATTTTTGGGGATGAAGATAATCGAGTTGCTGATACAGGAATAACCATTGGTCAAGGAAATACTACAAGTAGTTTTATGACAGAATTGCAAGCAGGTTACCTAATGAATCCTGCAACTAATCTCAAAGTATTTACCAATATTATTTACAGAGATTTTAATCCGGAAGCCATTACATCTTCTACATCAAAATCCAATACGCTCTGGTTTAGCGTTGGAGTTAGAACGGATTTATTTAATTGGTATAATGATTTTTAAGATTTCGTTGCTGTCAAACTTTTATAAAACGTTTCTCTCATTTTTTCGCTATTAATAAAACCAGAACCATAACCTAGAGTGTCATAGGTTTCGGTAATACTAGAATCTGCCTTAACTTCATCTTCAGTTTTGCCATTGTCAATAGCTTTTTGGGTTTTATCTCTAATGGTTTCGAGCATGTTCAAGAATTTTTTATACTCTTTCAGATTAGATACTTGACCGTGACCAGGTATAATTTTTGTGTTCTCATCGATAACCATCAGGCCCTTTCTTACAGCTTCAATGTAGCCTTGAACACTTCCTCCAGAATTTAAATCTATATAAGGATAACGACTGTTAAAATAAGTATCTCCAGTATGAAGCACATTGCTCTGCGTAAAATATAATAATGCATCGCCATCTGTATGTGCATTTGCAGCATGAAATACTGCAACACTTTCATTATTAATAGTAATACTTAATTTATCATTAAAAGTAATTACTGGCAAGGCTTCTTTAGGGTTATAATTACCATCGCGTTGTTTAGATTCTAGTCGCTTTTTAACATTGTCATGTGCAATAATGGTAGCGCCTGCCTCAGCCATATTTTCATTTCCTCCAGTATGATCGCCATGAAAATGAGTGTTAACCAAAAACCTCAAGGGTTTATCACTGAGAGCTTTTATGGCAGTCAAAATTTTTTCAGATAATGGTGCGAACTGATCATCTATTACAAAAACACCATCTTCTCCAACTGAGACTCCAATATTTCCACCAGCACCTTGTAACATATAAATTTGTTCAGAAAGTTTAGTGGTTTTAATTTCGACTTTATCGAAACGCCCTTGTGCAGTAGCCGAAGCTGAAATTATTAGTGCGCCTATTGCAAGCGTTTTTAATGTTTTCATTATAAGTTGTTAAGCGTTTATAGTCTAGTAAAAATAGTGAATCTAAAAGGAAGTGATTTATCATTATTTATAGTTCTATAAAACTAAGGTTTTACGTTGGTGATAATCAATTTTCAGACTATCTTTGCACTCGCTAAGAAATCAAATAATAAATTCACGATTGAGCAGCACAAAATCTTCAATATCAAAGGCTTCTGCACTAACCGATTTTAAGGAAATCACCAAAATGGGATTGTCCATTAGCGTAGTGTTTTCAGCCATTGCAGGTTATTTTCTTGGTGCTGAAACCGTAGATTTTACAACATTGTTATTGCTGGCCACTGGTGGTTATTTTATGGTGGGAGCATCTAATGCTTATAATCAAATTATAGAACGGGATTTGGATGCTTTAATGGAGCGTACAAAGAACAGGCCAATTCCTGCAGGAAGAATGTCTGTAAATACAGCGTTTGCCATTGCCACTTCGTTTACAATTGCTGGTATCATTACGCTTTATATAATTAATCCAAAAACGGCCATGTATGGTGCGATATCCATATTTCTTTATACCAGTGTATATACGCCTTTAAAAACAAAAACTTCATTAGCTGTTTTTGTTGGAGCACTGCCAGGAGCCATTCCTTTTATGCTTGGCTGGGTTGCGGCACGTAATAGTTTTGGCATAGAACCAGGGACTTTATTTGCTATTCAATTTTTTTGGCAGTTTCCTCATTTTTGGGCTATTGGCTGGTTTTTGCATGAAGATTATAAAAAAGGAGGATTCTTTATGTTACCAACAGGAAAGCCAGATAAAGGTACAGCAGTACAAATTATAATGTATAGTATTTGGACTATTTTAGTTTCTATTATCCCTGTTTTTGGATTCACTGGAGATTTAAAATTATCTGTTGTTGGCGCAATTCTGGTTTTTATTCTGGGGCTGTTAATGTTGTTCTACGCTTTCAAGTTGTTTAGAAAGCGAACCGCTCAGGTGGCGAAACAATTAATGTTGTCAAGCGTATTTTATATTACAATGTTGCAACTCATATATGTAGCAGATAAATTTTTGAGATAAATGGATTTAACACAAGGAACACCAAAAGAAAAGAATGACCGGTCAAAAAAAATGATGCTTTGGTTTGGTATTGGCTCTTTAATAATGTCATTTGCCGGATTAACCAGTGCTTTTATTGTTAGTAGTAAACGCGAAGATTGGCTAAATGATTTTCAATTACCAGATGCTTTTTTTATTAGCCTTGTTGTTATAGTTCTGAGCAGCATAACCATAATGCTGGCAAAGCAAGCACTTCTAAGAAACGATCAAAAAAAAGTAACCATTTGGTTATTGATGACTTTGTTTTTAGGATTTGGCTTTGTTTATAATCAGTTTTTGGGATTTGGTCAAATAATAAATCAAGGGTATAATTTTACTGGGCCAACGAGTAACGTGACCATGTCTTTTATATATATTATAGCAATGTTGCACATTGGGCATGTTATTGCAGGCCTTATAGCACTGATTGTTGTAATTTATAATCATTTTAAACAGAAGTATAATGCCAACAATATGTTGGGTTTTGAACTGGCAGCCAATTTCTGGCATTTTGTAGATATACTATGGCTCGCTCTCTTTTTATTTTTATATTTTTTTAGATATATAAATTGATTATTTTTGTCCAACCTTAAAATTTAAATAATTTCTATGGATTCTACAGTAGCAAGTACTGGTACAGAAGGAAAAACTTGGGGAGGAGGTAACAAACCTCTAACCGCAAGTTATGGTAAATTGATGATGTGGTTTTTCATCGTGTCTGATGCCTTAACATTTTCAGGTTTCTTAGCAGCTTATGGCTTTTCAAGATTCAAGTTTATAAAGGAATGGCCAATTGCCGATGAAGTGTTTACCCACGTGCCATTTTTGCATGGTCAGGAGTTACCTATGATTTATGTTGCTTTTATGACCTTTATTCTAATTATGTCTTCTGTAACTATGGTGTTAGCTGTAGATGCAGGTCATCATATGAATAAGACAAAGGTGACCTGGTATATGTTCTTAACTATTATTGGTGGTGCTATATTCGTAGGGTCACAAGCTTGGGAATGGGCAACATTTATTCAGGGAGATTATGGGGCTGTTCAAACAAAAGGTGGAAATATTTTACAGTTTGGTGAAACCGTTATGGAAGATGGCGAGGCCAAATTTAAACGCATTTCAATTGATGAATTCGCGGTTACCATACCAGATGTAAGAGTAGAGCACGAGGCAAAAAATGGTGTTTGGTTTGAAGATGAAGGAACCTTACCTCCTTATACGGTGAATGAAATATACGCAGGTTTAGCTGCTAATGAAAATATACTAGTTAGAACTCAGATCTTAAATGATGAGGGCGAAAAGACGGTTCTGTCAAGAGAAGAATCATTGAGGCAAATAAAAGAGAATGGAAAGCTCGTTGTTAAAGGAGCGAATCTTCATGTTAATGAATACGGTACGACATTATTTGCAGATTTCTTTTTCTTTATCACTGGTTTTCACGGGTTTCACGTATTTTCGGGCGTTGTGATTAACATAATTATCTTTTTCAATGTAATCCTCGGTACTTACGAAAGAAGAGGGAGTTATGAAATGGTTGAAAAGGTTGGATTGTACTGGCACTTTGTCGATTTAGTTTGGGTATTTGTATTTACATTCTTTTATCTGGTATAAAATTAGAAATTAAGATTACGCTATGGCACACGAGCATAAATTAGAAATATTTAGAGGTTTAGTAAAGTTTAAATCTAATACTCAGAAAATCTGGGGAGTTTTAATTTTCCTAACTATTGTTACTGCAATTGAAGTTGTATTGGGTATTTATAAGCCAGAAGCTTTGAATGCACAAATATTAGGAATGAAAGGCTTAAACTGGATTTTTATCATTCTTACTATTGTGAAGGCATATTACATCACATGGGACTTTATGCACATGAGGGATGAAAAAGGTAGCTTAAGAAAAATGGTCGTATGGACAGGTGTTTTTCTTGTATGTTACTTGATTTTTATCTTATTGCAGGAAGGAACTTATGTTTTCGATGTATATAATGGTGACGATGCAATAATAAAACGAGATTTTTAAACTCAAAAACATGAGTTAAATGATATTAAAAGGTGGTTTTTCTAAACCACCTTTTTTATTTTTGCATTCTATGAAAACGAGCAGCACAAAACGTAATATCGTACTAAGTATTTTATTCTTTCTACCAGTTGTGTTTTTGTTGATGCTATATCCCGCGAAGCACAATTACGAACCCCTTAATATTGTGAATAACAATGTAGCAGATATAGCTAACTTTTATTCGGATCGCGGTGATACCATAGTTCTAAAGGATTATATTACTGTCTTAGGATTTTTTGGCAAATCGCCTTTAAATCGATCCATTGCAGCCTCTAATTTAAAAGAGTTGGTATACGATAAGTTCAAGGGTTTTAAAAAATTTCAAATTGTTATTGTTATTCCTGAAGGCGCTGAGAAGCAAATTATAGAACTTAAGAAAGACATAAATACTTATGAAGATTTAAAATTCTGGCATTATGTATATGGAACTGAGGGTGAAATCAAAATGCTTTATAATAAGTTAAAGGCTAATGAAAGATTGAATGAGGATTTAGCCACAGAGAATGTTTTTATCATAGATAAAGACCTTAACCAAAGAGGACGGATAGATGGCAGATCTAAGAAAGATATTGAGGCTAATAAACCGAAATATTCAATCTATTCTTACAACACAATAGATGTAGCTCAGATAAAAAATATGATGAGCGAAGATATGCGTATATTATTCACAGAATACCGTCAAAAGCGTAAAGGCAAGTTTGACGATTCAAATACAAGAAGAGCGAAAGAATTAATCGACAACAATGAGTAAAAAAACAAATTATTCCTATATAGGTATTGCGTTTATTATTCTGGTTTTTGGAATCATTTTTATTCCAAGGATAATTAATAGAGTGAGTAACAACGACATTATTAGGGAAGAAAGTAGAAGTGAGGAGGTATTAACAGCTTCAAAGGACTATGATTCTGATTTAGCGTATTTGGAAATAAATGGTGAGCGTAAAAAGGTACCTGTTTTTAGTTTTACAAATCAAGATGGTGAAACAATCACTAATGAAGATTATTTAGGTAAAGTATATGTAGTTGAATTTTTCTTTACTACGTGTCCAACGATATGCCCTATAATGAATAAGAACCTGGTTGAAATTCAAAATGAGTTTATAGACTTTGAAAATTTTGGTGTAGCGTCCTTTACTATAACTCCCAATATTGATACGCCCGAAGTATTGAATGCATACGCAGATGCCTATGGGATTACCAATCCCAATTGGCATCTATTGACAGGCGAAGAAGATGCTATTTATAAATTAGCTAACGAAGGATTTAATCTTTACACGGCAAAAGACGAGTCTGTAGAAGGAGGATTCGAGCATTCTGGTAATTTTGCGCTAATAGATAAAGAAGGTTTTATACGATCTAGAAGAGACGATTTCAATAACCCATTAATATTCTATAACGGCTTGGTTCCTGAGGATGTAGGTGTTGATGAGGATGGAATACCACAAGAAATCACAATATTAAAAGAGGATATTGCTAAATTATTAAAGGAATAAAAGATTATGAGTTCAGTAAATATAGAGAAAGAAAAAAAATATAATACATGGATTGTTATATTATCTATCGTTATTCCTGTTGCCGTTGCCATCCTTTTCGGAGTTAATTTACGTGAACTAGGTTTTGATGTAGAGCCACTCACCTTTTTGCCTCCAATTTATGCATCTATAAATGGTCTAACAGCATTAGTATTAGTCATCGCAGTAATTGCAATAAAAAACAAGAATAGAAAACTTCATGAGCGACTAATGAAATTTGCCATACTTCTATCTGTGGTATTTTTAGTGATGTATGTGGCCTATCATATGACGAGCGATTCGACTAAATATGGAGGTGAAGGCCTTATCAGCTATGTGTATTATTTTATATTAATTACCCATATATTATTATCTATTATAGTTATTCCGTTTGTACTTATTACCTACGTACGAGCAATAACCAATAACATAGAGCGACATAAGAAAATAGCAAGAATTACATTTCCTATTTGGCTATATGTAGCTGTTACAGGTGTGATTGTGTATTTAATGATTTCACCCTATTATATTTAAAAATTGAAAATCAAAGTAGTCATATTATTTTTTATAATGGTACTTGTACTTAGTACTACAATAGAGGCGCAGTGTGCGATGTGTAGGGCAGTATTGGAGAGTGGTGAAGATCAATCTGCAGCAGAAGGTATTAACAACGGCATTGTCTACCTTATGGCGATCCCTTATATCTTAGTCGCTGCAATCGGTTATATTATTTATAGAAAATTCTTTAAAACGCAGAACTGATAGTAAATAGAATAGAAATTCTGTAACATTTATTACCTTAAAAGGTCTAATGCTCAGTATGGTTATGATGTGTTGTAGGTTGTGATAAAAATTTTTAAAAGATAAATTTAAATTTAGTCCGATAAGAATTTTAATGATATGTGTAACACTTTAACTTTTATCAAGACATATAGTTTATTATGAAAAAAACAATTAGTCTTTTAGTTGTATTAATTACAATTGGTGTACAAGCACAAAATAAAAAATGGACACTAAAAGAGTGCGTTCAATATGCATTAGAAAATAATATTTCGGTGTTGCAGAGTGAACTCGATGTAGAATTAGCGGAACTTGAAAAACTTACGGCACAAGGTAATTTTATTCCAAGTATTAACTTAGGAGCAGGTGTGTCAGAGAACACGGGTTTAAGTTTTAATCCAGTTACTAACAATGCTCAGACAACAACATTTCTTTCTGCTTCAGGAAGCATTAATGTAGGGTACACCTTATTTAATGGACTTAGAAATATTAGACAACTACAACGTGCAGATATGTCCAAATTGGCAAGTCAGTATCGTCTCGATAAAATGAAAGATGATATTTCACTTTTTGTTGCAAATGGATACTTAACGGTCATTTTAAATAAAGCCAACCTGGAAGTCTTAAGGTCACAAAACGATGTCACTCAAGAGCAAATTCAACGAACTCAGCAGTTAGTCGAAGCAGGCTCACTACCTCGAGGTGACTTGCTAGAAATCCAGGCTATAAATGCTAGTGAGCAACAACAAATAATTAATGCTGAGAATAATGTTCAAATATCTCTAATAAGTCTTGCTCAGTTACTACTAATTAAGGATTACGAAAACTTTGATATTGAGGACGAAGGTTATAATGTGGTTGATGATGGTGTAGCAAACAGAAATGTCGAAGAAATTATTGCTACGGCCAAAGAAAATAGATCAGAAATTAAAATAGCAGATCAAAATGTTGAGTTGGCAGAGATAGATTTAAAAATTGCAAAAGGGGCCAATTGGCCTACTTTATCGGCATTTTTTGGTTATAATACCAGGTATGCTAATACACCAGGTTTTATTCAGCAAGTCGATCCAAATAATCCTACAGTTACACAACAAATTGGTGTTGTAGAAGATACAGGACAAGCTGTTGTTGGTGAATTTCCTAACACATTTCCGGTAGAAGTTGCTGCAGACCCATTTGGTGACCAACTCTATCAAAATGATGGTATTGGTTATGGATTACAATTAAATATTCCTGTTCTAAATGGATTTAACACAAAAGCTAGTGTTCAGAGGAGTAGAGTGAGTTTAGAGCGTTCTAAGTTTCAATTAGAACAAGCAGAATTAGACCTGGAGTCGACCGTCTATCAGGCTTACGTAGATGCAAAAGGCGCATTAAAATCCTATGAAGCTGCCCAATTAGCTTTACAATCACAAGAGTTAGCATACGATTATGCTAAGGAGCGTTACGATGTAGGCTTAACCAACGCATTCGACTTTAGTCAGTCAAAATTAAGATTCGACAATGCACGCATTGAATTAAATCGTGCTAAATATGATTACATTTTTAAGTTAAAAGTACTGGAGTTATATTTCGGTATACCAGCAACAGAATTAAAGTTTTAAATATGAGTAAAACAGTAAAAATTATCATTGGTGTTATAGTTCTATTACTAGTTATGTTAGTAATAGGTTCTAAAATGGGATGGTTTGGTAAAAAAGGCAATTTCAAAGAAGTTACAGTAAAAGAGGTAACTATAAAAGACATTGTTGAAACCGTATCGGCAACAGGAAAAATTCAACCAGAGGTTGAAGTTAAAATTTCTTCTGAAGTGTCGGGTGAAATTTTAGAATTACCTTTTAAAGAAGGGCAGGAGGTTAAGAAAGGAGATTTATTAGTAAGAATAAACCCGGATTTAATTCAGTCTGCTGTAAGTAGGTCCCAAGCCTCTTATCAAAACGTTAGGGCAGGATTAGAGCAAGCTGAGGCTAATTTAAAACAAGCTAAAGCAGATTATGAACGTAGCAAAATTTTGTTCGAGAAGGGAGTGATTTCTAAAGCAGATTGGGACAGAGCGATTGCAACTTACGAAACGGCACAGGCTAATAAAAGCTCTGCCTATTATAGTGTACAAAGTGCTGCCGCTACAGTTAATGAAGCTAAAGATAATTTAAATAGAACGACCATCTATGCACCTATGAGCGGTACCATATCACTTCTAAATGTAGAATTGGGTGAACGCGTAGTGGGTACACAGCAAATGGCAGGGACAGAAATTTTACGTGTAGCCAATCTTAACAATATGGAGGTTGAAGTCGATGTAAATGAAAATGATATAGTAAAAGTAAATATTGGGGATTCTACAATTGTAGAAGTAGATGCTTATTTAAAGAAAGAATTTAAAGGTATTGTTACCGAAATTGCTAACTCAGCAGCAGGAACATTAGCAGCGGATCAGGTTACGAATTTTAAAGTAAAAGTTAGAATAGTAGAAGAATCTTATAACGATTTGACTGAAGGGAAACCGGAAAATTACTCGCCTTTTAGGCCAGGCATGACCGCGACTGTTGATATAATCACAAAAACCCGTAAAGATGCAATTGCCGTTCCTATTAGTGCTATTGTTATAAAATCTGATACAAGCGCTACAAAAACCAAATATGAAGACTCAAAACTTAATACAGATAACCTGGAACAGGAAGAAGAAAAGTTTGAGTGTGTTTTTGTAAACGAAGGCGGCAAGGCTAAATTACGTGTCGTTGAAACTGGGATACAGGATGATAGTAATATTGAAATTATTTCCGGATTAAGTAAAGATGACAAAATAATTACTGGTCCATACAACGTGGTATCAAAAACGCTAAAACCTGGTGATTTAATCGAAGAGAAAAAGGAGATGTCTGGCTCCCAGGAAATGGAGGAATCTGACGACTAATCTAAAATTCACTTATGGCATTAGTGCTTAATTTAGAAACAGCAACAATTAATTGTTCAGTCTCTCTATCCAAGGATGGGGAGACTTTAGTTTTAAAAGAAGATAATAGTTCGGGGTATTCACATGCCGAGACTTTACATGTGTTTATTAATGAAGTCGTTGAGACAGCTAATATAAATCTAACGACTATTGATGCTGTGGCAGTGAGCAAAGGCCCAGGCTCTTACACGGGATTAAGAATTGGTGTATCTTCTGCCAAAGGGCTGTGCTATGCTTTAAATAAACCTTTATTAGCTATAGATACATTAGAAAGTTTAGCACATCAGATTAATATTAAGGAAGGGTATATAGTGCCAATGTTAGATGCGAGACGTATGGAAGTGTATTCTGCCATTTATACTTGTGATTTTGAGCTATACCGAAAAATTGAAGCTCAGATCATAGATGTAAATAGCTTTAATTCAATTTTAGAAAAAAATAAAGTCTATTTTATTGGGAATGGTGTTGCTAAAACAAAATCGGTTATTACACATCCTAATGCCATATTTGTAGAGGGCAAATTACCATCTGCCAATGAAATGTCAAAATTAGCCGAAATTAAATATAAAAAAAGCGACACTGAGGATGTCGCTTATTTTGAGCCTTATTACTTAAAAGACTTTATAGCTCTCAAAAAAAAGAGTTAACCTTTTTTCTGAATCTCAACCTGATGAGGATATGGAATTTCAATTCCGGCAGCTTCTAATCTAACTTTTGCTTCCTCAAGAACGAACCAGTGAATATTCCAGAAATCTTCATTTAGGGCCCAAAAGCGAAGCGATAAATTAACAGAGCTATCCGCAAGTTCTACAACCACCACCATTGGTGCTTTCCCTTCTTCTTGTATTACGGCTTCCTGCTCATTTATTAAATTAAGAAGCACTTCCTTTGCCTTTTTTATATCACTATCATAACTTATACCAAATGTTACAGCATCTCTCCGCATAATTTCTCCCGAATAGTTTATGATATTATCATTAGATAACTTTCCGTTTGGGATAACCGCAAGTTGATTTCCGAAGGTGTTAATTTTTGTGTTGAAAATAGAAATCTCTTTAACCGTACCTTCTACACCCTGGGCTTTTATAAAATCACCTATTTTAAAAGGTTTTATAATTAAAATTAAAACACCACCAGCAAAATTAGCCAGCGAGCCTTGTAAAGCAAGTCCAATAGCCAAACCTGTTGCAGCGATCACTGCCGCAAATGAAGTTGTCTCTATTCCAATGGTACCAAGTACAACTATTATAAGTATAATATTAAAGGTCCAGCGAATAAGATTTAGTAGAAACTTTTTTAAACTTTCCTCATAATGCGCCTTAGACATGGCTTTTCTAATACCTTTTAACAAGATGCTAATAATCCAGCGACCAATTATCCAGATAACAATTGCGGCAAGGACTTTTGGTGTGTACTCAATTATTAGGTTATAACCTGCTTCAATCCATTTTTGTGTATCCATATTAGTAGACTTAATTTTTATCCGTTAATTGCTGTGACGTTGATGTCATTATCTTTAAGCATTTCCTTAAGCATATTTTCAATTCCATTCTTGAGCGTAAATGTTGAGGACGGACAACCGCTGCAAGCACCCTGAAGCAGTACTTCAACTTTTTTAGTGGAGGCGTCATAAGATTTAAACTCTATATTACCACCATCACTTTCTACGGCTGGTTTAATATATTCTTCTAAAATATTTACTATATTTTTTGACGTATCGTCTAAAGCTTCAAATTTTTGTTCTATAGCAGTCTCAGTTTTATTTAATTTTTGAGGTGCATCATCACTTAGAATAGTTTTACCATCTTCAACATAAGACTTTATAAACTCACGAAGTTGAAGTGTAATTTCTTCCCATTCGATAATATCAAATTTTGTAATAGAAATAAAATTCTTTTCCATATACACATTTTTCACGAATGGAAATTGAAAAAGTGCCGTTGCAAATGGCGATGGTTTTGCCTCCTCTATAGACTTAAACTCATACAAATTTGGCACTAATACTTTGTTGCAGACAAATTTTAACACACTGGGATTAGGTGTGCTTTCTGCATAAACTGTTAAAGCGGCCTTAGGCTTAACAGCCTCTTCAGACACAATAGTGGCTCCACTATTAAGATAATTTTCAATTTGCGTCGCAACTTCATTCTCAACGTCCTTCCATTCAACAATATTATAGCGCTCAATGGCAATAAAGTTAGAAGCTATATATACCTTTTTTACAAAAGGTAAATAAAATAATTGCTGAGCAAGTGGAGAATGCTTTGCCTCATCAATATTATTAAATTCAAAACTGTTATGATTGGTTAAGAATCGATCAGCCTCAAATTTTAAAATGGCTTCGTTAGAAGTCTGAGTTATAGATATTTTTGTCTGTTCCATCTTTTTTTTGCAAAAATATGAAATCTAAAGTTGAATCGTTCATCTAGTATAATAAGTTTTGTAACCATATTCTTATAACCAATTAAGATAATTTGTTTAAATTCCATCGCATTTAGAAAATAATAAGCATAGATATTGTTTTAAATAGCTGTGATCTATAATAGTTTGAAAAAACTAAGCATGAAAAAGATTTTTTACCTATTAATTTTAACGTTCAGCTATACGGGTTTTGCTCAAGATCTATCAATGCAGAATGGTGCCTTTAACCGATGTGCACCAGATCGGTTTTATGATTCGGGAGGAGAGTTTGGACCTTATGGAAATGATGAAAATTTTACCACGACAATTTGTCCTCAAAATGCAAATGAGTTCATTATTTTAGACTTTACAGATTTTAGTACCCAACTAAATCAAGATGTAATGACGATTTATGATGGTGACGATACCTCTGCAGCTATAATTGGGACATATTCTGGTGTGGCATCACCAGGAAATATAACGGCAACAAGTGCATCTGGATGTATAACTATTGAGTTTGTATCAAACGCTTCCGGAAATACGACAGGTTGGGCAGCTGATATTTTTTGTGCAACACCGTGTCAAATTATAGAACCAACCATAGATAGTACTAACCCAGTAGCTAATACTTCTGGTGTAGTTACTATTTTACCAGGAGAAACCGTGGGTTTTTCTGGGAGTGCAAGGTTTTCATTAGATGAGAGTAGTGCAACTTACGATTGGAATTTTGGAGATTCCAATACTGCTATGGGCACAGATGTTAGTCATACTTTTGCAAATGCAGGAACTTATAATGTTGTCTTTACTGCTGGTGATGACAATCCTCAAGGCTGTTCAGAGTCAACCTCAATTACGGTTGTTGTATTAGGGAATGATGTTGTGGTAGATCAAAATACTTTTACTTCAGAAGAACTTATTGAAGATGTTCTTGTAAATAGTCCTTGCGCCACAGTTACGAATATTATTTCGTCAACAGGTACTGACTTTAGTCCTTCAGAACCAAATGGTATCGGCTATTTTATTAGTAGCGGTACACTATTTCCTTTTGAGGAGGGTATCCTATTAACAAGTGGCGATGCCAGTGAGGCGAGAGGCCCAAATAATAATGCAATGAGTGCTGGTAGTGGTGCCTGGCCAGGAGATGGACAGTTAGATTCTGCAGTTGGGATCAATTCAAATAACGCCTCATTTATTCAGTTTGATTTTACACCATTGGCAGATAGCATTAGTTTTGAGTTCTTAATGGCCTCAGAGGAGTATGATATGGGAAGCTTTGAGTGTAATTTCTCAGATGCTTTTGCTTTTTTACTAACAGACTCTATGGGTAATACAACAAATTTAGCCGTATTACCAGGTACAAATACACCTATTTTAGTTACAAATATACATCCAGATAATGGTTTTTGTGCTGCTCAGAATGAACAGTATTTTGGAGGTTATACCGCAACAAATCAATCTCCAATATCCTTTGATGGGAGAACCGCAGTGTTTACGGCAGAATCAACCGTGGTTCCTGGAGAACAGTATACCATTAAGTTAGTAGTAGCAGATGCCACAGATACGCAATTAGATTCTGGCGTATTTCTTAAAGCAGGAAGTTTTGATTTAGGTGGTGATTTAGGTGAAGATATAACTATTGCTGCTGGTAATGCAGAATGTGGTGGATCAGATATTATTCTTGATACTTCAGTAGATTCTGCAACACATGTGTGGTATGTTGATGGAAATGAAATACCGGGAGAAACGTCATCAACACTCACGGTAAATACGACAGGTACTTATACTGTAGACATTGTGTTTACAGGTGTATGCCAAACTTCAGATTCAATACTTGTCGAATTTAAACCAAACCCTATTGCAAATCAACCTCCTAATTTAGTGAATTGTGATTCTAGCGGAGCAAGTACAGCGGAATTTGATTTATCTTTAAATGATGATGATATTTTAGGGACTCAAAACCCCTCAGATTTTGTTATTAGTTATTTTGCTACAGAGCAGGATGCAATAGATAATGTAAATAGTTTACCAATCAATTATACAAATACAGCTAATCCCGAACCCATATGGGCCCGAATTGCAGATAGTTCTCAAGAGTGCTTTGATACAACATCTTTTTCTTTATCAATTTCCCCTCTACCAGAATCCAATGCTGTATTAGATTTAAGTGTATGCGACGATGTTAGTAATGACGGTTTTTCAGAGTTTGATTTAAGTGTTCAGACTTTAGCTATATTGGGCACACAAGACCCTCTAGACTTTGAGGTGAGCTATCACACGAGTTTTGCAGATGCCGATGGAGACACAGGCGCATTACCGTTGAGTTATACCAATACGGTTAACCCGCAAGAGATATTTGTACGCGTAGAGAGTGTAGCAGACGCTAACTGCTACAATGCTTCATCAGTGGCAGCGTTTAGTTTAATTGTAAACACGCGAGCTATAGCCAATACGCCAGAAGATATGATGGTTTGTGACGATGCGAGCAATGATGGCTTTGCGACCTTTGATTTATCGACTCAGGATGCAGCAATATTAGATGGACAAGACCCAGCAGTTTACAATGTAAGTTACCATAATACCCAGGCAGATGCAGAAGCTAATGCAGGCGCCTTACCAACGACTTACACCAATACGACCCCAAATACAGAGCCAGTATGGGTGAGGGTAGAAGACCCAGCCTATCCCGACTGTTACGGAACCACCAGTTTCGATTTAATTGTAAATCCGCTACCAGAGGTAGTAGCAGTAACGCCATTATCGGTTTGTGACGATGACACCGACGGTTTTACGATGTTCAATATGAGCACAAAAATACCAGAGCTGTTAAACGGACAATCGGGAGTAGAGGTATCGTTTCATGAGAGTTTTGCCGATGCAGATACAGATACAGGAGCCTTA
Organism: Winogradskyella sp.; assembly: GCA_013002225.1. Taxonomy (GTDB): domain Bacteria; phylum Bacteroidota; class Bacteroidia; order Flavobacteriales; family Flavobacteriaceae; genus Winogradskyella. The sequence continues at coordinate 106,819 of JABDKL010000131.1, forward strand.
GCAGACGGTTATACAAATACCACAGCTAATAACCAGACGTTATTTGTACGTTTAGAGAGCACTGCTACAGGTTGTTACAATATCATGACCTTAGATCTGGAAGTGGCTCCCAACCCAGTAGCCAATCCTACGACACCATTAGAAGTCTGCGATGATGATAATGATGGTTTTACCTTATTTAATTTAAGCCTGAAAGATGCAGAAGTTACAGGCGGTCAAACAGGGATGAGCGTAAGTTATTACGACACACCAGCAGAAGCAGAAGCAGGTAATAATCCGCTACCCACAACTTACACCAATATAACAGCCAACACGCAAGAGGTCTATGCACGCATAGAAAATACAACTACAGGCTGTTATGACACCACACCCTTACAGCTCATAGTAAATCCGCTGCCAGCCACCGTAGTGGTCACACCATACGCGCTATGTGATTATGCTAATACAGGAGATGACCAGGAGCAATTTGATTTAAGCCTTAAAGATGCAGAGGTGTTAAATGGTCAGGTCAATGTCACGGTCTCATATTATGAAAACCAGGCCGATGCAGATGCAGCCATTAACGAAATCACGGTACCTTACACTAATACCTCTAACCCTCAGACGATAGTAGCGGTATTGACCAATACCAATACCGGCTGCAGCAACAGTATAAGTTTTGATTTGGTGGTTAACTCCTTACCACAGCCTATAGCGCCAACCCCACTTGAGGTATGTGACGATAGTACACCAGATGGGTTTACATCCATAGATATAGGTATTAAGAGTCCGGATATCAGTGCCAGCAATTCAGACTATAGCGTTAGTTATTATTTAACACAGGGTGATGCAGATACAGCGACAAATCCTTTGCCTATTCCCTACACTAATGTTACCAACCCGCAAACCATATATGTACGCTTAGCCTCTGTAAGCACAGGCTGCTATGCTACCACGACCTTAGATTTGGTGGTAGAGCAGGCCCCAGTGGCCAATACACCAGAGTCCTTACGTTATTGTGATCCGGATAACGATGGTTTTGGAATCTTCACACTAACAGATGCAGACAATGAGATCACAGGAGGCTCAGCCGGCTTAACGGTGACCTATCATGAGACCTATGCTAATGCAGATAATGGAGTAGATGCTATAGATACCACTGTAGATTACGGAAACATTGTAGTAAATACGCAGACGTTGTTTGCACGTGTAGAAAGTGCCACGATAGCCACAGACTGTGCCAGTATTGTAGAACTCCAGTTAATAGTAGAACCGACACCACAGCTGGTAGCGCCGACACCTTTAGAAGTCTGTGATGATATCTCCGCAGACGGTTTTGCACAATTCGATTTAACAAGCAAAGACACAGAGATACTCAATGGTCAGGACCCGACACAATATAACGTGAGCTATTACGAAACCCAGGCCAATGCAGACACGGCAACTAACCCGATAGCCAATCCAACAGCCTATACCAACACAGACGACTTTAACCAGGTGATTTGGGTACGTGTAGATGATACTGCAACAACGGGCTGTTATAAGCTAATTACCTTAGAGTTAATAGTTAATCCATTACCCGTGCTGGTGACACCAGCACCCTTAGAGTTGTGTGATGTTAATAATCCGGGGGATGAGCAGGAAGCTTTTACTTTAGAAGATGCCAATGCAGAAATCCTCAACGGACAAACAGGTATTACTTTAACGTATTACCAGACCCAGTTAGATGCAGACAATGGGACCAATCCAATAGTAAGTCCATACACCAATACCTCTAACGCACAGACGGTTTATGTACGTGCCGTAAATGATGACACGGGTTGTGTCAATACAGTAACGTTAACCTTACGCGTAGACCCAATACCGTCACCAGAGCCCAACCCAGCAGCGATACGTGTCTGTGATGACGATAATGATGGCTTTGCAGCATTTGATTTAGAACAACGCACGGTAGCAATTACCAATGGCGAGCCAGATGTGGTGATTACCTACCACGATACGCAGACCGATGCCGAGATGGGAGACAATGCACTGGTGAGTCCATATACCAATATTGTAGCAAATAATCAGATGATTTATGTAAGAGCAGAAAACACCAGTACAGGGTGTTACAGTCTCACACAAAACACGCTGGAGCTTATAGTAGATCCATCACCACAGTTGCCAACCATTATAGCGGAGTATGTAGAATGTGATGATGATAATAATGGCATCACGCAGTTTGATCTGACCAGCAAAGCAGAAGAGCTTTATAATGGGCAAGACCCTTCGGTATTTACATTGAGCTATCATTTAAGTGCTGCAGATGCAGCCTCTGGCAATAATCCAATACTTAATACAGGCAATTACACCAATACCACAAATCCACAAACGATCTATGTACGTATGGTAAGCAATGTGAATATTTGCCAGGACACAGGTGCGTTTCTCATCCGTGCTGAGTTGCCACCTACAGCCATACAGCCAACACCTTTAGAGTCATGTGATGATTTGGGCGAAGCTCCGGGAGATGAAATGACGGTATTTGATTTAACGGTTAAGGATACAGAGATCACAGGAGGTAATGCGAGCTGGTCGGTAGCCTATTATGAGACCGATGCAGATGCTCAGGCGCAGACCAATGTGATAGCAGATCCGACACAATACACCAATACGTCAGTAAATGGACTCCCCTCTAACCCACAGACCCTATATGTGGTAGTGACCGATACAGATACCGGTTGTGTGGATTTTACCACGATGACCATCCGCGTATTACCAAACCCAACGCCAACACCAAGTGATCAATTACCCGACTTAGAGTTGTGTGATGATTTTAATACAGGAGATGGCGTAGAGGTATTTAACCTGTTAGGCTTAAACGGAACAAACGAGCAAGAAACCTTGATTCTCAATGGGGAGATGGGCGTTACGGTAACCTATTATGAAGCTCAGGACGATGCTAATGATGGGATTAATGCCATAGCAAACCCAGAGAACTATACGAACATAGAGAGCCCAGCGCAGGAGATCTATGTAAGAGTGACCAATGATGTCACGGGTTGTTATACATTGGTAGACTTTACCATTAGAGTCAATCCATTACCAGAGGTAGTTGCAGTTACAGACTTTTTAGCCTGTGAACTTAACACTGATGGTATCGATAGTTTTGATTTAACGACCAAGGATGAAGAAGTTTTAAATGGCCAGGACCCATCACAATATATAGTGACCTACCATGAGAGTTTAGCAGATGCAGAAGCACAGATGAATGCTTTAGTAAGTCCATATACTAATCTTACCAATCCACAACGAATCTTTGTGGCGATAACCAATACTACTACAGGTTGTTCTATCAGTACACAGAGCTTTAATCTGGAGGTACAGGAAGCGGCTCAGGCCAATCCAGATATGAATCCTATTGTATACCAGCAGTGTGATGATAATATGGAGACTGACGGCGATCCGTCTAATGATAGTGTGCAGTTTGATTTAACCACGCAAGACGTAGCCGTATTAGATGGTCAGAATCCGGCGAACTATCAGGCTACTTATTTTGCCACCGAAGTCGATGCAACCTTAAATGTAAATCCACTGCCTACCTTGTATGAAAATGTGGCTAACCCACAGGTTATATATGCACGTGTAGATAATAACACTTTCGGGGTTGTTGCGATAGCCTTAGATCTGGCGGCCTTAGGTACAACAGGTTTAGATTTAGATGCTAATGGCACTATAGACACCTATGATACCGATGCCGACAATGTATTTGATCTGGTAGATGTTGATGGCGATGGTTTATCGGATGCTATAGACACTGATGGTGATGGGATCATTGAATTTGTAGATATTGATGGCGATGGGCAGGGCGACCCGGTAGATTTAGATAACGATGGGGATTTTGATAATCTGGAAGACGGCTCGGAATGTTTTGCTGTAGCAGAAGTAACGCTGCAGGTAAACCCATTACCAGAGTTTAATCTGGAAGACCGATACACCTTATGCGTTAATACCAATGGCACAGAGATACTGGCACCATTGGTTATAGATACTGAATTGTCGGAGGCAGACTATAGTTTTGAGTGGCGCTTTAACGGGGTAGTATTGCCAGGGGAAACCGGACCAACACTAATGCCAACAGAGGGCGGAATGTACCAAGTCATAGTCACGGATAATACAACAGGGTGTGTTAATGACTTAGATGTAGGGCTAACAGAGGTGATAGAGAGTGAGCCACCAAGCTTAGAAGTTAATGTGCTGACACAAGCTTTTGCAGAAAATCACGTTATAGAAGCCATAGCCACTGGAATAGGTCAGTACGAATATAGCCTGGATGGCGGACCATGGCAGGACCAGACCCTATTTAATAATGTCTCTCCTGGAGAACATACCATAACGGCCAGAGATAAGAATGGCTGTGGAGAAGTAGAGGAAGATGTCTTTGTGTTGGACTATCCTTTATACTTTACACCAAATGGAGATGGTACACACGATACCTGGAACATCCAGAACATTGGAAGTAGCGCAAAAATTTATATATTTGACCGCTACGGAAAGTTGCTAAAACAGTTGAGCCCAACAGGCTTAGGCTGGGATGGAACCTTTAATGGTAATGAGATGCCAACCAGTGATTACTGGTTCACAGTAGAATATGACGAACCACTAACCAACCAACGTAAAACACTAAAAGCCCATTTTACCCTGAAACGATAAGAAAAGTATGAAATTTAAAAAGTATTGTTTAATTACTGTCATTGCCTTAATAGCAAACTATACGATTGCACAGGAAGGTGTGCCCATATATTCTGATTATCTAACAGATAATTATTATTTAATACACCCTTCTATGGCAGGAGTGGCGAATTGTGCGAAAGTTAGGCTAACTGCAAGACAGCAGTGGTTTGGAGTTGATGATGCACCAAACCTTCAAACAATGAGTGTAAATGGTAGAATTGGAGACTCGCCAGTTGCAGTTGGTGGTATAATTTTTAATGATTCTAATGGCTATCATGCTACCGTCGGTGGTCAAGCTACATTTGCTTATCATTTAATGTTTTCTAGAAATGAGATTGACTTAAATATGTTGTCATTTGGTTTAAGTGCTGGTTTTCTTCAGTATAAACTAGATGAAACAGATTGGCTTGCTCCAGGGGATTTTGATCAGGCAGTAGCAGGTATTGAGCAAAGCGCAACGAATTTTAATATCGACTTTGGATTTTCATACCATTACGTTGATTTTTACGCACATTTTACAGCAAAAAATATTCTAGAAAATGAGGGTATAAACTTTAATAGACAAGGTTTTGAATTTAGAAATCTTAGAACCTATTTGTTTTCCACAGGATATACGTTTAGCAAATATGGTAGCGAATGGAGTTATGAGCCATCGGTAATGTATATGTATAGAGAGGCAACCGAAGAATCTTCCGTAGACATAAATATGAAAGCATACAAAGAAATGGATTTTGGAAAAGTTTGGGGAGGATTATCTTATAGAAGAAGTTTAGATGGTGCAGAGTTTGTAGATGGTTCTGGTATTTCGAGCCAGAAATTACAATACATAACGCCGTTCATGGGTGTAGATTATAATTCATTTGTATTCGCATATACGTATTCTTATCAAGCTAATACAGTAAATTTTAATACAGGTGGCTTTCATCAGGTAACTTTAGGTTACAACTTTAGTTGCAGACGTGAAAAGTTTGAATGTAATTGTCCTGCAGTAAACTAATTTGATGGCTCAATGACAATTGAGCCATTTATTTTTATAGTTATGTGTAATTTTTTAAGAGTTAAATATGCCCATTATTAAACCGGTAAAAGGTATCTACCCACAGATACCAGAGGATTGCTTCGTTGCCGATAATGCGACCATTGTAGGAGATGTTACTATGGGGAATGAATGTAGTATATGGTTTAACGCTGTAATTAGAGGTGATGTACATTACATAAAAATGGGGAATAAAGTAAATGTACAGGATGGTGCGATTATACATGCCACATACCAAAAATCACCTGCAACTATAGGAAATAACGTGTCTATCGCTCACAATGCGATAGTACATGGCTGCACCATTAAAGACAATGTTTTAGTTGGTATGGGTAGTATAATTATGGACGACTGCATTATTGAAAGCAATAGTATCATTGCAGCTGGTGCTGTTGTAACGCAGAAAACTATCGTCGAATCTGGAAGTATTTATGCAGGCATGCCGGCAAAGAAAATAAAAGATATTAGTGAAGAATTAATTTCAGGTGAAATTGATAGAATTGCAAACAATTATGTGACCTATTCAGGATGGTTTAAAGAATAATCGCAGGATGTGTCAATGTAACTTTTTAGGTATAGAATTAAGCTTAAAAGTCCAAATATTGAACGCTACATTCAAAATTTAAAATAGACTTTAAAACAGAAATGTCTCCATTAGAATAGAATTTTAAGACTGGTTTTTGCTCCACATTATTTAATAAATTATTTTTTGAAAGAATAGATTGTGTCTGTTTGGCAACTGCTGAACCAGAATCTATAATTTTAACATTATCTGGCAACAAATTTTTAAGTTGTGGAATAAGGTATGGATAGTGCGTACAACCTAATACAAGATAATCTATATTTTCCTGTAACATAGGATCCAGATATTTATGTAATAGGTTAATCATTTCATTAGACTCTAGTTTACCTGCTTCTATTAATGGAACAATGCCATCTCCAACTTGTTCTATAACCTTAATTCCCGTTGCATAAATATCAGAGGTTTTATGAAATAAATGACTACTAAAAGTGCCTTTTGTTGCTAAGATCCCGATTGCTTTCGTTTTTGTGCTTAATGCGGCTGGCTTTATGGCGGGCTCGATTCCAATAAAGGGAATATTATACTGGGACCTTAAAAAAGCAATAGCATTGGTAGTAGCTGTGTTACAGGCTACAATTACGAGCTTACAAGCATTATTTATTAGTAGCTCTGTATTTTTAACGCTCAAATCTAAAATTTCAGCTTCAGATTTATTACCATAAGGCGCATTTTTACTGTCGGCCAGATAAATACAATTTTCGTTTGGTAAAAGCGTGTGCACCTCCTTAAAGATGGAGGTACCACCAACACCAGAATCGAATATGCCAATGGGTTTATTACTCATATGTACAAAAATAAAAAGTCGCCTATTAAAAGCGACTTTTTAAATAATTATTTCAGATAAATTATATGCCCATTTCGGCTTTAACGTCTGCCATAAGGTCTTTCCCTTTAGCCACAATTAAACCACCAGCTTCAAGTACGTAATCATAGCCTTGAGCTGCAGCTACTTTCTCTATAGCGTTCTTCGCCTTTTCAGTAATAGGCTTAAGCAAATCAAATTCTTTTTTCTGTAAATCCTGTTGCGCTTGTTGTTGGTACTGTGTTAAACTTTGCTTCATACCTTCAACCTCTTCCATACGCTTTTGGTTTTCTTCTTGTGTTTGACCTTCTGCTTCGGCATTATATTGCTTTAGCTTATTGTCTAACTCCTTAAGAGAGCCTTGTATAGTCGCTTCATAAGTCTTTCCAAGTTTTTCTATTTCTGCCTGTGCCGATTTATATTCCGGCATTGCTTTAACTAGCTCTTGTGTATTAATATGTGCAATTTTACTTTGGGCATTAGTAAAACTTGTAGCTCCAATAAAAAGAGCTGTTGCAAATAATAAGGTTTTTAAATGTTTCATTTTTCTAAATTGTATTTGTGTGTTATAAATATTTAATTGTTTTCTCCGTCTTTTTTCTTAGCCTTTGCTATAGAATCATTCTTTTTAATCTGTCTTTCTCTTTCTTCTCTTGCTTTTTTACGCTGCTCTATGATCTTCTTCTTTCTATCTTCAAGCGCTTTTCTACGAGCTGCTCTATCTTCTTCTTTTTTCTTACGAGCTTCCTCTAGTTTTTCTGCAGCTGTTTTCGGCGCTTCTTTAGATTCTGTTTTAGTTGAATCTGTTTTAACCGTTTTCTTTGGTTTTAAACTATCTGTTTTAACTTCTTTTTTCTCTGTAGCGACACTGTCCTTAGTTGCTTCTTTAGGCTCTAGTTCTGGGTTTTTAGTTGTATCCTCTGCTTCCTCAACAGTACCATTTCTGGCATCAATAATTTTTTGGCGTCTAGCTTCTGCTTCACGAACTTTAGCCTCTCTTGCCTCCAACTGCTGCTTTCTGCGTTCTTCTAATGCTGCTTCACGTTCAGCCCTCTTTTTTGTCAACTCCTCTTCACGTGCTGCTTTTCTTTCGTCTAACGCTTGCTGACGTGCATCTTTTTCTTCATTAACAATAGGAACAACCGCTTCATCTTCTAATTCCTGACGTTCCTTCTTTGTTTTAGCCTGACTTCGTTTCGAAGTTCTTGTGATCGTTTTTAATACACGCTCACTAATATCATATCGTTCTGCAGAATATAACATTACGACATCTGCGGATTTGTCAAAAACAAAATCATACTTCCCCGTTTCAGCAATATCCTGAACTGCCGCAAATATTTGATCTTGTATTGGCTCAATTAACTGCCGCTTTTGAATCATTAAATCACCATTAGGGCCAAATCGATTTTGTTGATATTCTATAATTTCTGCTTCTTCAAAAGTAATATCCTCTAACCTTTCGTCATACAATTCTTTAGTTAACAGAACACTTTCATTTTCAAGCTCCTTCTTTTTCTGCTCGATTGCGCTCAGCTTTTTTTCAATTTCAGATTTCCATTGTAATACTTTTTTATCTAACTGAGTCGAGGCTTCTTGATATTCGGGTACATTTTGCAAGATATATTCAGTATCAATATAACCTATTCTAACACCTCGCTGCGCACTCGCATTAAGACTTAAAAGACCTAGAATAGCCAATAAAAAAAGAACTTTGAATTTCATGGTTTTATCGTTTTATTTTTTGAGACATCGTCGTTTGTAATACCAATTATTTCTTTGTTTTTGATGTTACTTCACATCAAAGTAACGAAATAAATTACTAAAAATTTTAACACCTCAATGAAATTCATATTTAACTATTAGAAAATATCATGCCAAACTTAAAATTGCTGACCTATAATGAAGTGAGTTTCCCATCCATTTGCCTCAGATGTGCCTGGCACAGGATCAAAACCATGACCAAAATCAATACCTAAAAGACCAAAGGCCGGCATAAATATTCTAAGACCAAAACCGGCTGACCTGTTTAGATTAAATGGATCAAAATCTTTAAATCTATTTACCGATGCACCTGCTTCTAAAAAGGTTAGTGCATAGATTTTTGCTTGAGCACCTAATGTTATTGGGTATCTTAGTTCTACAGAGAATTTGTTGTAAATAGAACCACCGTCTGTGGAGGATAATGATTGATTTGGATAACCACGAAGTTGTACAATTTCTCTACCATCTAAAGAAAAATTCCCAAGACCATCTCCACCAACAAAAAATCGTTCAAAAGGAATTACGCCTCTATTATTGTTGTAGGCACCTAAGAACCCAAATTCCATACTTGGTCTTAAAACCAGCTTTTTTGTAATTTCAGTATACCAATCTGCTTTAAACTTAATTTTATAAAACTCTAACCATTTAAAACGTTCTTGATCAATTTCTCCAATTCTTTCAAAATCGTCTTGATCTGCAGGGTCTAAACTTTCTCTTTCTTCTTCCAGCGCCTCATAATCTACACCATTAACTAATGAATATGGAAATGAAAATTTTGCTGTTGCAGTAAAATTAGATCCACCTGTTGGGTATATTGGGTCTGTATAAAGGTTATTTCTAGTTAACCCAATAGTGTAAGATAAATTATTTGCAGTTCCATCTCCAAATGTAAAAAGACCTGTATTGTAATTACTAAGATCGTAATTTTGATAACTCAAAGCCTGTGATAATGTAAAATAATCATCTGGTTCAGATAGCCTGGTTGATAGTCCTAATGTTATTCCAAAAATATTAAACCTTCTGCTTTTATCTGCTCTTCGTGTAAGTGGGTCGAATAAAAATTGTCTTGAATAAGATATAGATGTTGATAATTGGAAAGGTTTTTGGCCGCCTAACCATGGTTCACTAAATGAAAAACTATAGGTTTGAAAGAATTGACTTGCTTGTAAACGCAATGCTAAGCTTTGTCCATCACCTCTAGGAACCGGTTTGTAGGCATCCTTATTGAATATATCTTTTATTGCGAAATTGTTAAATGACAATCCAAGTGTCCCTATAAAACCGCCACCGCCGTAACCACCTTGAAGCTGTATCTGGCTAGAGCCTTGCTCTACTACAGCATACTCCACATCTAATGTGCCATCGACAGGGTTAGGGTTTTTGATATTAGGAGCAATTTGTTGAGCATCAAAATACCCTAATTGGCCTAATTCTCTAATTGTACGTATAATATTTGTCTTTTTATAAAGCTCTCCTGGTCGTGTTCTAAGTTCTCTATAAATAACGTGATCGTTAGTAACATCATTCCCAGTTACAGTAACTTCGTTAAAATAGGCTGGTTTCCCTTCTGAGATACGAATCTCCATATCTATTACATTTCCTTCCGCGCTTACCTCAACAGGGTTTATGGTACTAAACATGTAACCATTGTTCTGATACAAATTGGTTAAATCTGCTGCGTCTGGATTTTCTGTGTCAGCGATGCGTTCTCTCAACTCAACTCCATTGTAAGTGTCACCTTCTTTAATACCTAAAACGGTAGCTAGCTGTCTATCTGTATAAACCGTGTTTCCGACGAAGCTTATGTTACCGAAAGTGTATTTTTCGCCTTCTTCAACTTTGATATCTAAGCTTATGGTTTTATCGTTATTATAAATAATTGAGTCTGAAATAATCCGAGCATCTCTATACCCGTTTTCCTTATAAGTATCAATTACGCTTACTAAATCTTTGCGGAAATCTTCTTCAATATATTTTGAACGTTTTAAAACACGAATTATATTCTTTTGCTTTGTATTCTTCATGGCTTTTCGAAGCTTGCCATCCTTAATTTTTTCATTACCAATAAAGTCGATGTCTTTGATTTTGACTTTTTCTCCTTTATCAATTCTAATCAAAAGATTTACACGTTCTTTTTCTACCGAATCAATTACTTGCGATGTTACAAGGTTAACTTTAGTATTTAAAAAGCCTTTCTTTTTGTATTTATCAGTTAGATAATTTCGTGTAGTGGCTAATAGGTTTTCTGTAACCTTTGTACCAGGTTTAAGATTATTTTCGTTAATAATCTCTTCTTTTCTTCCTTTCTTAACTCCTTCTATTGTTAAATCTTTAAGCTCTGGCAGATCACTCAAGTTTATTTCCAGATCTGCGGTATTGCCCTCTATGTTCACAAGATAAATATCAATACTGCTAAAGAGATTAGATTTCCATAACGTTTTTACAGCATTTGCTATTTTTTCGCCGCCAATCTGAATTTCTTCGTCTTTTCTAAGTTTAGAATAGGCAATGATGGTTTGAGGACTAAAATTTGTATTCCCTGTTACGGTAATATCTTTAATTAGATATTTTTCTCCTTCTATTTGTGCATTACTATTAAATGAAATACTAAAAAATAGTATGCAACAGATAAGTTTTGTAATAATGTTCAATGTTTGTACTTTAGGTAAGTTGTTCGCTAGTCTTTCCAAATCTTCGTTCTCTGTTTTGATAATTTATGATAGCTTCATACAGATTTTCTTTTTTAAAATCTGGCCATAAAATATCTGTAAAATATAATTCTGCGTAGGCGATTTGCCATAATAAAAAATTACTAATTCGCTGCTCTCCACTAGTACGAATTAGGAGGTCAACGTCCGGTAAATTTTGCGTGTAAAGATGCTTATTTATAATGGATTCATCAATACTTTCAGAAGAAATTATATTATTTTTAACTTTAACTGATAATTCCCTAATAACATTAACAATTTCTTCTCGAGATCCATAGCTAAGCGCTAATGTTAATGTCATATTTGTATTGTTTTTTGTTTTTTCAATGACATCTAACAGTTCGCTATGTGCCTTCTTTGGTAAATCGTTTAAACAACCAATGGCAGATAACTTAATGTTATTGTCTTGAAGTGTCTTAATTTCTTTTTTAAGAGATTTAACAAGAAGTTTCATTAATGTTTGTACCTCTAACTTTGGCCTGTTCCAGTTTTCGGTAGAAAATGCGTACAATGTGAGATTCTTAATTCCTAATTCTGCACTGGCCTCAACAGTTTCACGAACTGATTTGGTTCCGTTTTCATGCCCAATGACACGTACAAATCCTTTCTGCTTGGCCCAACGTCCGTTGCCATCCATTATTATAGCAATATGGTTGGGAAGTTTATTAGGATTTATGTTTTCTTTTAGACTCATTTTAAAAATTACAATAGCATGGTCTTCTACCAAAGGTGTAAGTTAAGGTAATTCCTGAAAACACATACCAATCATTGCTATTTGTATTACCAAATCGTCTCTCACTTCTATCTTCTGAATCTGGCACACTTCCATCTAACTCATCTGAGAATACATATCGCGCTCCTATTTCTCCAGCTAACACAAAGTGGCTTGATATATTTGCTTTATAACCTAATACCATCGGAATTCCAAAAGCCCAACTATTGGTGTCTTCAGATATATAGTTGCCTGATTGGGTAAAAAAGTAATTATCGTGGTTTGCTACACTAATCCCACTATACAGATAAGGTGTGCCTTTTACTCCCAATGTATGCAAATCGAAATCCCAAAACGTAAACTCCATACCAGCAGAAAACTCAATAATACCCACTTCAAAATCATAGTCTCTCTTAACGCGTCTTGGGTCATCAGATTTTCGATCATTACCAACTAGATCAGAAAAAATGACTGATGCTCTAAAGGAATGCCTTGCACTTCTGTTCCACTTAAAAATGGCACCAAAGGCAGGCTGGTTTGGGGAGATATAATTTGTAGCACCAACATCTCCTATAAAATTACTACCACCAGCAAAAATGCCAAGTTCATAAATTTGGGCATTAGTGGTTTGAATAAAAAACGCGCTCAATAATACTAAGATAAAATATCTCATAAAGATTTAAAGTCTGCAAATATAATAATTATGCCTTGCTATAACAATTTGATGTAAATAGTCTTAGTGATAAACAGTTTTTGAATGTATTTATTGTTTAATTACGGCGATCTTCTCCCCAGAGCAATTTTTTTCTTAAAGTGTCTAAAAATGTTTCATCTAGTAGCTCGACCATTTTAATGCCAAAGTCAGCTTTTTTTACTGTTACCTTAGTGGCGTTGGATAATGTTACAATTCTTGAGTCTAAGGACATTAAAAATTGATCTTCTCTTCCGTCTACCTTAAACGCTACTCTAGTATTGTCGGGGATTATTAATGGCCTTGCGCTAAGGTTGTGAGGTGCAATAGGTGTTAATACAAAATTATTGGCATCTGGTGTTATAACTGGTCCACCGCAACTTAAAGAATATCCTGTAGAACCAGTTGGTGTGGATAAAATTAGTCCATCAGCCCAATAGGATGTTAGGTATTCGTCGTTTAGATGGGTTTCGACAGTTATCATAGAGGTGGTATTCTTTCGGCTTATGGCTACTTCATTCAATGCAAAATGCGTGTCAGTAATACTGTCGTGACTGGGTTCGGTATTTACACTTAATAGTGAACGTTCTGAAATTCTATAGTTCCCTGCTAATATTTCTTGGAGGGCTTTTTCAATTTCTTCAGTTTGTATTGTAGCTAAAAACCCAAGTCTGCCAGTATTAATCCCTACGATAGGAATGCCCAAATCTCTTACGAAAGTTATAGCTCTTAATATAGTGCCGTCACCACCTATGCTAATAAGTAAGTCGTAACTTTGGTCTAAAACTTTAAAGGTCTTAAGGTTGCTATTGTTCTTAATTTCAATGTGTTGATGCTGCAAAAAGTCGCTGTCTATATAAACTTCAACTTGTGATTTTAAAAGATGTTTTAAGAGAATTTCAACCGCTTTTTGGGTTGCTTCTTTAGCGTAATTTTGACCATAAACAGCTACTTTCATAATTACATATTTAAGTATTTGTTCAGGTATTTAGAGCGCTCTTTTAAACTTTCGATATACGAGTCGTCTTCATGGCCAGAAACTATTATGTAACTATATCTTCTAAAAGTTTGAATAATTTCATTTAGACTGGTATTACCGATTTTTACAGTTATTCGAACCAAATCGCTTTCCATTTTCGATATAAATGCACCCAGTAACTTGGCATCATTAGATTCTACAATCTGACAAATTTCACTAAAGGAATAATCGTTAATACCTTTTTCAATCACAATAATACCTCCAGGTTCCGCAAAAAATGGTGTTTCATTAAACAAGTGCATGATATCATTAAGCTCATAATAGCCTGTATACTTATTGTTTTCATCGAGTATTGGCATGATATTAGAATCATTTTGGGCGAATGCTTCTAAAACATCTAACCAATCTGTTGTTGGTCTTACAAAGAAGCCATCTATAGTATATTTGCAATCCTGTATAGTTTTTGTTCCGTCAAAACAATGCGCATCAGTTTCAGATATGCAGCCCACATAGATATCTTCATTGGTGATAGGAATATGCGAATATGTTAGCTGGTTAAACAGTAATTGTAGATCACTAATTTTATCAGTTATTTTTAGCGGTTGAATATCGTTTATCACAAAATCTTGAAGCTGCATGTTTAGGTGTTTATTATCTCGCAAATTAATCAAAAATTACCATAAAATGCGTGTGCTACTTCGTATTTTTGTGTTTCAAAATTCTGCAAAATGACCAAACTAAGTGTTAATATAAATAAGATTGCAACCCTAAGAAATAGTAGAGGGGGTGATGTACCAAATGTGATACAGTTTGCTAAAGACATACAAGGCTTTGGAGCAGAAGGTGTCACTATACATCCTCGACCAGATGAGCGCCACATTAAATATAAGGATGCTTACGACCTAAAGCCAATAGTTTATACGGAGTATAATATTGAAGGTAATCCTATACCTAAATTTATAGATATGGTGTTAGAAATAAAACCTACACAGGTTACTTTAGTGCCAGATTCTGTAGATGCAATTACCTCTAATGCAGGCTGGGACACTATAAAGCATAAAGATTTTCTGGTCGATGTAGTTAAGGAATTTAAAAATAATAATATAAGAACTTCAATATTTGTAGATGCCAATTTACATCAAATTGAAGGGGCAAAACAAACTGGTACCGATAGAATTGAACTTTACACAGAAGCATACGCTCACCAATATAGTTTAGGAAATAAAGACGCCATTAAACCTTATATGGAATGTGCAGGATTAGCAAATACATTGCAATTAGGTATTAATGCAGGACATGATTTATCGTTAGATAATATTAAGTTTTTTAAAGAAAATATAACGGGTTTGTTGGAAGTTTCTATTGGTCACGCCCTTATCACAGAAAGTTTATACTTAGGTGTAGAACATGTGATAGCAATGTATTTAGAAAAACTTAAGTAAATGGTGAGTAACTATAAAAAACTGAATTCTTATTTTTTTTAGATGATATTACACTCTAACATTATTGGAGAAGGCAAACCTTTTATTATACTGCATGGTTTTTTGGGCATGGGCGATAATTGGAAAACGTTAAGTAAACAATTTTCAGAGTCAAACTTTGAAGTTCATTTAGTAGATCAGCGTAATCATGGGCGTAGTTTTCATTCAGATGAATTTGACTACGAATTAATGGCAGAAGATCTAAAACATTATTGTACGACTCATGATTTAAGTAATATTATACTGCTTGGACATTCCATGGGTGGTAAAACAGCAATGCGTTTTGCGACAAAATACCCTGATCTAGTCGGTAAACTTTTAGTAGCAGACATTTCCCCAAGATATTACCCTGTGCATCATGATGCAATTTTAGAAGGTTTGAGTAGTTTAGATTTTTCTAAAATAAAAAAAAGAGCTGAGGCTGATATTGCATTGAGTAAATCTGTAGCAGAAATGGGTACAAGGCTGTTTCTTTTAAAAAACTTATACTGGGTTAATAAAGGCGAACTAGGTTTGCGTATAAATTTGCCGGTCTTAAAAGAAAAAGTTTCAGAGGTCGGTGAAGCATTACCCTCACACGCCACTTTTGAAAAAGAAACTTTGTTCTTACGTGGTGACAAATCTGAATATATCGGTGAATCAGACGAGTTCATAATAAAAAGGCATTTCCCAAATTCTCAATTAGTAACAATTTCAAATGCTGGGCATTGGTTGCATGCTGAAAATCCTAAAGCATTCTATAGTGCAGTAATTAATTTTATAGCTTAACTTTACTTTAAAATATTAAATATGAATTTAATCGTAAGACTTTTAGTCAATGCCTTGGCAGTTTTTATTCTGGCGAATGTACTTAGTGGTGTATCAGTAGATGGCTATATAGGTGCTATTATAGTGGCACTTGTTCTGGCCATATTAAATTTATTAGTGAAGCCAATTTTAGTGATATTAACCTTGCCGGTAACTATAATAACTTTAGGATTATTTCTTTTAGTTATCAATGCCTTAATAATTCTATTAGCCGATAAGCTCATAGATGGTTTTGGCGTGTCAAGCTTCTGGTCGGCATTAATTTTTAGTGTGCTTCTTTCTATCTTGCAATCCGTCTTTCAATCCCTACTAAAAGAGGATAAAAAGTAGCTAAAAATCAAACGTTTAAAAGTGTTGTTGGGTTGTAAAAAAAGTTGTATTTTTGCAGCCCAATTTTAGTTTCAAAATAGAATGAATATTACAAGAGAAAATATTGATGCATTAAATGCAGTTGTAAAAGTTGATATTGCAAAAGAAGATTACAGTGATAAAGTTGAAAAAATATTAGCTGATTACCGTAAATCTGCAAACATTCCTGGTTTTAGAAAAGGTCACGTACCAATGGGAATGGTTAAAAAACAATACGGTAAAGCTGTATTAGTTGATGAGGTAAATAAATTACTTCAAGATGCATTAGGCAAGTATTTAGTTGAAGAAAAATTAGATGTTTTAGGTAACCCTTTACCTAAAGCACAAGATGATTTAGACTGGGATTCTGATGCGTTTTCTTTCGAATTTGAATTAGGTTTAGCACCAGAATTTGATGTGGACCTGAAAGGAAAAAAGGCAATAACACACTATAATATCGTTGCAGATGATAAGATGATTGATAATCAAATCAAGCATATTCAAAAGCAATATGGTAAACTAATAGCTCAAAATGAGGTTACCAACGATTCTGAAGTTACAGGAAAGTTTGTAAACGAGGAAGAAGGAATTGAAAATGTTGCTACATTAACTTTAGATAAGTTTAAAGGAAAGGCTAATGCTAAAAAATTAGTTGGCGCCAAAGTAGGTGATGTCATTACGTTTAAAACAAAAGGTCTTTTTAACGATGATCACGACTTAATGACCTTCTTAAAAGTACCACACGATGATGCTCACGGTTTAGATATAGAAGTGAATTTTGAAATTTCAGAAATCAACGAAAGAGAATTAGCAGATTTAGACCAGGAATTGTTCGATAAGTTATTTGGTGAAGGCAATGTAACTTCTGTAACTGAGCTTAGAGAGAAGATCAAGGAAGATTCTGAAAAGCAGTTTAAGCAACAGAGCGATCAGAAGTTGTTAAATGATGTCACTGAATATTTAGTAGAAAACACAAAGTTTGATTTACCATCTAGTTTTCTTCAAAAATGGATGCAAACTGCAGGAGAAGAAGTGATGACCGAAGAGCAGGCGAAAGAAGAATACGAAAAGTCTGAAAAGAGTATGCGCTACCAGTTAATCGAAGGTAAGTTAATTACAGAACACGATTTACAAGTACAATTCGAAGATTTAAAAGCCTATGCTATGGAAATGATCAAAGGGCAAATGGCACAGTTTGGTCAAATGAATCCTTCTGAGAAGGAATTAGAAGATATAGCTGCTCGTATATTGGGTAACCAAGAAGAGGTAAAACGATTGTCTGAGCAGTTAATGAGCCAGAAATTATTAGAGTTATATAAGAATGAAGCTAATTTAAAGACAAAAGAAATCAGTTACGATGATTTTGTTAAAGAATTCTATAGTTAAAAATAGGTCTCTAAAAATATTAGTATCTTTAAGGCGTAGAACTGAAAAGTTTTACGCTTTTTTTTTAATCAAAAAATTATAATAAAACATATGAACTACGGAAAAGAATTTGAGAAATTCGCAACCAAGGATCAAGGTATAAACAGTAACTATTACCAAAAGATAGTTACAAGCATGAATCCTACAAATTTAACACCAAATATCATTGAGGAGCGTCAAATGAATGCTGTAGCAATGGATGTGTTTTCGCGTTTAATGATGGACCGCATTATATTTTTAGGAACAGGTGTTAACGATCAGGTTGCAAATATTATACAAGCACAGCTATTGTTTTTACAAAGTGTTGATGCCTCAAAGGATATTCAGATATACATTAATTCACCAGGAGGAAGCGTTTATGCAGGTCTAGGTATTTACGATACTATGCAGTTTGTGAAGCCAGATGTCGCAACAATTTGTACAGGTATTGCGGCTTCTATGGCAGCAGTTTTATTATGTGCTGGTGAAAAAGGAAAACGTTCTGCCTTAAAGCACTCCCGTGTAATGATACATCAGGTAAGCAGCGGAACTCAAGGACAATTAAGTGATATGCAAATTGCCTTAAAAGAAACTATTAGAGTAAAAGAAGAATTGTATAAAATCATTGCAGATCATTCTGGTAACTCTATTGAGCAAGTCGAAAAGGATTCTGATAGAGATTATTGGATGCGTTCGCAGGAGGCACTGGAATATGGAATGATTGATGAGGTATTAGCCAGAAAGTAATTGGTCTTACTTTCGACTAAAAGAAACGATTAAAATTAAATTATAAAATAAGTTGTTCGAAAAGTCAACTATGCTTTGTGATAAGGAAGTTATCTAATAAAATTAGGTCAACGTTATGCAAAGCAACCCTTAACTACTTTTCATTTTAAGAATTGACTAAAATTATGGCAAAAGAAGAATTAGAATGTTCATTTTGTGGTAGGAAAAAGCCAGAAACAAATTTATTAATAGCAGGTTTAGATGCTCATATTTGTGATCGCTGCATTGAGCAGGCTCATGGTATTGTAATAGAAGAATCTAAACAAACAGGAAACTCTGAGTTAAGTGCAGAATTAATGCTAAGAAAGCCGAAAGAAATAAAGGCATTTTTAGACGAATATATTATTGGCCAGGAGTATACAAAACGTGTTATGTCAGTAGCTGTATATAATCACTATAAGCGTTTGCTGCAACCGCCATCTGATGATGATATTGAAATACAAAAAAGTAATATTATAATGGTTGGTCAAACCGGTACAGGTAAAACCTTAATGGCCAAAACTGTTGCCCGAATGTTAAATGTGCCATTAGCTATTGTAGATGCCACTGTATTAACTGAGGCAGGCTACGTTGGTGAAGATGTTGAAAGTATTTTAACACGTTTATTACAAGCGGCAGATTATAATTTAGAAAAAGCTGAAAGAGGAATAGTTTTTATTGATGAGATCGATAAGATTGCGCGTAAAAGTGATAACCCATCTATTACCAGAGATGTGTCTGGTGAAGGTGTTCAGCAAGCTTTATTAAAACTATTAGAAGGAACGGTTGTTAATGTGCCACCGAAAGGCGGTCGTAAACATCCCGATCAAAAATTTATAGAAGTAAACACAGAGCATATATTATTTATTGCTGGTGGCGCATTTGATGGTATAGAACGTGTCATTACCAAACGACTTAATATGCAAGCTATAGGGTATAGTTCTATTAAGTCTGAGGATCACGTAGATGATGATAACATTTTGCAATATATTATTCCAAAGGATTTAAAAGATTTTGGACTCATTCCAGAAATAATAGGGCGTTTGCCTGTTTTAACGCATATGGATCCTTTAGATGCCAATACACTGAGAGCTATCTTAACTGAACCAAAAAATGCCATTATTAAACAGTATAAAAAGTTGTTTAAAATGGATGAGGTTAATTTTACAATTACAGACGGAGCTTTAGATTATATTGTAGAAAAAGCTATTGAATATAAGCTTGGAGCTAGAGGGTTGCGTTCGCTATGTGAAGAAATATTAACAGAAGCTATGTTTGATTTGCCAGGTTCTGGTGAAACAAAACTAAATGTTACTAAAGCTTATGCTGAAGACAGATTATCTAAATCTACTTTAAAGAAACTGAAGGCTGTATCCTAAATACAGCGATTCTATAATTTATAAAAAGCCGCAATTTCAATTATTGAATTTGCGGCTTTTTTTTATTGGATTTATTAATTAATATTCTGGTAATAGTATTTTGAACATTTAATTTTAGGATTAGCAGACATATTTAGAGCTAATATATTGGCAATATTATATTATAAAAAAATACAAATAGTTTTTTGGATAAAATTCAACTTATACCCGTTCTTTAGAAAAAATTGGTGATTAAAACAGACATAAGGTTTTCTAGATAATTAGAGGAATTCTACCCTTTTGTAGATAATTTTAAAACCTCGTTATATGCTACGTCAGTATTCACATTTTGAGATTGGAACTCTACCATAGCGTCTTCATACCCATCTTTAACTGTTTTTAAATGATACCCTTCAAACGGTCTGATCTTAAAACTGTATGTGGCATCTCGACCAGTTATTTGACGACCTATTTCTGTACCACTACTATCATATAAAATAACAATAGCATCAGAAATTTTCTCACCATTATTTTCAACAACTATACCTTCAAGATTCTGATATATCGCTCTTGCATTAAATTTATACATATTATAGCGCTGCCCTCGGTTGCCTGCATTAGATGAATAAACACCTCTATCTTCGTCAATAAGTACAAAAGCAATATCGTCTCTGATAGAGTTAATTTTAACGCCTAAATTTCTGGGTTTTGTGTAATTTAAATTTCTGTGGTTATTAGAGATAAATATATCGAAACCACCTTGGCTATTATGGCCCTTGGAGGAAAAGAATAACTCATTACCGTTTCGCGCTGTATGAGGATACTTTTCATCTTTTTCAGTATTTATGTTTCGTCCTAAATTAATAGGTTCACCCAAAAGTCCATACGGTTTAATAAGTGCTTTATAAATATCAAATCCACCAAAACCACCTTCCATATTAGATGAGAAGTAAAGAAATTTACCATCCTCAGACACATGAGGATTTTCGATTGAATAATCGTCACTACTTATGCCTAATTTATGTTGATTAATCCATTTGCCATAAGAATTTGGTTTTAACTCTGCGGTATATAACTGGTAATTTGCGGAGTTATCTCTTGTGCTTTGTGTGTAATAGACGGTGGTTTCGTCTGGTGTAAAAGAGAGTTGACCGTCATTGCCTTTGCTGTTTAAAATTCTACTGAAAAAGATAGGTTGTGATAATTCGATATCAGCCTTATTTATATCAGTACAAAATAAATTAGAATAGGGTTGTCTGGTATATTTGTCTTTACCATTGCCAATAGCACCAATTTTTTTCGATGATACTAGAACTAGTTTATTTCGAAAAACCGCACTGGGAATTTCTGAAAATTCAGAATTAATTTTGGTAACATTTACATCAAAGAGGTAACCACTGGTATTAAGCTTGTCGTTATCATCATTAATAGGGTCTGTTGTGTGAACTGTTGATAGTGTAGTACACAAAAATACTACTACTAACAAATGTAGTGTAGATTTCATATTTGAGGGAATTATGAATTAATTTCCTCTAAGATAGTAAATAATTGTGAAACAAGGGGTTAAGTTGTTAATTTACTGTTAATTGATTTCTGAAATTAAACGTTGATTCGACCTTAATTAGTGGTGTTTAAATGTAATAGTTGGTCTATGTAATCTCTTGTGTTAGAGAGTCTTGGAACTTTATGTTGGCCTCCGAGCTTATTGTTTTCTTTTAACCAATCATAAAACAAATTGGTTCTACCACAATGTATTTTTGGTTTGTTAAGTGTAATGTTGTTATATCTTTTGGCTTCATAGTCAGAATTTAGTGCTTTTAGCGCATTGTCAAAAAGCTCTTCAAAATAGAGCATATTTTCAGGTGGTCGTTTAAATTCTATGATCCACTCGTGTGCACCTTTTTCTTTACCATTCATAAAGATTGGAGCAGCAGTATAATCCACAATTTCTGCTTGTGTACGTTTGCAAACCTTTTTAAGTGCATCCTCCGCATTTTCAATTATAAGTTCCTCGCCAAATGCATTAATGTGATGTTTTGTTCTCCCAGACACTTTGATTCTATGCGGATTTAAACTTACAAAACGCACAGTGTCGCCAACCTTATAACGCCATAATCCAGCATTTGTAGTAATTACAATGGCGTAATTTTTATTTAATTCTACCTCACTTAATGGAACTGCTTTTTGTGTTTGAGTGCCATAGTTATCCATTGGTATAAATTCATAAAAGATACCATAGTCTAACATTAGTAATAAATCTCCTGAATAATTTTGATCTTGTATGGCAAAAAAGCCTTCAGATGCATTATATATTTCATAATATTTAAACTGTTTTTTGGGTAATATAGCTCTATACTGGTCTATGTACGGATTAAAGCTAACTCCACCATGAAAATAGACTTCAAGGTTTGGCCAAACTTCAAATAAGCTTTTTTCTCCTGTCGTTTCTAATACATTATTTAATAAAACTAGCATCCATGATGGTACTCCTGCCAGGCTTGTTACGTTCTCATGTATAGTTTCATCAACAATCGCTTGCATTTTGGTTTCCCACTCACTCATAAGAGATACTCTACTGCTCGGCGTACTACTATACTCCGCCCAAAAGGGCATATTATCTATTAAAATAGCGCTCAAATCACCAAACACTGTCCCATTTTCTTTGTATAATTCTTTACTACCACCAAGTCTTAAGCTTTTACCTGTAAACAATTGAGAGTTCTCATTATTATTAAGATACATACAAAGTAAATCTTTGCTAGCGGCATAATGACAATCTTCTAAAGACTCAGTACTTACTGGTATAAATTTGCTTTTCGCATTCGTAGTACCACTAGATTTTGCAAACCATTTAATAGGTCTTGGCCAGAAAATATTAGATTCTCCCGCACGAGACCGTTCAATTAACGGTTGCATGGTTTCGTAATTAACAATTGGGACGCGTTCATTAAATTCCTGGTAAGTTTTAATAGAGCTAAAGTCATACTGTTTTCCTACCTCAGTGTCCTTAGCTATTTTAAGGAGGCTAAAAAGCAATTCGTTTTGTACCTCATTAGGGTATTTAAGAAACAATTCAATTTGGTGAAAGCGTTTCTTTAAAAACCAAGAAGCAATAGAATTTACAATAGGAATAGGCATGGATTGGTTATATTCGTGTATCTAATTAATGCTAAAAATACTAAATTTCTTTTATGGTTTACAAAGGTGTTTTAACTAAAATGCAGACGGAGTTTTTAGAGCCAATTCAGTATTATCTGGTCTTTGAAAACGATTTTATTCATGTTAATCAATTATTGAATAAGCCAATTGAAATGAAACTTGTTGGGTATCAGTGTTTAAGTTGCGGATTAGATAGACCAATTTTTAGACAAGGGTTTTGTAAAACTTGCTTTTTCGAAAAACCTTTAGCTGGTGACTGGATTATGCGACCTGAACTTAGTACAGCCCATTTAGACAAAGAGGATCGTGATTTAGAGTACGAAAAGAAAGTACAATTACAACCACATATAGTTTATTTAGCTAATTCCAGCAATGTAAAAGTTGGAGTGACGCGAAAAAGTCAAGTGCCAACGCGTTGGATTGATCAAGGTGCACACGAGGCTGTAGAAATTGTTGAAGTACCAAATAGATATCTTGCGGGTATTACAGAGGTGGCTTTAAAAGATCATGTAGCTGACAAAACCAATTGGAGGAATATGCTTAAAAATGATGTTAAAGATGAAGATCTATTAATTTGGAGACAAAAATTAAAAAAGTATATACCAGATGAGGCACTGCCTTATTTTATTGAATCAAACACTGAAACACATTTACATTTTCCAGTAGAACAATATCCTTCTAAACCCAAGAGTTTAAACCTTAAAAAACAAGAAAGTTATGCAGGGGAATTAGTTGGTATTAAAGGGCAATACCTCATTTTTAAGGATAACACTGTGTTTAATGTGAGATCAAATGAAGGATTGGTTGTAGAAATAAATCTATAGAGAACAAAAAAAGAGCAATATTTCTATTGCTCTAATATATTTAAAAGTACAGACGGTTTAGCCTATACGTTTTCTGCGTCTCTTAAGCCTTGGATATATTCAGCTTTCTGAATTTCTCTTCTTCTTTTTACAGATGGCTTAGTGAAATAACGAGACTCTCTTAAGTTTTGCATAATCTGTACATTTCTGTGTTTACGCTTGTAACGTTTAAGAGCTCTCTCTATATTTTCTCCTTCTTTAATTTCGATTTTAATCATTTATCGATATTTTTTTGTTATCTAATTCTTGCAAATGGTCGGCAAATATATGCTAACTATTTGAAAATAAAAAATTAAAT
>JABDKL010000018.1 GCA_013002225.1 Winogradskyella sp.
GCTTTGTCAGGAAAACCGAATGAAAAGAGGTAATCCTATAAGGCAGGAATACCATCGCACCACCCGGCCTCTCACTAACAAAGGTCTCATAAACCTTAAACTTTGAATGATTTTACCGGCCTAAACTTAAATTATAATCTTTTATATATAAACTAAAAAACGATTACCTAACGGTAAACGTCTTTTTACTTATCACGAATTGGAAAATATTTATTTTTAGTTTAAGGAGAGAAAGGAATGATCGTACTCGACATATCTCATGAGAATCTTTTTGATAAAACAAACTGCCTAATAAAAGGCAGTTTGTACCAAAATTAATTCACAGCAATTTTCCCTTCATCAAAATGAAACTAACAGAAACTAATTTTAAAGTTTTTATATGTTTTATAGTCGTTTTAAAGTGCTTTGCAAATCGGTTCAATAAATGTTTCTTTTTAGGGACTTATCAAGTAAGTTTACTTTATGTTTCACTTATCAAATTCGCTTTTAGAACTTTAAAAATGTAAACTAATCGTATGTTAGTTAGAACGTTTTTTGATCGTTATTAATTAGCTTTTTAAAATTGCTATCAATGACTTTCACTAATTAAACAACCCTTGTAGAAAAACTCCCCCCTTAAAAATCAGAATTTTTTTTATTTCTGTTGTAATGTGCTGATTTTATGATATTTAAATTATTAATATTTTTATTAAATAAATCTTTCGAACTGCAAATTTCACTATGTATTTCCTATAATCATCAAACTTTTAAATAAAAAAACTCTACACGTACGCATAGAGTTTTTAATTAATACTGTATTTTCTTCTTACTTAGTCACACTGACCGAGTTCATCACCATGTTCTAAATGCGCATTAATGGCATTAATACTTACACAAATGGTAGTTCCATTATGACATATATATACCTTTTTATTATTACTATGGCAATACTCGTACTCAGAACTTCCAGAACATGCATCTACCACCAATTGTAAGGTGTCTTTAAACTCATTAAGGGTGTTGATCTCAGTGATTTCACCATCGACACCTATTAAATGTATTGGAAAATCTAATCGAATCTGGTCAGAACTTGCCAATTGATCAAAGAAATCGAACAATTCATCATCAGAATTAATTGAGATAACTTCAATAGATGAAGAGCTAGATAGTTGAGCATAGAATGTAAATGGATATTGAAAAAAGATACATTGTTGATCATCATCTCCCGATATAGCCGTCTTCATTAATGTAGATATTTCTGAATATTTCGTAAAACTTACATCTTTATTGGCATCGACAATATCTTCACCCTTTTCTTGACAGAATGTCAATACTAACATAGAGAGAACTAATACCACTCTTAATAGTAGTGTTTTAAATATGGTGTTATTCCTTTTCATAATCAGTGATTTAGGGTAATTATTTGATTCTATTAACCTAAAGTTATTCCAAAACACTTTTATGGCTAACAATTATAGAACAAGTCTCGACCCAAAATTCCTACCCTAAAATGTTAATAATATGAAGCCTTCTATTAAAAAAACATCTCAAAAAGGACAATAAAGTGCCATAGTTTGTAGTTAATTACATCAATATTTCAAGGATTTAATTTTTTATTGCAAAAATTATTAGTTTCTTGCGATTGTGTTACAGATAAACCCTATACTAAAACACTAACCAAATCAACGAATGATTAAAGCACTTACAAATAGTGTATGTGAAGAGCAGCTTTTCTCTAAATTGTTTCAAAGTCATTCTACTGACTTATATAACTTTTTAAGGTATAAATTTGGAGATAACTTAAATCCTAAAGATAAAGTACAAGAAGCCTTTATTAAACTATGGGACAACTGTAAAAAAGTAACACCAGACAAGGTAAAGTCCTTTTTATTTACAACAGCTAATAATATGATGCTTAATGAAGTGAAGCATCAAAAGGTCGTCTTAAAGCATCAACAAACAAAACCTAAAGATTATACGCATGAAGATCCAGAGTATATTATGGAAGAATCAGAATTCATGCAGAAGTATCAAAAAGCTTTGGCAAAATTGACTGAAGCGCAGCGTGTCGCCTTTTTAATGAATAAAACTGAAGGCAAAAGACATAAAGAAATAGCTGAAATATTAGGGATCTCCAGAAAAGCAGTAGAGAAAAGGATTTATGGAGCTTTAGAAAAATTAAGAAAAGAAATTGACGGTATATAAGGTAGGAATAAAACCTTTTTAATTGTTATAGACATGAATCAAATATTTCAACTGATTAAAAATATTTACCTTTAGGGTAGGAAAATTTAACATATAGTTGTTGTATTTATATAGCATTAACATATGGAAAAGGAAATTTTAATACAAAAATGGTTAAGTAACGAACTTAGTAGTTCAGAACTAGACTTGTTTAAAAAGTTACCAGAGGCTGCTTCTTATCAGAGAATTACTGATGCAGCGAAGCTTTTTAAAGATGAGTCTTATGATGTAAGTACTGAGTATAATAAGCTTAATGCCATCATAGAACAAAAAAGGATGACAACAAACAATCAATCTAATAGTGGAGATGCAATTCCATTATTTGCTAAATTTAAACCATACATGCAGATTGCTGCAGTACTGGTACTTGGTCTTGCGATTTATTACGGACCTTTTTATGATAATATGAAAACGATAAAAACTGCCGAGAATCAAAAAACGGTAACATTACCGGATGCCTCATTGGTAGCTTTAAACAACTCGTCTCAAATACGTTATAAGAAATCTGATTTTAAAAACAAAAGAATTGTAAACCTGGTAGGTGAAGCTGAATTTGATGTAAAAGAAGGGTCGGTTTTTGAAGTAGTGACCTGGACTGGTGTAATTAGTGATTTACAAGGCACAAAATTTAATGTAAAGCAGCGTGCTAATTCTTTTGAAATTATTGCTAAAGAAGGTGAAGTAACTTTTACCTATAAAGGCAAAGTAGTTCGATTACCAGCAGGTAAGAAGCTGAATATTATTGATGGAAAGATTATAGAATCAAAGCCAAAATTGGCATAAGTATATTATTTCACCCTACAACAAAAAACTCCTGAAGCAATTCAGGAGTTTTTTTTCTATTAAGTAATCAACTATTAAGCTGCATTTTGCTTCTTTATTAAATTTAATGCCGAACCTGCCTTGAACCATTCAATTTGACCAGTATTATACGTATGATTCGCGATCACTGTATCAGTAGTTCCATCAGCATGTTTTACAATAATCGTTAATGGTTTACCTTGAGCAAAATCTTTAAGATCTACAAAGTCAAACAAGTCATCTTCCTGTATTTTATCATAATCGGCTTCATCTGCAAATGTCAACCCTAACATACCTTGCTTCTTTAAGTTCGTTTCATGTATTCTCGCAAATGACTTTACTAAAACAGCTACAACGCCCAGATGGCGAGGTTGCATAGCAGCATGCTCACGAGATGAGCCTTCACCATAATTGTGATCACCTACTACAATTGTTGATATTCCGGCTGCCTTATAGGCCCTTTGCACATCTGGCACGGTTCCATATTCACCGGTCAACTGATTTTTTACAGCATCTGTTTTTTCATTAAAAGCATTAACCGCTCCAGTAAGTGTATTATTAGAAATATTATCTAAATGCCCTCTAAATCGTAACCAGGGTCCAGCCATCGATATATGATCTGTTGTACATTTTCCTTTTGCTTTAATCAAAAGTCTTACATCATTCAATTGAGTACCTATTGGCTCAAATGGTGTCAATAATTGCAGTCTTTTCGAATCTGGATCCACAACAACATCTATATGTGATCCATTTTCGGGTGGGGCAATAAATCCTGCATCTTCAACATCAAATCCTCTTGGAGGTAATTCCCATCCTGTTGGTTCATCTAGTTTTACTTGATCACCGTTCTTATTTACAAGTGTGTCTGTCACCGGATTAAAATCCAATCTTCCTGCAATAGCAATGGCTGCTACTAATTCTGGTGAAGTAACAAAGGCATGTGTATTTGGATTACCATCAGCACGCTTCGCAAAATTCCTATTGAATGAATGTACAATACTATTTTTTGGTGCATTTTTCGGATCACTATAACGTGCCCATTGACCTATACACGGTCCACAAGCATTCGTAAATATTGTGGCATCTAAATCTTCAAATTTTTGCAGCAAGCCATCTCTTTCTGCCGTAAATCGAACTTGTTCAGAACCCGGGTTAATACCAAATTGTGCTTTTGTTTCTAGTCCTTTCTCAATAGCTTGTTGTGCTATGGATGCAGCCCGTGATAAATCCTCGTAAGAAGAGTTGGTGCACGAACCTATTAATCCCCATTCCACATCTAAGGGCCAATTATTTTCTGTAGCTTTCGATGTCATATCTCTTCCCGCCTCAGTGGCCAAATCAGGTGTAAACGGACCATTTAAATGAGGTTTCAATTCAGATAAATTAATTTCAATTACCTGATCAAAATATTGCTCAGGGTTTGCATAAACCTCAGCATCACCTGTCAAGTGTTCTTTTACCTGATTAGCGGCATCTGCAACATCACTTCTATCTGTGGCACGCAGATAGCGTTCCATAGATTCGTCATATCCAAATGTAGAAGTCGTCGCTCCTATTTCGGCTCCCATATTGCAAATTGTACCTTTACCAGTACAAGACATGCTTTTAGCTCCATCACCAAAGTATTCTAAAATAGCGCCTGTACCCCCTTTTACTGTAAGGATCCCAGCTACTTTTAGTATGACATCTTTCGGAGAAGTCCATCCACTTAGCTTTCCGGTTAGTTTAACTCCAATCAATTTTGGAAATTTCAACTCCCATGGCATACCGGCCATTACATCAACGGCGTCGGCTCCACCCACACCTACGGCTACCATTCCTAACCCTCCGGCA
>JABDKL010000168.1 GCA_013002225.1 Winogradskyella sp.
GCTTATAAAGCTTGACTTATTAGCCAATAGGAAACCACCACAGGGCAGTAACGATATATCATACGACAATTTCAAATTTTTTCATCCTTAATAAAGGTTAGGCATGGTGGTGCCGACAAACTCTTGCGAGCCATGAAATTTTTTTTTACCCCACCAAACTTTAGTTACTATCGCAGTTTTTAAAGATTGGAGTATGAGTCTTTTGCTTGCAACAAGAAGTTACTTCCTATATCAACTTCTGTTATGCTTTTATGCTCTGCTGTGGATTTTAGACTTACTACGTCTTCAAAACGAGCGAACCTTTTTAATAAGGTCTTTTATATGCTTTTCACCGATTAGCAAATGAGTAGATTATCAGTCTACAATAAAAACTAAGTTCTACATCAACATAAAGTAAAGAGAAATATACATTTATATCGAGTGGCTGGTTTATGGTATTTTTTTCATTTCTACCTTTACCAACAACGAATCGCACGGAGGTGACCGCCCCAGTCAAACTAACAATTACACACTGTCTAAAATAAGTACTAAAAATTCATGAGAGTGGTATTTCACTTAATTGTTTTTTGTATAATTTACTGGCGCAAACATACTTTTTTCTTTATTTAAAGAAACCAACTTACCACTTATACTACACACAAAAATTCTTAGTACAATATATAATTATAGTTACAGTAGGTAAGTGATCTCTCACTCACCCCTGATTCAAAACCGTGCGTGAAAATTTCTCTTCACACGGCTCCTCTGCCTAAACTTTAAATTTTCTGGTCATGACAGTGACCATGTAGTAATTGAAGATTATTATAATTATCTAAACCTCCAAGATTTTTTGGCTTAATATGATCCACTTCAATAACATCACCAGGTAAAAATTTCAATCCACATATGTTACACTGTCCGTCTTGCGTTTTTAGTAACCGAAGAATCGATTTACTGTTAGCCCTGTTATCCAAAGCTCTTCCATGCTGAGACCAGTAAATAAGATCATTATCATATATACTTTTACTTCCACTAACCTTGGTGTGTCTGATGATTGGAGTTTCTGCGAAAGTGTATATTCCAATGATCTCATTCTTTTTTCCAGTATAACCAAATCGGAGTCGTGATTTTCCTTTAGAGATATCTCTTAAAAGATATCTATTTCGAATCCACTTCTTCGATCGAGTAGGATGTTTACGTTTAGCCCATCTCATCAATTGTATCATCAGCTTACTATCCATTGCACTGAAGGTTCGCTTACTCGCAACTGTACTAAAATAATTTGCCCATCCTCGAATGATTGGATTTAATCGATCGACAACAGTAACTTCGTTACGGTTCTGTCTCAGAATAATTTTAATCTTTCGCAAAACATCAGAGATGTTCTGTGGATGAGGCCGTATAAAAGTCTTGTATTCTTTACCTCTTTTACCTCGTTTGGTTAAACCTACGTGATAATTTCTTATCCAAAAACCTAAAAATTTAAATCCTGGATTTTGATTATCTATCTTACGATAGGTGTGAGTTATAGATGTTTTATCTGGGTGCAATTCTAATCCCATCGGTTTAATAAATTTTTCGATGAGCACTTTGACAGATTCGATTATTTCTCTGTCGGGATGAAGAACAACAAAATCATCGGCGTATCTTACATAGAGTAATCTTTTCCGAAGATTCGGTTTTGATATTCTATGCCCCCCGGGACTAAAGGCAGGAATCTCTACAACCCAATCTGATAAATATTCTTCTACTCCGTTAAGAGCGATATTTGCTAACAGCGGAGATAAAATTCCACCTTGTGGTGTACCTTTTTCAGGGAATATCGTTTCATATTGCATTACTATTTTTGCCTTTAACCAAGCATGAATCTGTCGACGCATTTGAGGAAAAGTATCTAGCTTTTCTAAAAGTGCATCATGATCTATCTGATCAAAACATTTACGTATATCTCCATCTAAAACGTATTTCGGACTTTTATTGATCGATGAATGGATAGCTTCGATAGCATCGTGAGTTCTTCGACCCGGCCTGAAACCATAGCTATTCTTTTCAAACTTCGCTTCCCATTCCGGTTCCAATACTAAAAGGGCTAACGCTTGTTTAGCTCTGTCATGAATGGTAGGTATTCCTAATGGGCGAAGCTCATCGGGTTTACCAGGTTTGGGGATTAGGCAACGTTTAATTGGATTACATCGACCATTTATTTTTATTTTGTACGCCAAACTGACTCTTTGTATTGGCGTTAAAAGTCTAACACCATCAACGCCAGCAGACTTTTTTCCACGGTTATCTTGCGTTACCTTTCTTACAGATAATAATTTCGCCTCAAATAAATTAATTAAGGTTTTTTGTAATTTTCTTACCTGGTGTTTTTTTTTTAAAGAACAATCGTAAATTTTGTTTTGTAGTCTCCAAACTCTAAGTTGGATTTTTTTCCAATTTATGGAATTCCATATGATTTTACTTTTCGTTTTCATTTCACTAATTTTAAATGTTTTTAAATTATTTTGAACGTATGCAAATACTTAAGATATTACAGTTGTGACAGTGAGTACGTGGGCATATATTACTC
>JABDKL010000180.1 GCA_013002225.1 Winogradskyella sp.
AGGACATAGAACTCAATACGGAACCTTTAATGTAAGTATGCAACGTGTGTTCCCTAATGCTTGTTTTTTAGCCTTCACAGGAACACCTTTAATGAAAAAGGAGAAGAGCACTGCCAAGAAGTTTGGAGGCTATATTGGGCTTCCTTATACGGTTAAAGATGCCGTTGAAGATGGTGCTGTGGTTCCCTTACTTTATGAAGGTAGACACAACCTGATTACCGTGGATGAAGACCCTATAAACCGCTATTTTGACAAACTAGCAGAACCACTTTCAGATTATGGTAAAGCAAGTTTAAAAAAGAAATTCAATACCATCAATGAGCTTAACAAAGCTGAGAAAGTAGTATATGCCAGAGCTTGGGATATATCAGAGCATTACAGAGGCTTTTTTCAGACTCAAGGTGATAAGTATAAACCTAAAGCTCAATTGGTTGCTCCGAGCATTAAAACTGCGTTGTTATATAAGAAATACTTAGATGATATAGGGATGGTAAGTTCGGAGGTTATTGTAACTCAATCTGACCAGCGAGAGGGAACTGAAGATGGGTTTTATAACACCAATGAAGAAAAGAAACTTGAGGATGCTTACTTTGATGCTATGGTTGATAAATATGGCGACATTAAGCGTTTTGAGAAAAGTGTTATTACCCAATTCAAAAAAAGAGAACATCCTGAAATATTGATTGTAGTTGCAAAGCTATTAACTGGTTTTGATGCTCCTAACAATACTGTCCTTTATTTATGCCGAGCATTAAAAGAACACACTTTGTTGCAAGCAATAGCAAGAGTAAATCGAGTATTTCCAGGCAAAGATTATGGTTATATAATTGACTACTATGGTAACCTAGAGAACTTGGATAATGCTTTTAGCACCTATTCAGGACTTACTGATTTTGAAGATGAAGACTTGGAGGGTGCATTAACCAATTTAAATGAGGAAATAAAGAAATTGCCTCAAGCTCACTCTGAAGTTTGGGATATTTTCAAAACTTTAAAAGATAGAAATCTAGAGCCAACTGCATATGAAGAATTACTAGCTCCTGAGGACATAAGAAATAAGTTTTACGAGAAGTTAACCCATTTCGCTAGGTTATTGAAAATGGCTTTATCCTCTGTTGACTTTGTTACCAATACAGACCCTAAAAAAATCGAAATGTACAAGAGAGATGCTAAGTTCTTTTTGAAATTACGTGTAGATGTGAAAAGAAGATTCAACGATGATTTATCTTATAAGGAATTTGAACCGCAAATTCAGAAATTGATTAACCAACATATTTCAACTGAGGGCGATATTTTAATAGTAACTGAAGAAGTCGACATTTTAAACAAAGAAGCAAGAGAAGCAGAGGTTGAGAAAATAACTGGAAAAGCAGCACAAGCAGACCATATAGCCTCAAGAACCATCAAGGCTATTAATGTAAAGATGCAGGAAGACCCAGTGTATTACAAAAAGCTTGCTGATTTGATTAAGGAGACCATTGAAGAATATTATTTAAAAAGAATATCAGAAGCTGAATTCTTATTAAAAGCTAAAGCCTTTGAGGATAAGTTTTTACATGGCAGGTCTGAAGATGCACCAAAAGAACTAGCCAATAATGATGCTGCACTCGCATTTTACAATTTTAGCAAATCTATTTATGATGATTCTGAATTATTGAAGTCTCCATTCCATATTGAAGTAAGCTTAACGGTTGATGATACGGTTAAAAAGCATATCTATATCAATGGTAATAAAATAATTGACTGGCATACCAATGAAGATATAGCTGGAAAAATAAACATTGCTATAGGAGATGAATTATATGAGCTTATGAAAAAATATGAGTTGGATACAGACTGGAGCAAAATGGATAGTTTAATCGAACAGTGTTTAAAAGTTGCCATATTGAAATACAAATAGCGTATGAAGGATAGAGTGACATATGGCACTACTGTAATAGAATATGACTTGGAATATAAGTCAAGAAAAACTTTAGGTATTAAGGTGCATCCTGATAAAACGGTAAAGGTTTTTGCTCCAGAGGAAACCTCTATAGAAAAAGTTAGAGAAAAGGTTCATAAAAAAAGCTCCTGGATACTAAAGCAGCAAGACTTCTTTTTATCGTTTCATCCAATTACACCACCACGAAAATTTGTTAGTGGTGAGACGCATCTTTATTTAGGTAAACAATACAGGTTAAAACTCCATGAATCCTCAAGGCAAATGGTTAAATTATCAGGAGGAAGAATCCATGTTTACATAAAGAATAAAGAGGATAAAAAAGCTATTGAGAGGCTTTTAAAAGGTTGGTATAAGCAGAAAGCAGAGAAACACTTTAAAGACCTTTTTAACGAGCTTAAATCGCTTTCAAAAAGCTTTTATGAAGGAGTGCCACAACTAACTTATAGATGGATGAAAAAACGTTGGGGAAGCTGCGATAAAAATGGGAAAGTCCATTTAAATCTAGAACTAATCAAAGCACCAAAAAAGTGCATTGAGTATGTTATCGTACATGAGCTTTGTCATCTAAAATATTTAAATCATAGCACAGCTTTTTTTGAACTATTACAAAAGGTATATCCAGATTGGAGGGCTACTAAGGATAGGCTGGAGAGGTTGATGGTTTAATATTCGATTATAGCCTCATAAGCAATGCATACACTTTTTAAAATAAATAAGAATATTTATTTATTATTGAGTTAGAAAAATAAGTCTGTATATATTAGTAACTAACTATTTTAAAATTACCATGAGCATAATCAAAGATCTCTACGATGTTGCTAAAGAAGGCGCCACCCAAGGCGCTAAGATCGGTGCAGTAAAGCGTGCATTACGCACCGAGCTAAAGCTTAACCAAAAGCTATTAGCCGATATTGCGCAGGGCGAGGACATAGACCATAAACGCCGTGTGGAGATCATTAAACTCTTAGATATTGAGGAGCTCTCTGCTGCTGTACGCTATGAGTTGCCCTATAGTGCAATGTCGCGCAAGCGGGTTACCAAAGCGCTGGCCAACCAGTATAAAATAAAACGGCTACTGGGTTTTGATGTCGAAAAATTAATAGAAAGCCTGTTCTTAATGATCTCTTACCTTAAAA
>JABDKL010000182.1 GCA_013002225.1 Winogradskyella sp.
GCTATAATCAGAACGATATAAATCAATTTTTTAGGCATTCACAATGGAATAATAAATCATGGGTACTATTACAGAAAACAAAAACATCATTGGTATCCAAATTATACTCGGAACGATTGTCCACAACCATTTTTCTTTTTTCGATAATTCGCTAACCCAAATAAAGATTATTCCACTTAAGAAAAATATCCAACCGAAAAAGATTCCATAAAGTATAGTCGAAATAATTATTCCAACTATCATCAATAATTTTCCAACGAGAGCTGGTCCATTATCTTCTTTTGATATTATTCTCGAAAGTGTCTTTTTCAAATTGTTTACAACGGTCTGGTGTATGGCTCGTTGCGTGCAAATTAGCGATTATTTTTCGGTTGAGCCACAAGCCAAGTTTTTAAATTTTACTATTTATCTTCCTTTTTGGAAATCGTCAAATTTAAAAATTTGGCGACTTTTAAAATATGCCTTAACTTCGATTTAAGAAACTGAATAGCAATGAGCTATACACGTTGTTGTGCTTTCGTTATTTCTTGGTTTCTTTCAAAATTTCATTAATTATATTATCAGTTTCTTCATAAACATTTGCTAAAAATTGTGAGAAAAGTACTTTTTCATCAATTTGATTTTCAAATCTCATATCAGTAAATAAACTTATATTGTTAAAGTCCAAATCTGATTTTTTTATTGAAATTCGCTTATGGTTAACATTCCTTAACGACCCATTTTGTTTTATATAGTCAATGATGTCCTGAGAGCTTTTTTCCATTCTTCTATTCCAATCATTTACATATTCCGATTGTCTCTCATATTCAAAAAGTAAATCTTTAATTTTGCTGTTCTCAAGTAGTGACAACTTTCCAGTACTCTTAAGTTCGTTTAACACAAAATTGGTTGGTTTCCAAGTTGGCCAAAAAAGTGAAGTCTCTATTAAACTGTCAATATTAATATTCATATTCATAAGTTCTTTATCTGACTTTCCAATAAGTGAAAGTATTTCCATACCACCACGTTTTGTCCAATCTAATCCTTTCCTTGCTGTATTCAGGGCATTTTGATTAGCTTCAAATTCTTGAATTAAGTTTTGGTTAATTTTGTCTAATTGCAAAGTTAATTTGCGTTCTTCGTTTAAATTATTGACCTGTAGAGCAATTAAAATTCCAATAACAACCAGTACAATTTCTCCAATTGCATAAATCAGATATTTACTGAATTTGTTTTCAGTCAGCAATTTTTTTCTAATTTTTCTAAAGAATTTTATCATTGGTTAGCGGTCTCTGATAATGAAGCACAACAATTAGATATACGTATTAACTATATCCACATTATATGTCGACTAAGATAATAAATCTTTTATAGCGTTTATATTTTGAGATGCCTCAAAACATTTAGCCTGTTTTGCAACTATTGTATTAATAGGTGCAGTGGTATTAATAACTTATTAAGAGTTTGTGAAGTTTCTGTAGATCCCTCTCGTGGTACATTGAAAATACATCGCTTTGTGTCTGCTGTCGATTGTGGTCAGGTGGCCAACATTAATGGTGTAAAGGCGCAGGTAGAAGGTGCTATACAGGATGGTATTAGCGCGACACTGCGACAGGAAATTACAGTTAACCATGGCCAGGTAGAACAAAGTAATTTTCATGATTACCGATTATTACGTATTAATGATGCTCCAGAGCGTATTGATGTTCATATTGTAGATAACGAATTCCCTCCAACTGGGATGGGTGAGCCGCCTTATCCTCCTGTAGCACCAGCATTGTGTAATGCTATATTTGCCGCTTGTGGTATACGTATTAAGAGGTTGCCTATTGCCAACCAGTTAAAACAGAATGCTTAAAAGATTGGTAAAATAGGATCTAGTTTAGGATACTTTTTTTGCAATTACTGTAACTTCTGGATCTGTTACAGTCATAGAATAAACTATATCATCCTGCACGTCGAAGGTAATTAAAACACTTGGTGTTCCATTATATACAAATTTTTGGTCATCAATTTTATATAGCGCGCCACCAAATTCACCAATAGGCCCCATAGATAGTAGTTTTCTCATGTTAATATTTACTGTAAACCCATCCTTATCTCCTTCTCCATATTTATAATTACCAAGATATTTTTTTTGTTCCTCTGCACTAACTGTTATATAAGTTTCACCTCCTGCATTGCCAAGAGTTTCTAAGTATTCAATAGTTTGCGCCAGATTTTCTATTTCAGTTTTAGACATACGGTCTTTCATCCGCTCTCCGGCATAAGCATGATTTAGAAGACTTATACCATGTGGTCCCAACACTTTTTGGATGCCAGGTAAGACTTCTACAGCCGATTTAACAATATCGATGTGACCAAGCATGGCAAATGTAAACAGTGTAGGTCTTGCACCCTTTTCAATTAAATAGAGTGCAATGTCTCTTCTGCCCACATGAGATGCGGCGCCAATGGCAGACTCAAAATCTCCAAATCGCCATTCCCACACAGCTCTCGAGAGTTCAGGTCTTTTGTCTACAAGTGCTTTAACACGTTCCAAATCAAAATGGGATTTCCCTACAACTTCAGCAACCACTTCGGGTGCGATATGAGGGAAGTGCTTCGGAATTTCGTTTTGTCCTAAATCATTAGAAGATCTGGTGAATTCATTATTGGCAAAAATTAAATGCGGAACGGACAGGCCAAGCATAGCTAATGAATAGGTTTTTAGTGCGCTTCTTCGGTTCATATTTTTGCTGTTTAAATTATCAAATTCCCCGAAATTGCAGATTCTAAATTGCCATGATGGAGATGGATTAAGAACCAAGTTAGCGAATAAAAATGAATGTATTTATGTGTTTTACAGTTTTTTAAGAGTTCGGAGTCGATACATGTTACCGAAGTGGACATTGGTAAATAAAAGTTGACCAGATTTTATTTTTTGCCTTAAATAATGAGATAATTATGGTGCTTCCTAGTCCATTAATTTAAGGTAGCCGACAGATGGATAGTGGTGTTGAATAGTTTAGAAATCGGACACATGTCCTTTGCTTTATGGGCTATTTCCTGAAATTTCTCATTAGCAATACCTTCTATTTGCCCTACTAATTCTAAATGAATGACAGTAATGGCTCCATCTTCAAAAGTAACCTTGGCTTCTGTTGTCAATTCTTTTTCGGAATATCCAGCTTCATCAAGTAAGAAACTTAACTGCATGGTAAAGCATCCCGAATGTGCTGCACCAATAAGTTCTTCCGGATTAGTCCCTTTGCCGTTTTCGAACCGGGTTTTAAACGAGTATTGTGTTTTGTCTAAAATGGTGCTTTCAGTAGATACCGTACCTTGTCCTTCTTTACCCGATCCGTTCCAGGTCGCACTTGCTGTTCTTGTAAATTTCATAATGTTTTATTTTTAATTACTATATGTGTTTTGCTTATCAAAAAAATATAATTTTTGGGTTTTGTACGCTATTTTACATTGTCGATTATTGGAATGTTTAATTCAAATTTAGGTGTATTCAAACATAATCATCTATGATGTGCCTTGTGACTAATAGCAGCGGTATGAAAGCTACAATTAACCATTGCGCTTTCAAATTCAGAATCAGATAATTCATAATGGCATACCATATATCTTAATTTAATAGCTTTATTTCTAAAGATTAAATATTGCCCTTCAAGTTAAGAAATAAATGCTTAAAATTTGTAAATAAAGGGTAAGGTAATGGAGTTATTTTGACGCTAATTGGGAATTAAGAGATGTTACAATTACATGCTTACCAAATTAAATTTTCTTATCACTAAGTCTAATTCATAAAGACAGTACAAAAACCATTTGCTCTAACAGGATAAAAGGTTTTTTAATTCTGCAGATTTTTTCCTATTTTAAATGGTGAAATAAACATTCATCTTGTTAAGTAAACAATACTGGTATTACGGGTAATTAATAAACTAAGATTGTAACTTTGCAAATAACAGATTTAACTAATTATGAGTCATAAAGCAGGTTTTGTAAATATAATAGGGAATCCAAATGTTGGTAAATCTACACTAATGAATGCCTTTATGGGTGAAAAACTATCCATAATTACATCCAAAGCCCAAACAACTAGACATCGAATTCTTGGTATAGTAAATGGCGATGATTTTCAGGTGATTTTAAGTGACACTCCAGGTATTATTAAACCGGCCTACGAGTTGCAGGCTTCAATGATGGATTTTGTGAAGTCGGCTTTTGAGGATGCCGATGTTTTACTTTATATGGTAGAAATTGGTGAGAAAGATCTAAAGGACGAGGCTTTTTTTAAAAAAATAACCAATTCTAAAACACCAGTCTTATTACTGTTAAATAAAATTGATAAATCCAATCAGGAGCAAATGGAAGAACAATCAGAACTTTGGCAAAGCAAAGTGCCAAATGCTGAATTTTTTCCGATATCTGCTACAGAAGGGTTTAATGTGCATAATGTATTTAATAGAATTTTAGAATTATTACCAGAATCTCCAGCCTTTTATCCTAAAGACCAATTGACAGATAAACCTGAGCGATTTTTTGTAAACGAAGCCATTAGGGAAAAAATACTTTTACACTATAAAAAAGAAATTCCCTACGCTGTAGAGGTTGATACTGAAGAGTTTTTTGAGGAAGAAGATATTATTAGAATGCGGTCTGTTATCATGGTAGAACGCGAAACTCAGAAAGGCATTATTATAGGGCATAAAGGTTCTGCCTTAAAACGTGTTGGAGTAGAGGCACGTAAGGATTTAGAGAAATTTTTCGGAAAACAGGTACACCTGGAATTGTATGTAAAGGTGAACAAAAACTGGCGTAGTGATCAAAAACAATTAAGACGTTTTGGTTACAACCAGAAATAAATTATAAACACTCAATAATTAGTTAAATATCATATTAATAGTACCTTTGCAGGCTTAAAAATTTTAACCATAATGGGAAATATTGTTGCTGTTGTAGGAAGACCTAATGTAGGTAAATCCACTTTTTTTAATCGATTAATAAAAAGACGTGAAGCAATTGTTGATGCCGTAAGTGGTGTAACGCGAGACCGTCACTATGGGAAAACAGATTGGAACGGTAGAGAGTTTTCTTTAATCGATACCGGTGGTTATGTCGTTGGTAGTGATGATGTGTTTGAAGCCGAAATTGATAAACAAGTGGAGCTTGCCATAGAAGAGGCAGACGCCATCATTTTTATGGTCGATGTAGAAACGGGTGTAACAGGTATGGATGAAGATGTTGCGAATCTGTTGCGTAAGGTGGACAAACCGGTATTCCTGGTAGTTAACAAGGTCGATAATAACAAACGTGCAGCAGACGCTGTAGAGTTTTATTCATTAGGGTTAGGCGACTATTATACAATAGCAAGTATTAATGGAAGTGGCACTGGAGATTTGTTAGATGCCGTTGTAGAAGCACTACCCGAAAAAGAAGAGGTCGATGAAGAAGAATTGCCACGTTTCGCTGTAGTAGGTAGACCAAATGCTGGTAAGTCATCATTTATAAATGCATTAATAGGCGAGGATCGCTATATAGTTACAGATATTGCTGGTACAACCAGAGATTCTATAGACACAAGATACAATCGCTTCGGATTTGAATTTAACCTGGTCGATACAGCTGGTATTAGACGAAAATCTAAAGTAAAAGAAGATCTGGAGTTTTATTCTGTCATGCGTAGTGTTCGAGCTATAGAACATTGCGATGTTTGTTTAGTGGTGCTCGATGCCACGAGAGGTTTTGATGGACAGGTACAAAATATTTTCTGGTTAGCAGAACGGAACCGAAAGGGTATTGTGATTTTGGTGAATAAGTGGGATTTAGTTGAAAAAGAAACCAAAACGGCAAAGCAGTTTGAACAACATATTAGAGAAGAAATAGCACCATTTACAGATGTACCAATTGTATTTATATCTGTGTTGAATAAACAGCGCATATTTAAGGCGATTGAAACTGCTGTAGATGTATATAAAAACAGAGCCAAACGCATTAAAACAAGTGTTCTTAATGATACTTTACTGCCAATTATAGAACATCAACCACCACCAGCTTATAAGGGTAAATTTGTAAAGATTAAATACATAATGCAATTACCAACGCCCCAGCCGCAGTTTGCATTTTTCTGTAATTTACCTCAATATGTTAAGGAACCTTATAAGCGTTTCTTAGAAAATAAACTGCGAGAACATTTTGATTTTACTGGTGTACCAGTAAGTGTTTATATGCGTAAAAAATAATATTTTTACTCATACTATGATAAGATTAAGACTGTGTGTTTTTTATTTGGTCTTTACCTTTGTTGTTTGTATTTGTTCTGCTCAAAACGCGCCCAATATATCAGCAACTGGGAATCAGTTTTTTTGTAATGAGGCTCCGATGCCTATTGTTACAGATGTTAATATCTCTGGTGGCTCTGATAATGCTATTTTAGAAGCGGTATATATTCAAATTGCTACAGGTTATACTTTGGGCAGTGATGAATTATTGTTAACCGGCACACATCCTAATATCTTATCTTCATGGACTATAGGTGAAGGTCTGTTGACGCTTACCGGACCTGCGACGCATACTGAATTTGAAAACGCAATTAATGCTGTAAGGTTTCAAACTTCAGCAATGAATTTCACTCAAGACAAATTTATTTCAATTAATCTGGGAGTTGCAAACTATCTTCCTGCAACAGGTCATTATTATAGTTATGTTTCAGATATTGGTATATCTTGGACCGAGGCATTAAATGCTGCCTCAGAACAAACATATTTTGGTCTGCAAGGCTATTTGGCTACAATAACCACCCCCGAGGAAGTTCAATTAACTGGTGAGCAAGCTCAGGGAACAGGTTGGATAGGTGCGTCCGATCAGACGTCAGAAGGGACGTGGAGATGGGAATCAGGGCCAGAAGCAGGTCAAATATTTTGGAATGGTGCTGTGAATGGTAGTTCGCCCGATGGCATGTTTTCCTTTTGGAATAGTGGTGAGCCTAATAACTTAGGAGATGAAGATTATGCTCATATTACAGATCCAGAGATTGGAATTTTAGGCTCTTGGAATGATTTGGCTAATACAGGTTCATCAGATTCGAGTAGTCCATATCATCCACAAGGTTACGTAGTAGAATTTGGTGGTATGGACGGTGACCCAAACATAAATGTTTCAGCGAGCACTATAATTGTAATGCCACAAACGTCCGTTGAAAAAAATAGTCTCTGTGAAGAAGGCTTAGCTCAAATAAATATTTCCACAAATACAGATACAGTTTTTTGGTACGAAACAGAGACATCAACCAATGCTTTTCATAGTGGTCTGTATTACGAAAATTATATCTATACAACTACTACCTACTACATTGCTCCTATATTTAATGGATGTGAAGATGGCGAAAGAATTCCTGTAACTGTAAATGTTTATGAACCTCCTATAGCGAATGATATCACAATTATGCAATGTGATGACGAAGAAATCGATGGTATTTCCAGTTTTAATCTCAGCAATTACAGTGATGATATTGTAAGAAATGAATTGGGGCAGGTTATACCAATTTGGGATGTGACCTTTTTTGAAGATGAAGCATTGACGCAACAGATTGATGGTGAGAATTATAATAATTTTGAGAATTATCAAATTATTTATGCAAAAGTATCCAGTTCATTTACAGGATGTTTTAGTAGCTCAGAAGTGACACTTCAGGTAAATTCTTATAATAGTCAAATGGCGATATTAGAGGTTTGTGACGATTTTATTGAAGATGGTTACGCATTTTTTGATTTAACTCAGGCAAATAGTCAAATTTTACAAAACGCTCCGACTAATGCCACCATAGGGTATTATGTGAAGTATAATGAGGCTTTGTTACAAATTAATGAGGTCACGGAAGATTATTTTAACGAGGAAGCTTTTAATCAAATTGTTTATGCCAGAGTAGATATAGATGACACATGTTATGCCATTTACGAGGTACATCTCATTGTGAAGGAACTGCCTGATTTAATAGGGTACGAAGAAGTTTATTATTGTGTAAACACATTCCCAGAACCCATGACGCTATCGGGAGGCGTTTTAAATGATATTCCCAATAACTATGCTTATAATTGGTCAACTGGTGAGACTACAATGGATATTGCAGTTAATACTACCGGAACCTACGAAGTCTTTGTAACCAGACCATCAGGTTGCACTAATAGACGTACCGTTGTAGTAAAACCATCAAGTACAGCTATAATAGAATCCGTAGAAGTTACTGATGTATCCGAAAACAATAGGATTGCAGTATTAGTATCTGGCGAAGGTAACTACAGCTATGCACTCAATGATGAAAATGGGCCATATCAGGAATCAAATATCTTTGATGAGGTCAGCTCTGGGATTCATACCTTATATGTAAAAGATACTAAAGGCGATTGTGGTAGCATAAATAAACAAATTTCGGTCCTAGGATTTCCTAAATTTTTTACTCCAAATGGCGATAATGTAAATGACACTTGGAAAGTAAAAGGATATTCATCGTTGTTTCCTGTTAGTGCCACGGTAAAAATCTTTAATCGCTTTGGTAAGATCATTACTATTTTAACTGAAACTAATCCTGTATGGGATGGTAGGTTTAATGGAGAATTATTGCCAACTGACGACTATTGGTTTGTTGCAAAATTAAATGATGGCAGGACATATTCTGGTCATTTTACTTTAAAGCGGTAACTAGTATTTTACCAGCCGCCAGAAGCACCGCCACCACCAAAACTTCCTCCTCCAAAACCACCGCCGAAACCACCTCCGCCTGAGCTTCCTCCAAAGCCGCCAAAGCCTCCGGAAGAACCTCTTGAGTAGCTTCCACGACCCATATTGCTAAAAATTATAGCTTCAAGAATATCTTTGGATGTGTTGCGGCGATTACCTCTATTGCCACCTCTTCCGCCACCACGGCTTTTAGAAATTGCAATAATGATAATTATGAAAATAAAGAATAAAAATAGAAAAACTCCAATAGGAAAATCGGTACTGTTATTTTGTCTAGTACCTTGATATTCGCCATTCATCACTTCAAAAACGGCATCACTAGCGCGATTAAGACCACCATAATAATCGTTACGTTTAAAATATGGAATAATATCTCGTTCTATGATCCGTTTACTCATGGCGTCGGTTAGTAAATGCTCAACACCCTGCCCTGTATTAATACCAATTTTTCGATCATCTTTAGCCAAAAGAATAAAAATACCATTATCCTTATCCGCTTGTCCAATTCCCCATTTATCTGCCCATTGTGCACCTAAATAGTTTATATATTCACCTTTTGTCGAACTTATTATCGCTATGACAATTTGAGTTGATGTAGTGTCCGAATAACGAATGAGTTTTTGTTCTAAACTGCTTTTTTCTAAACCTGAAAGTAAATTGATCTCGTCATCATAAACACTGGTCTGAAATTCTGGAATCGGAGGAATTTCATATTGTGCGAAACTTAATTGAGTACTAAAAAATAAGAGTACAGTAGCTAGAATAATATGTGTAATCGCTCGCATTAACCTTTTGAAATTGTATTGTCTAATTCGTTTTTATCGCCATGCTGCCATGGAAAATACTTTGACAATGCTTTACCAGCTTCATCAATACCATCGATTAAGCCTTGTTTGAAATTATTGGATTTAAATTGTGTAGCGATCT
Organism: Winogradskyella sp.; assembly: GCA_013002225.1. Taxonomy (GTDB): domain Bacteria; phylum Bacteroidota; class Bacteroidia; order Flavobacteriales; family Flavobacteriaceae; genus Winogradskyella. Next base: position 9,634 of record JABDKL010000182.1, read on the forward strand.
TATCGCGTGTTGCGTTCCAGAAATCCGGCCCAACTATAGCGTTTATACCTTGGTCTCCAAAAATTACAAATGCTTTATTATCTATAGCTACGTATATTAAGACACCATTTTGTTCCTTAGTATTATCCATTTTTAATGTATGAAAAAGATCTAATGCACGCTCATAGACATCGATATCGCATTTTTGCTCAATATGAACGCGAATCTCACCAGAGGTATTACGTTCTGCAAGTCTAATGGTTTCAACAATTTCTTCTTCTTCTCTTGCAGTTAGGAAATCTTCAATGTAAGGCATGGTAATTCTTAATCAAATTCGAATTCTACATCTGGTGCGTTTTCACTACCAGGATCTGCTTTATATCTCGGCATTTCCTCAAAACCAAAAGCGCTAGCTAATAATTTGCCAGGAAATTTTGTAGTGTGAATATCGTAAATATTTACTTTTTCATTATAACGATCTCTAGCCACATTAATACGGTTTTCGGTACCTTCTAACTGACTTTGGAGCTCTAGAAAATTTTGATTTGCCTTTAGTTCCGGATAGCGTTCTACAGATACTAACAATTTTGAAAGTGCTCCAGTTAAACCTGTCTGTGCCTGTTGAAATTGTGCCATATTTTCAGCGGTTAGATTACTCGCATCAATATTAGTAGATGTTGCTTTTGCTCTGGCTTCTATCACTTCTCTTAGTGTTGTACGTTCAAAATCTGCTGCACCTTGTACCGTTTTTATAAGATTACCAATAAGGTCATTTCTTCTTTGGTACGAACTTTCTACATTAGACCATGCCGTTTTAGCATCTGCTTCTAACTCTACGGCCGTGTTGTTAAAGCCGACAGCCCATTGATAAATTCCAAATGCAACAATTGCAATAACAATTAAAGGAATTAGCCATTTTTTCATGATTGATTAGTTTTAAAGTTGATTTTTTATTTTTACCAGTTGTACTTTGATATCTTCGAGTTTGTCAATGATCTCAAATTTTTCTAAAGCTTGTTTTCGCTCCTCTTTGAGATGTGTCTTAGCGCCTTCTAAAGTAAAACCTCGCTCTTTAACTAAATGATAAATAAATTTTAAATTTTTTATATCCTCTGGCGTAAATTTTCGGTTGCCTTTAGCATTCTTTTTAGGTTTTATTACATCGAACTCCTTTTCCCAGAAGCGAATCAAAGAGGTATTAACCTTAAAGGCTTTGGCAACTTCACCTATAGCGTAATAGCGTTTTTCTGGTAAGTCTATATGCATATTAGTCTAACGATTGATTTTCTAGTGATGCTTTTTGCAGTAATACATCGTACTCTTCTGCAGATAAGTTGCCATAATAAAAATTAATAGGGTTTATTCTTATGCCATCTTTAAAAATTTCATAGTGTAAATGTGGCGCCTCTGATCTTCCAGTACTACCAACAAACCCAATTAGATCACCACGCTTTACTTTTTGGTTTACTCTTACATTATACTTATACAGGTGCGCATAAAGAGACATATACCCATAGCCGTGATCTATCCTGATATGGTTTCCGTACCCTGTCGATCCGTTATCTGCGCGTGTTACAACACCATCTCCAGATGCATAAACAGGTGTACCTCTTGGTGCAGTAAAGTCCATGCCGAAATGAAATTTTCTCACCTTTGTAAAAGGATCTGTTCTGTACCCATAACCCGATGCCATACGAGTAAGGTTAATATTGTTAATTGGTTGTATGGCAGGTATGGCTGATAAAAATTTTTCTTTGTCTTCGGCTAATTTTGCGATTTCATCTAAGGACCTGGACTGAACAACAATGGCTTTCTCTAAAATATCCAGTCTTTTATTAGTTTCTGATATTAATTGAGAGTTATCAAATCCTTCAAACTTTTTGTACCTATTAATACCACCAAAACCAGCTCTACGCTGTTCTTCAGGAATAGGGTTAGCTTCAAAATAAAGCCTGTAAATAGAGTTATCCCGTTCTTCAACATTTTCTAATGCTGCAATAGCATCATCCATGCGTTTGTTTAATAACTCGTACTGTAATTCCATATTTTGTAACTCACGCGCCAACTGGCGTTCTTTCGGAGATTCTAAATACTGACTTGCTATAAAAAAGGATAAAAAACCAAATAATGCAGCAGCTACAATAAAGACGGTGGCATACTTAAATGTTGTACGTTTTTTGCGCTTTATCTTGCGATAGGAAAGCGTATCTGCATCATAATAATATTTTACCTTAGCCATGTTTGAATTTATTCTATTTTTGCAGCTATTAAGCCTGTTACAGAACTGTAATTATTTTTAGCGTAACGACCAAAGATAAAAATTGTTTTGTAATTGTGGTAATTAAAAAATATTATAACTGTTTATGAAGTCTCAAGAAATTCGTGCGAAGTTTTTAAATTTCTTTGAAGGAAAACAACATCTAATTGTTCCATCTGCCTCAATGGTAATTAAGGATGATCCAACCTTAATGTTTGTAAATTCTGGTATGGCGCCATTTAAAGAATATTTTCTTGGTAATGCAGAACCTAAAAAGAACAGAATTGCAGATTCGCAAAAATGCCTTCGTGTTTCAGGGAAGCATAACGATTTAGAAGAGGTGGGCTATGACACCTATCATCACACCTTATTTGAAATGCTAGGTAACTGGAGTTTTGGCGATTATTTTAAAAAGGACGCCATAGCCTGGGCATGGGAGTTGCTAACCGAGGTTTATGGTATTGATAAGGATATCCTATATGTTACGGTTTTTGAAGGAAGCACTGATGCAGATAAGTTGGAAATGGATAGGGAAGCTTACGACCTCTGGAAAGAATTAATTCCAGAAGACCGTATTCTTATGGGCAATAAAAAAGATAATTTCTGGGAGATGGGAGATCAAGGACCTTGTGGTCCATGCAGTGAGATCCATGTAGATATTAGATCTAAAGAAGAGAAAGTCAAAGTAGATGGTAAAACCTTGGTAAATATGGACCATCCACAGGTGGTCGAAATTTGGAATCTGGTTTTTATGCAATATAACCGTAAGGCCAACGGATCACTGGAATCTTTACCAAATAAACACATCGATACCGGAATGGGTTTTGAGCGTCTTTGTATGGTACTACAAGGCGTACAGTCTAATTATGATACTGATGTATTTACACCATTAATTAGGGAAATTGAAACCATAACCAATAAGGATTACAATACAGACGACAAAATAGATGTTGCTATACGCGTTATTTCTGACCATGTTAGGGCAGTGGCATTCTCCATAGCAGATGGTCAATTGCCAAGTAATACTGGTGCTGGCTACGTAATTCGTAGAATTTTGAGGCGTGCCGTGCGTTATGGATTTACATTTTTAGATAAAAAGGAGCCATTTATTTATCGATTGGTTGATGTTTTGAGTAAAAAAATGGGTGATGCTTTCCCTGAGCTAAAAGATCAGAAGCAATTAATCGAAAATGTAATTAAGGAAGAAGAGAGTTCTTTTTTAAGAACCTTAGAGCAAGGTCTACAAATTTTAGACGGAATAATAAAAAAAGCAAACACCAAAGAAATTGCTGGTTCTAAAGTATTTGAACTTAAAGACACCTATGGTTTTCCTGAGGATTTAACAGATTTAATACTTCGTGAAAATGGATTTACATATAACGCCGAAGAATTTAATAAAGCACTTAAAGCACAGCAGGATCGAGGTAGAAAAGCTTCAGAATTAAAATCAGACGACTGGACTATTTTGCATCATGATGAGGAGGAGGAATTCATAGGTTACGATACCCTTGAAGCACATGTAAAAATTACAAGGTACCGCAAGGTAACTTCTAAAAAAGAAGGCGAGATGTATCAGCTGGTCTTTAATATTACACCGTTTTATCCAGAAGGAGGTGGGCAGGTAGGTGATAAAGGCTATTTAGAGGATGTGCATGGCGATGTTATTTATATTTTGGATACAAAAAAGGAAAACAATTTAATTATACATTTTGCTAAAAACTTACCTAAACATAAGGATGAAGTTTTAAAAGCTGTGGTCGATGCTAAGCAACGTCACAGAACGGAATGTAATCATACAGCCACACATTTACTGCACCAGGCATTACGAGAAGTTTTGGGTGAGCATGTAGAGCAAAAAGGGTCTGCCGTACATTCTAAATATTTACGATTTGATTTTTCACATTTTTCCAAGGTAACTAAAGAAGAATTAAGGGATGTCGAAGATTTTGTAAATTCTAGAATTGAAGGCAAACTTTCGCTGGAAGAAAACCGATCAATACCTAAAGAAAAAGCAATTGCAGAAGGCGCAATGTCTTTATTTGGAGAAAAATATGGGGATAATGTACGCACTATACGCTTTGGCCAGTCTATTGAGCTTTGTGGTGGTACACACGTCAATAATACAGCTGATATTTGGCATTTTAAAATCACCTCCGAAAGTGCTGTAGCATCTGGTATTCGCCGGATAGAAGCTATTACCAATGATGCTGTAAAAGACTATTTTTCTGAAAACAACAGAGCGTTCTTTGAAATGAAAGATCTGTTAAACAATGCGAAAGAACCTGTTAAGGCACTTCAGAATCTTCAGAATGAAAATACCGAATTAAAAAAGGAAATAGAATCACTACTTAAGGATAAAGCACAAAATATTAAGAGCGAACTAAAAAATGAGCTAGAGGAAGTAAACGGTGTACTATTTTTAGCTAAAAAACTAGATCTAGATGCATCTGGTGTTAAGGATGTCTGTTTTGAGTTAGGCAACCAGTTTAATAATCTGTTTTTGTTATTTGGTGCTGAGCAAAATGGTAAGGCTATTCTGTCTTGTTACATATCTAAAGAAGTTGTTGCTAATAAAGATTTAAATGCTGGTAATATTGTAAGAGCGTTGGGTAAATATATCCAGGGCGGCGGTGGAGGCCAACCATTTTTTGCCACTGCAGGTGGTAAAAATCCAGCAGGTATAGAGCAAGCATTACAAGCAGGTAAGTCGTACTTGTAAAAAATTCTTGCTGTATTTAATCTAAGATTAAGTATGAAATTTAAAACAGAAATACCATTAGAAAAGCAGGCGCATAATCAGATGTCCTATAATTCTGAGTTCATGCTTCTGGGCTCTTGCTTTACAGAGAATATAGGTGAAAAATTAAAATTTTTTAAATTTCAAACTGAAGTGAACCCATTGGGAATCTTATTTCATCCTCTTGCGATTGAAAACGTAATCACCCGAGCAATAAATAAAGACTATTTCACAGAAAAGGATTTACACCAAACCAATGAACAATGGTTTAGTTTTGAGGCTCATTCCAAATTAAATAGCACTTCAAAAGAGGACCTACTAATAAATCTAAATGAGGCACTTAATAAAACCAGGTCACAATTAGCAGAATCTACACATGTGGTAATTACACTTGGTACGGCCTGGGTTTATCGACATATTGAAAGTGATGCAATTGTTGCTAATTGTCATAAAGTACCTCAAAAACAATTTTTAAAGGAATTACTATCTGTAAACACTATCTCAGAGTCCTTAAATGCAATTACAAGCTTAGTAAAGTTAATTAACCCTGAAGTCACCTTTATTTTTACAGTGTCGCCAGTGCGACATTTAAAAGATGGTTTTGTGGAGAATACTCAAAGTAAGTCGCATTTAATTGCTGCAATTCATCAGTGTATTGATCAGAGGCATAATAAGTCCTACTTCCCATCGTTTGAAATTATGATGGACGAGTTACGTGATTATCGCTTTTATAAAGAGGATATGATTCATCCTAGTAAAGTCGCAATTGCATATATATGGGAAAAATTTCAATTGGTGTGGTTTTCTGAAGAAACACTTAAAATCATGAATAAGATAGCCTCAATTCAATCCCAAAGAAGTCATCGTCCTAAAAATCCAGATTCTGTTGAGCACAAGAAATTTATTACAAATCTTAATGCTGAAATAGAGCTATTTAGGTCAAATTATCCTCATATATCTTTATAATTGTCGTTTCATCGATAAAACACAAAATTATAATTATTTAGTTTTATCTTAGTTAGGCTATTAATCATTAAAAAAGCATCCGTAATTTTGTATGTATTTCATATAATTTGGCTGATGCTTTTTGTTTGGAGCCTATATACAAGAATTGTCCTCTTTTAAAGAATTTTGAGTCTATTTTACTCTGACACTTTCAGGTACTAATTTTGTGTAATCTCCATTGTTTCTAATGACATCCCGAACTATTGATGAAGAAATGTAAGACGTACTTGCGGCAGTTAAAAGAAAAACAGTTTCTATGGGAGCCAAATCCCTATTAGTATGTGCTATAGCTTTTTCGAACTCAAAATCGGCAGGATTACGCAATCCTCTTAGTATAAACTCCACATTATTTTCTTCACAAAAGTCTACAGTAAGCCCTTTATAGGAAACCACTTTAACCCGAGGTTCATTTTTAAAAGCATTTTCAATGAATTTTTGGCGCTCCTCCAAAGAGAACATATATTTTTTATCTGCATTAATTCCTATGGCAACGATTACCTCATCAAATAATTTAACACTACGCGTTATAATATCATAGTGACCTAATGTAATTGGGTCAAAGGAACCAGGAAAAATTGCTTTCTTCATTAATTATAATTTGGCATTTCCTCGCAGAAGGAAACTATTTAATTCAAAGATAACTAATTAATTATTCAAGGCTTCTTCAATAGCATTCTCAAAAAGTTGAGCCATACTGATACCTGCCTCTGTAGCTTGTTGGGGTAATATACTTTCGTTGGTTAAACCTGGTACAGAGTTCATCTCTAATAAATAAGGCTCATCATTTTTAAAAATAAATTCGCTTCGTGAAAAACCCTTCATGCCAACAAGCTCATAGATCTTCTTGGCCGCTGTACGTACTTTATTAGCATAGTCATCTGAAATTCGTGCAGGTGTAATTTCTTGAGATTTACCTTCATATTTCGCTTGGTAGTCAAAAAAATCATTTTCAGAGACAATCTCCGTAATTGGTAATACTGTGGTCTCACTTTTATAAGTAATAACGCCAACAGAAACTTCTACACCATCTAAATATTGTTCGATTAAAACCTCGCTGTCTTCTTTCAACGATAATTCGATAGCTGCTTTCAAATTTTCTTTTTTGTACACCTTGGAAATACCAAAACTGCTACCTGCTTTATTCGCCTTTACAAAACAAGGTAAGCCAACTTTATTAATTATAGCGTCTTCATTAACCACATCACCCAGATTAAAATAAAAACTCTCGGCTGTCTTGATGCCGTATGGTTTTAAGGTTGCTAAAAAATCCCGTTTATTAAATGTTAAAGCCGCCTGATACATGTTGCAACTTGTATGGGGTATATTAAGTAATTCAAAATAGCCCTGCATAAAACCGTCCTCTCCCGGAGAACCATGTATAGCATTAAAGACACAATCGAATTTAATCTTTGTACCCTCTACCATAACAGAAAAGTCATTTTTGTCAATAGGAAATTCTTGTGATGTATCGCTAACAAAAACCCATTTTTCTTTAAAAATATGAATGCGGTAGGTGTTGTACTTTTTCTTATCAAGCGTATGGTATACCACATTGCCACTCTTTATAGAAATCTGATATTCGCTAGAATATCCTCCCATTATAATTGCAATATTTTTTTTCATCTATTGTGCTCACTTTAGTGAGTATGTTTTGGTCTTAAAAGTGATAATGTAAAAGTATCATTTATTTTAATAAACTAAATCTTATGTCCATACGTATATTAATTTTATAGCGTTATATAATTTATTAGTTTTGTCTCTAAATATTTAGCTAATGAGTATTGTTAAATTTCTAACCAGTAAAGTCTTTTTTAAACAACTCGCTATTGCAGTGGTTGCAGTTGTTGTGTTGTGCTTTATTATGCTCAAATGGCTTAATGTGACCACCAACCATAACGAATTTGTAATAGTACCGGATTTAACAGGGAAATCTATTGAAACGGTTAAAATTGAACTTAAGGATAATGATCTGGCCATGGAAATTCAGGATTCAGCTAATTTTAATCCAAATTACCCTAAGTATGCTGTGATAGAACAAAATCCTTTAGCTGGTGCCCAGGTTAAAGAAAATAGAAAAATATATCTCATATTAAACCCATCTGGATATCGCAAAGTTGAGGTGCCAAATATTCTCAAACGTACCTTTAGGCAAGCTAAGCCACAACTAGAAGCCTTAGAGTTTCAAATTGGTGAAATTACTTATAAAGACGCAATTGGTGAAGGTGTTATGGCAATGTCTCATGATGGTGAAACGATTAAACCAGGTGATATGCTTCCTTTAACTTCCAAGATTGACTTGGTAGTTGGTAATGGTAAATTATAGGCCAAAAATTAAATGACTAATATTCTTGAAACTCCAAATTCTGAGGACGAACGATACGAACACTTTTCTTTTAAAGTAGATAAGGGACAAAAGCCACTACGAATAGATAAATTTTTAATAAACTGTATTGAGAATATGACGCGTAGTAAAATTCAGAATGCTGCCAAGGAAGGTGGTGTTTTGGTTAATGGGACTGCCGTTAAATCTAATTATAAAGTAAGGCCTCACGATGTAATTTCAGTAACCTTTGAGCACCCTTCCTATGAACAGCTTTTAGTTGCCGAAGATATTCCGTTGGACATAGTTTATGAGGACGAAGATGTTTTAGTAATAAATAAGCCAGCAGGTATGGTGGTTCATCCTGGTCATGGTAATTATTCCGGAACGTTAATAAATGCGCTAATTTTTCATTTTGATAATTTGCCTAATAATTCCAGTAACAGGCCTGGACTGGTACATCGAATTGATAAGGACACAACGGGTCTGCTTGTTATTGCCAAAACTGAACAGGCCATGACTCATTTGTCAAATCAGTTTGCCGAAAAGACAAGTGAGCGGGAATACGTCGCTATTGTTTGGGGAAATGTAAAAGAAGACGAAGGCACGATTGAAGGGAACATAGGTCGCCATCCAAAAAACAGATTACAAAACACAGTATATTTAGAGGACGAAGCTGAAAAAGGGAAGCCTGCAGTGACGCATTACAAAGTTATAGAGCGTCTTGGCTATGTAACTCTCATAAGTTGTAAACTGGAAACAGGCCGCACGCACCAAATACGTGTTCATATGAAGCATATTGGACATACGCTTTTCAATGATGAGCGCTATGGAGGTGATAACATATTAAAGGGCACCACCTTTACAAAGTACAAACAATTTGTAGATAATTGTTTTAAAGTACTGCCAAGACAAGCCTTACACGCAAAAACTTTAGGGTTTGAGCATCCTAAAACGGGTGAGTTTTTAAGGTTTGAAGCTGCTATTCCCGATGATATTAACCAATGTATTGAAAAGTGGAGGCATTATGCTAAGCATCAAGGTTAGTACCTAAACTAATATGTTGAAATAGGCCCTTTAATACTCCAAGTTCATAGAATAGAATTTCTTTATATCACTATCTAAATTTGTGGTTGCTATAATTTGATACTCATTGTTCGACATTGTATTTTTACACTGTGAAAAGTAGTGTATTTGCCTTTAGATTGCTCTGCTTTTATATAATATGAAAAAGAAAACATAATAGTAATATGAAGTTAGTATTATCTCCAGCTAAAACCTTAGATTTTGATTCTGTAGTCCCAACTACAAAAACAACAGAAGGGCAATTTCTCGATGAAGCAGAGCGCCTTAACAAGCTTTTGAAAAAGAAATCTGTTCGGAGTTTATCAAAATTAATGAGTATTTCAGATGCCTTGGCTCAGCAAAACTATGAGCGCAATCAAGATTGGGCGCTGCCATTTACAGAAGCCAATGCCAGACAAGCGATCTACGCATTTAATGGTGATGTTTACAGGGGTTTAGACGCTTATACAATTGATACCAAAAACCTTGACCGCGTAGAAAATAAAGTTAGAATATTATCAGGATTATATGGCATATTAAAGCCTTTAGATTTAATTCAACCTTACCGATTAGAAATGGGAACCAAAATGAGCGTAGGAAAAAATAAAAATCTCTACGAGTTTTGGAAAAAGAAAGTTACGAAAGCTCTAAATGATGAATTAAACGACGATGAACTTTTTATTAATTTAGCGAGTAACGAATATTTTAAGGCTATTGATAAAAAAGCACTAAAGGTTCCTGTAACCAATGTGAATTTTAAAGAATTTAAAAACGGATCTTATAAAACCATAGCCATTTTTGCAAAATTAGCACGAGGTCTAATGGCACGTTATATAATTGATACAGATGCGCAAACCATAGATGATCTCAAAGGTTTTAACCTGGATAATTATAGATTTAGTGAAGAATTATCATCGAAAAATGATTTGGTCTTTACAAGATAATCATTGTTTCTACATCAACACCCATATCGGCCTTTCATACAAAAAGACACCAAAAAATTAATTGTTGGTACCTTACCTCCACCACGATTTTCAACTGGTGATTTGTTAGAAAAAGATGTTGATTTTTGTTATGGGAGCTATTATAATTCACTCTGGTTATTTATAGATAAAATACACCATTTGAATTTGCGATACGACAACTCTAACGAAGCAATAGAGGAGCGTAAACGGTTTTTAATTAAAAATAACATTGGAATTTGCGATATTGTTGCAAGCGCAGAACGCGAAAAAATTGATGCGTCGGACTTAGGTATGAAAAATATTAAGCTACGGGACATTTTAAGCTATTTAAAGACGTATGCTTGCATAGACACAATTCTGTTTACTGGTGGAAATAGTAAGAACGGTCCGGAATACTTTTTTAGAAAACATCTTAAATCTTATGGCTTAAAACTCGAACTGGTAAATAATGAAGTCCCAAGAATACATAAGTTCACTATTCCTCAATCGCAGGACAAACCTGATGCAATTCGCACAATTAAAACAGTGTCACTAACTTCAGGCTCAGGTGCTGCAAATATTTCTATTAGTAGACTCCCTCTTTATAAACAACTTAAAGCCAAAAATCCTGATTTTAACACGTTTGATTTTAGAGTGCTACAGTACCGGGAGTATATTTAGAGGAGGTTATTCCATTAAATAATAAATGGATGTAGTTAAAAGTATTTGTTAAGTTTCGGTAATTTGGACCAAATATTTTAAGCGTGAAAAAAGTACTTCAAATTAGTAATGGCATTGCTCTAGGTTCTACTGTCTTTATAAATTATTTATCTAATACAGGCCTAATTAATGATACGACAATAGGTGAAGTCTCGAGTAATTATAATTCATTAATCACACCTGCTTCCTACACCTTTGCTATCTGGGGACTTATTTATCTGCTTCTCTTACTCTTTGCCATTTACCAAGGGCGAAGTCTATTTACAAATACAAAGCATGATGATTTTGTCTTAAAAACAGGATGGTGGTTTGTTCTATCTTGCTTGTTTAACTCATTTTGGGTTTTTGCCTGGCTCTATGAATATACAGGCCTATCGTGTATATTTATTTTTCTATTACTCTACTCACTTTTTAAAGTTATAATTAATAATAGAATGGAAATAGATGATAAACCATTTCCAATCATTGCTTTTGTCTGGTGGCCATTTGTTGTTTATGCGGGTTGGGTGACCATTGCTAGTATAGTTAATGTTTCGGCCTATTTAGTAAAAATCAATTGGAATGGTTTTGGTCTGGATGAACCTGTATGGGCATTTATTGTAATTACAATAGCGTTAATTATAAACCTCTATTTGATTTGGCAACGGAACCTAAGGGAATTTGGTATTGTCGGTGTATGGGCATTTATCGGAATTGCTAATGCAAACACTTCAGTTAATAATTCTATTATGATATATGCTTACGTTGCGGCAGCTATATTATTAGTTGTTTGCGGAATACATGGATATAAAAACCGAGCCACGAATCCTTTTATTAAGTTCAAACAGTGGCAGGCTAAGTCTAACTCATAATAAATAAGATTTCGTAGAAGCAGTGTCTAAATTAGCTGTACCTTCGCGCCAAATAAAAGAGGTGAGCTATAAATAGATATTCATCTTAATTAATAACGATGTATGTCATTTAAATCATTAGGCTTATCTGAGCCTTTACTAAAAGCAATTAGTAAAAAAGGATACGAAACGCCATCTCCAATCCAAGCAAAAGCAATTCCTCCGGTTTTAGAAGGTAAAGATGTTTTAGCGTCGGCACAAACAGGTACAGGAAAAACAGCAGGTTTTACATTACCGATGCTTCATTTCCTTTCTGAAAATTCCAAAGAGAAATACCGACCAATAAGAGCTTTAGTGTTAACACCAACACGAGAGTTGGCTGCTCAGGTTTTTGAAAACGTTAAGGAATACAGCGAATTTTTAAACATACGAAGTGCTGTTATTTTTGGAGGCGTAAACCAAAAACCCCAAGTTGCTAAGATCCGCCAAGGTATTGATGTATTAGTAGCAACACCTGGACGATTACTTGATCTAGAAAGCCAAGGGGCTTTATCTTTAAAACATGTCGAAATATTTGTTTTGGATGAAGCAGATCGCATGCTCGATATGGGTTTTCTACGCGATATAGAACGGGTTATGAAATTGATGCCGAGCAAACGCCAAAATCTTATGTTTTCTGCAACATTTTCTAAAGATATAAAGAAGTTAGCCTATTCTATTCTTAACAATCCTGTACAAGTAGAAGCTACACCTGAGAATACGGCTGTAGAAATCATTGCCCAGAAAGTACACCGAGTGGCAAAAGCAAAGAAAACAGATCTAATTATTAAACTAATTTCTGATGGAAATTGGAAACAGGTATTAGTATTTACTAGAACAAAACATGGAGCTAACAGGCTTACGAAAAAAATGATTAGTGCAGGCATTACTGCGGCAGCCATTCATGGTAATAAAAGTCAGGGCGCTAGAACAAAAGCTTTGGCAGGATTTAAAAGTGGTTCGGTACGTGTCTTAGTTGCTACTGATATTGCTGCACGTGGTTTAGATATCCCACTTCTACCACATGTTATTAATTTTGAATTGCCAAATATTTCCGAAGACTATGTTCATCGCATAGGAAGAACCGGTAGAGCAGGAGCAAGTGGTGAAGCAATTTCCTTAGTTAGTGCCGACGAAATTAGTTATTTGAGAGGAATTGAAAAGCTAATTGACATGAAGATTGACGTGGAAATTATTGAAGGGTTCGAACCCGATCCTAATGCTTCAACAGAACCAATAAAGCCTGGTCAGAATAGAAATAGAAATCAAGGACGTAATAGAAATTCTAATTCTAGGAGTTCTGGGAATTCTACAAATTCTAATCGAAACCGAAATAGAAGTCGCAATCGAAGACGCACTAGCAATAACTAATTTAATTTTTTATATTAGAAGTAGGGAAACAAAAAATGTCTTAACTAGAGATTGGTTTTTTAGCTATAGATAAAAAATAAAACATTAAAGAATCTTAAATCAAAATAGTCTGCAGACCCAACCTAACAATCCATTGCATGGTGTAAAGCTACAAGAGATACTAAACGAATTAGTAGCACATTATGGTTGGGAGTATATGGGCTACCAGATTAATATTCGTTGTTTTACACATGACCCTTCTGTGAAGTCAAGTTTAAAATTTTTAAGAAGAACGCCTTGGGCAAGATCAAAGGTAGAAGCTTTATATTTAGAAATGTTGAGAAAAAGACGTTAGAGCTTAGGTAGCACTTTATTCTTCTTTTTATCTAAATAATGTCTTAACACACCACCTTTAACGTTGTTGACATCAAACTCTACTATAAATGCGTTTTCATCAATCTCCTCGATAATGCGATGCATTTTTTTTATATCAATACGGTTAATGATCGTATGAATAATATCAAAATCTTCCTGAGTGCCCTTGCTGCCAAATCCTTTAGAGCCTTTATAGGTGGTTAAGCCAGCTCCCAACTCTTTCATTATTGCTAATTTTATTGTCCTGTATTCTTTGGATACAATCGTGACTCCAATAAAATCTTCGAAACCTTCAATAATTAAGTCCGTAACTTTTGCCGTTACAATGTAGGTGAGAATAGAATATAAAGCCACCTCAATCGATAGGACTAGAGCCGTAATGCTAAAAAGAATAATATTAAAAACAAGGATTATTTGTCCTATACTTATTCCAAATTTATCATTTAAATAAATACCCAAAATCTCCGAACCGTCTAACACAGACCCATTCCTTATAGCAATACCAATACCAGAACCTAAGAACAAGCCTCCAAAAATTGAAATTAGAAGTTTGTCATCTGTAATAGTGCCAAAGTTTTCGAAATGAATAAAAAGCGCTAATCCCAATATGCTTATAATAGATTTAACTACAATACGTTTAGACACCGTAAAGTAGCCTAATATTAAAAAAGGAATACTAAAGAGTACTAACAAAATAGAAAGACTTATGTCTAATTGAGTCTTTACTAATAATGCCATACCAGTAACACCACCATCTAGAAAACCGTTGGGTAATAAGAACGCTTTAAGCCCGATACTTGCTAAAATAATACCGAAAGCGATTTGCCCATATTCTGTTATAATATTATAAGTCTTAGAATGTCTCAATTGTTTTTTTATGAAAGTTACAAAACCTTAGTCTATATATTTATGTAATAATAAAAAAGTCCACTCATAAAAATATGAATGGACTTAGTGATTAGCTAATTGAGCTGTTTATTTTTTATTTTGTTGCTTCTTGATAGTGGCTTCATCAATATCAAATTCATTAGTTTTCTGATTGATGTTCCCTTTAAGATTCGTAGGGTTTTTCTGCTCCTTCGTTCTGTTAAATTTCTTTTTATCTTCAATTATTCCCATGGTTTCTATATTTTAAGTTCAACATTAATATACGAAAATGACGTTGATTTTTCTCACAAAGAATTCTTAAAACTTATAATTTAACCGTTAAAATCAGTTAAGTATTGGCTCAACAAATTCGTTGATATTATCAATACCATTTTCTGAAACAAAGTTTATAAAAGCACTACCAATTATTGCACCTTTAGCCTGTTTAGTGGCCTTTGTAAAAGTCTCATTGTTTGATATCCCGAAACCTACGATTTGTGGATTCGCTAAATTCATTTTAGAAATTCGATCAAAATAGTCGGTTTGTACATTACCAAAACCAGCTTTAGAACCTGTTGTACTGGCAGAACTCACCATATAAATAAAACCATTAGAAACAGAATCGATAAATCTAATACGTTCGTCTGAAGTTTGTGGTGTGATTAAAAACACATTGACTAATCCATATTTTTCAAAGGTGCTTTTGTAGACTTCGTTGTATACATCAACGGGTAAGTCTGGTATAATTAAACCATCAATGCCTACCTCCTCACATTTTTTACAAAATGCCTCGACACCATATTGTAGCATAGGATTAAAATAGCCCATAATAATAAGCGGAATCGATACCGATTTTCGAATATCTTTTAATTGCTTAAACAGTAAATCGCTAGTCATACCGTTTTTTAATGCCTGGGTAGAACTTGCTTGTATTGTAGGACCATCGGCCAATGGGTCGCTAAACGGCAATCCAATTTCTATCATATCTACTCCACTTTTTTCAAGGTTTCGAATAATAGTTGCTGTGTCATCTATGTTTGGATAACCTGCGGTAAAATATATCGATAAAAGCTTTTTGTCTGCTTTTAGTTTTTGGTTTATTCTGTTCATAACATGCTTGTAAAGACAGGTGCCTTTTTAATTAAACTTTTAGTTATACTTGATATGCTCAATCTGGTTCAGAATTCGGGCTAAAGACTAAAATAATCAATATAATTTTGTAAATCCTTATCGCCTCGACCCGATAAACTAATCACGACAACATCATCTGGTTTAAATGATTTATGTTCGAAAATAGCCAGTGCATGGCTGGTTTCAATCGCTGGGATTATACCTTCTAGTTGTGCTAATTCTAATCCGGCTGTCATCGCCTCATCGTCTGTAGCAGAGTAAAACTCACCTCTCCCAGATTTGTATAAATGAGAATGTAACGGGCCAACACCAGGATAGTCTAACCCAGCTGAAATGGAGTAGGGTTCAGTAATTTGTCCGTCTATAGTTTGCATTAATAAAGTCTTACACCCATGAATTATGCCTTCTTTACCAAGTACTGATGTTGCAGCACTTTTGCCAGAATGAATTCCTTTTCCTGCAGCCTCAACTGCTATAATACCAACAGCTTCGTTGTTAAGAAAATGGTAGTAGGTGCCAGCAGCATTACTTCCACCTCCAATACAAGCGACCACATAATCAGGATCTTCTTTACCTTCTTTTTCTTTTAATTGCCATTTTATTTCTTCTGAGATTACAGATTGAAATTTTGTGACCATATCAGGATAAGGGTGTGGACCTATAGCAGAGCCAATAATGTAATGAGTGTCCACGGGATTATTAATCCAGTCACGGATAGCCTCATTGGTAGCATCCTTTAGCGTTTTGCTGCCAGATAATGCCGGTTTAACTTCGGCTCCCAACATTTTCATCCTAGCCACATTTGGCGCTTGCCTGGCGATATCTATTTCGCCCATATATACAACACATTTAATACCCATAAGTGCACAAACTGTTGCAGTTGCCACTCCATGCTGACCAGCTCCTGTTTCTGCAATGATTCTGTTTTTACCTAAACGCTTTGCCATAAGAATTTGGCCTATGGTATTATTTATTTTATGAGCACCAGTATGGTTTAAGTCCTCGCGTTTTAAATATATTCTGGTATTATATTTTTCCGAAAGACGTTTGGCAAAATAAAGAGGAGAAGGTCTGCCTACATAATCTTTTAAAAGGGCATCAAATTCTTCTTGAAACGAAGGCTCAGCCATAATTTTTAAATAATTTTGACGTAGCTCCTCTACATTTGGATAGAGCATTTCTGGTATGTATGCACCTCCAAACTCTCCGTAGTATCCTTTTTCGTTAATGTTATAGCTCATTTTTAAATTTTTCTAATGCTGATATATTTTTTAATCCTGGTTCGGTTTCAAACTTACTATTAACATCTATCGCATAACAGTATTTTGAAGCTTCACTTTGCTTAAATGCTTTAATTTTATCTATCTCGTCTGGCCCAATACCTCCACTCAAAAAATAAGGCTTGGTAGATGGGTAATGCTTTAATACATCCCAATTAAAGGTGTACCCATTACCTCCTGGTAATTTTCCTTTAGTATCAAACAGATAATAATCTACTAAATCTTTAAATGGTTTTAGTTGAGTAAAATCAAAGTCATCTTTTATGGAGAAGACCTTAATAAATTGTGGAATTTTTGTTGATGAATCTATCAGGACTCTCAAAAGGTCTCTTGTGTATTCTGCTGTTTCGTTACCATGAAGTTGAATTACATCTAATCCGTAGCGATTGATATGGTCTAAAACGGTCTGGATTGGTGCATTTACAAAAACACCAACTTTTTTAATTGACTCTGGCAGTTCTATAACTTTTGCCTCATAATTTCGAGGGGATTTAGCATAGAAGATAAAGCCTAAATAATCGGGTTGCAGTTTTGCAACGTCGATTGTATTATGTTTCATGCCACAGACTTTCAATCTCATGCTTCCAATGATTTTATAAATTTAGCAGCACTTGCTCCAGGTTGTTCTGTCTTCATAAAGTTTTCGCCTATTAAAAACCCTTGGTAGCCATAAGACTGTAATTCTTTTATAGCTTCGACAGAACTGATGCCACTTTCTGACACCTTTACAAAATCATCTGGGATAAGTTTACTAAGTTTTTTTGAGGTTTCTAAATTTACATCAAACGTTTTTAGATTTCTGTTGTTAACACCTAGCATATCTATAGAAGGCATAATCGACTTTTGCAGTTCTGCTTCGTTGTGAATTTCTAGCAAAACATTGAGATTAAGGCTTTTTGCTAATTCAGAAAACTGCTTAATTTCGTCTCTTGTTAAAATAGCCGCAATTAATAAAATAACGTCTGCACCATATGCTTTTGCTTCTATAATCTGATAGCTATCTATTATAAATTCTTTTCTTAACAATGGCAGGTTACAACTGGCTCTTGATAATAATAAATCATCTAATGCACCGCCAAAATATTTACCATCAGTTAATACAGACATACCACATACACCAGCCGCTTCATAACCACGAGCAACATCTTGAGCATTTAAACTTTGATTGATGACAGATTTTGAAGGAGAGCGTCTTTTGTGTTCGGCAATGATCCCAGAATTACTCAGTCTTAATGAATTTACGAGCGAATTAGTTTTTCGCTCAAACAGCACAGATTGTTCTAACTGTTTTATTGGAATAAGTGATTTAATTAAATCAACTTCTTTCCGCTTATCTATTACTATTTTGTCTAAGATATTCATCGGCTCAATTCAATTAATTTACGCAAACTCTCTTTTGCTTTTCCGCTTTCTAGTGATTCTTTAGCGAGCTCAAATCCTGCTTTATGCGACATTTGGTTGGCAGTTGCAATAGCTAGTCCTGCATTTGCACAAACCACGTTATTTTGTGCTTTAGTGCCTTTACCATCTATAATTTTATTAAATAATTTGGCGGCTTGTTTAACCGTATTACCTCCAAAGATTTCCGATTCTTGTACGTTGTCTATGCCAAGGTCTTCTGGTGCAAATAAGGTTTCAGAAGTATTGGATATCACTTTTGTTTTTTCTGTTAAAGATATTTCGTCATAACCATCTAAGGCATGTACCACTGCGTAATTTTTATCGGTTTCCTGATATAGGTAACCGTAAAGCCTTAACAACTCAAGGTTAAAAACTCCAACCAATTGGTTTTTTGGAAATGCAGGATTTACCATAGGACCTAGCATATTAAAAAATGTTTTAACGCCAAGTTCCTTTCTAATTGGTGCAACATTTTTCATAGCAGGGTGAAATAAAGGAGCGTGTAAAACACAAATGCCTGCTTTATCTATGCTGTGTTTTAGGAAGTCGATATCATTGGTAAATTTGATGCCTAAATGTTCCATAACATTTGAGGATCCACATGCAGAGGATACACCATAATTTCCATGTTTGGTTACCTTAACACCAGCGCCAGCAGTTACAAAAGAAGATATAGTAGAAATATTAAAAGTGTCTTTGCCATCGCCACCAGTACCACACAAATCTATAGTATTGTAATCTTGTAAATCTACCGGAATACATAATTCTAGTAAGGCATCTCTAAAGCCTCTAAGTTCTTGTAACGTAATGCTTCGCATCATATAAACAGTAAGAAAAGAAGCAATCTGACTCTGATTGTACTTGCCTTCTGAGATGTTAACTAATACGCTTTTAGCTTCGTTACTCGAAATACTTTCTTGGTTTATTAATCTATTTAGGATTTCTTTCATAGTTACGAGTTAATCCAGTTTTTAAGAATTGTTTTACCATTTGGTGTTAATACAGATTCCGGATGGTATTGCACACCCTTTACATCATATATTTTGTGTCTTAATGACATTATTTGCCCGTTTTCGTCGTAAGACGTGGCTTCTAAACTTTCGGGTAAATCTTTCTTAACTACCCAAGAGTGGTAGCGACCTACTTCAAACGACTTGTCGAGGCCCTTAAAG
>JABDKL010000034.1 GCA_013002225.1 Winogradskyella sp.
AAAATCCGGCAGCATATTTATTACCAAAGTACATTCTATAATAAGGCGATAAATAGTAGTCTATGTCATCTTTAATATCTTCGTCATAGGGAAGAAATAATTCAACTCCAACACCAGATTCTTCGCTTAGTAGGTGCTCATAAGCAACATCAAAAGCTCCAGCAACCATATATAAAGCATTTAATTTTATCTCGCTTTTTGGATTTGCTTCGATTTCACTTGCGTTGGATTCCTGACTATTTAGGTTTAAAAATGAAACTCCAAGAATACCTATTAATAGTACTTTTTTCATGATTGATTTTTTAGTTGATTTAAGCTATAATAGATGTAAATTAACAATAAAAGTTGCGTCAGAAAAAACTTAACTTCTAAAAATAGGCTTTAAGTTGAACTGTACCAGTATGAATCACCTTTGATGTCTCTGTTTTGCGTGCAAAATAATTTAAATTCAGGTCTAAAAACTTAGTTAATTTTTTTTGCGCCAATAAACTCCAGGTAAAGTTTTTTCCTGGTTGTAGACCTTCTAACATTTGGTAGGCAACAGGTGTATTAGCATTGCCATTAAATTCATTCTGAAAAAAATTAAATTCACCAGTGAGTGCTACTTTTTGTGCTTTATTATAAGTAAATGAAAAGCCATAGTTGTTTTGGACTAACGTTTCCAAGTTACCAATCCCGTTCTCTTTTGATGTAAATTGATAGAAAATATCGAATTGTGCATTTTCACTAAACAAATAGGATAATTTTGGATGCAGTCGCTCTTCGTCAATATAATAATTTCTGTTTGCGAAATTTTCACTTGTACTGATATCTTTACCTAAACTTGCCAAGACATTCATCAACCAGCTTTTTTTGTATTTATGATTAAAGTTAACCTGATGATTAATTAGCTTATTTTCTTGAAATCCTATAGATAGTAAGTTTCTGCTCGTATTAGTTAGATAGGTATAAGATGTCGTGTACTTTTGCTTACCTCTATTATAAAACAGGACATTACGTATGCTTTTATTTAGAGCTAGTTGATTTTCATCATCTTCAATAAAAGGGTTGAGTTTAAAGTTGTTTCCTTCACGCCGTATTTTTCTGTCTATTAAATATGAAGTTTGATTATAGAAGTGGGACAACAGCTTTTTAGTTTTGTTATTAGATGTGCTAAATTGTATAGGATTAATGGTTAAGGTTTGACTTAACCTATTTTGGTGCGTTCTAATAAATACTTGATTTGGCAATAACACCCGTATATAATTTTCTTGATCTGCAAATTGTGCTATTTCAAATTCATTAAGCTCCTGAATTCCATTTTCGTTATAATCAATCCACGTATATGCACCTTGCCCAGCTTCTACTTCTACATAAGTAAAATCTTGTTGCGGTAAGGTACCCGAGTTGGTTTCAAAACTCGTATTTGAACTTATGAGATTGCTAAATAACTTTTGGTTAAAATTTAATCTGCTATTTAAACTTTGCTCATTATTACCAGTATCATTTGCTGCTTTTAATGCTCTGTAATTTACAAACAAGCGCAAATTAGTTTGTTTGTTCTGTACTAACTGTGATTTTAAATAATACGTATTAGAATTATTTACGGGTGCAACGGTATTATTTCTTAAACTATCATTAAATCGCTTTATATAACCAATCTCAGCAAAAACCCTTGTACTATCACCGATACCTACAAAGGCTTCATAAGCCTTAAATTTTTGGCTTAATGGTGTTAGAGAGTCATTGGCAATAGCTGTTTGTTTATTATCCTCAGTTGCAAATTTAGCGCCAACCCACTTTGTTTTAAAATCATAAACAATTCGGTTAAATGATCGGATAAATTTAGATTTGGTACTATTGCCTTCGCTATTTAAAAAACTGGATTTGGAAAATAGCCTTAAGTCACCAAATTGTAATTTAGCTACTATATTGTGTCGGTTCCCTTTAAAGTTTTCAGAATAATTAAGATGCTCAAAATTATAGGACGCTATTCCTTTTTTATGGTGAGATGCCTGAAAGCCAGAAGAGAATAATAGCTGGTTACCTAAATTAACATTTGCATTGAGCGCTTGCTCAGTATTTATATTCCAATCACGATTAAACTCTGGTCTGTATAATCGCTGAATAGTTACAAAATTCTTCTGGATAAAATCGGCATCTACTATTGCTGAAAGATTCCAAAGACTATCTGTTTCTATTATTTTTTGATCAACGGTCAGTTTGGCAGCAAAACCATCATTATTATTATCATCTATATTAGAATATAAATTTTCATCATATTTACTTCCTGCTAACTCTATAAACACGTTTGTTTTATCAGAGGGTTTATAGAAACTATTAAGCACTGCAATTTGCAAACGTTCTGGCGCTACCAACTGAGTAATAGGCTCATAATTTCCCTGCGGTATCCCATCAATAGGCGCAATATATTCATAAATATTGCTCACTGCATTGTCATTACTTAAGATATAATTACCTTGATTTGCACCCACTAAAGTAAAACGAACACTAAACAAATTATCGTTTGGATCTTGTGAAAACACAAAGATCTCTTCAGTACCAATAAACTCTTTCTTGTATAATATTCTATTTTCAGAAAAGGAAGCAGGTACAGCCGATGGTGCTACCATTAAACTCATATCATCGCCAGCATTTGCTAAAATCTGTGTTTGCTCCGTGGATAAGTTTTGTTGCAAAGGTTGATTTTTAGCATCACTTTCAGAATATAAAGAAACACTTAGTTTAAGTTTTTCAGTTTCATAATTTCCTCCTCCAAAAACTGTAAATCGAGAGTAGTTACGATCACTAAACTGATAATCTACTGTAATACGCATTTCGGAAGTTATGGGAAATGTGGAATTAAAAACAAGTTCTCCTGCATTATAGTCTATGATGTAATCATTATTTTCCCCGCGTTCTAAGGGTACACCATTAACGAAAACAGTTTCGCTACCAGATACGATAAGCACAAATAATTCGTTATTTGGCCCTGTTAATTTATATGGGCCTTGATTACCCTCTTGTGCCGTGAACTTTGTTGTTGTAAATTGACCTCTCACCAGAGCTCCAGATGCAAAGACCGAGGTCTTCTCTGAAATGTCGGCATTAACCAACAAGCCCTGGACACGTTTAGAGAAACTAGCAAAATAACTGTTTGTGTTTGTTAAATCTATATCACCAGCACGTATATTCCAGTTGTCGCTTAAGAGCTCAATAAATACCTGGTCAAATTCATCCAATCGTTGAGAATAGCCGCTTTCCTGAAGTGGAATATTAGCATCTTGTATAGATGCTCTTAGAGTTACCTTATCACTGAGTTTTCCTGATATTTGTAAATCGAGCTCACTATTTAAAACAGAATTTTGGTTATTTCCAATGGTTACTCCTCTCGAGATACTACCAGAAGTTGTAAGGCCATCAAAAGGTGTAAAATCACTTTTTTTATTGGAATTTTCTAATCTGTATAGTTGTTGTCTGTTCGATGATTTCTCTACAATGATATTCGTGTCTAATTGCCGGTATACTTTAGTCAAGAATTTTGGATAGCTTAAGTATTCAATTTGGATGGTATCGGTATTAAGGGTTTTTTTTAAAGTTAAAATCGATTGGGCAAAATTTATGGAGTAATAAGTAGTATCGATCAGCGTTCCCACTTTGGTTCTTACTACAAAGCGCGAAGGATTTATACTTAAAGTATCTATAACAATAGAATCCTTTACTGGAACGCGTTTCTTTTTTAACCCATTAGCTGTTTCTTGAGTAAAACCCAAAAAAGACAAAAGTAATAGGGGAATCAATAAGACGTGCTTCATCTAGACTTATAACTATTTATAACTTGAAATATTTTATCGTTAAAACAAGCTTAAAATAATAGTGTAAAAGTAGGGTATTATTTAATTTAGACCCTTAACGAGAATTTCGCAGAAATTACACAATAAATTTATAAAATGAGAATCGTATCCTATAACGTCAACGGTATTAGAGCCGCCATAAATAAAGGTTTTATAGACTGGTTAAAAGCAACAAATCCAGACGTTATTTGTCTTCAGGAAATAAAAGCTATGGAAGAGCAACTCGACCTCAATTTGTTTACAGAAGCTGGGTACCATTATAATTATTGGTTTAGCGCACAAAAAAAAGGATATAGTGGTGTTGCTATTTTATGTAAGGAAGAACCATTTCATATTGAATTCGGTACAGGAATAGAATCGATGGATTTTGAGGGTAGAAATATAAGGGTAGATTTCGAAAACGTTTCAGTCATGAGTATGTATTTACCTTCTGGAACTAACGATGCAAGGTTAGCCCATAAATTTGAGTATATGAATATGATTCATAATTATCTAAATGAGCTTCAACAAAAATTACCAAATCTAGTCGTCTGTGGAGATTATAATATTTGTCATGAAGAAATAGATATACATAACCCAAAAATGAAAGGTGTTTCTGGTTTTTTACCTGAAGAGCGTGAGTGGCTGGGTGATTTTATTGACAGCGGCTTTATTGATAGTTACAGATACTTACATCCTGAAAAGCAAGAGTTTTCCTGGTGGAGTTACAGAGCAAATGCCAGAGCAAATAATAAAGGTTGGAGATTAGATTATGCAATGGTTAGTGCTCCATTACAAGAAAAAATAAAACGAAGCGTTATACTCACTGAGGCTGTGCATAGTGATCACTGTCCTATATTATTAGAACTCGATATCTAAATTATTTACCTAACAAAAATTAGACATATAAATGACAAAAAAAATTGCCTTTCTCGTCGTAACTGTACTATTGTTTTCGTCCTGTGTTTCAAAGAGAATATACACAGATTTAGAAACTAAATACGCTGGTTTAAAAAAAGAAAACCGCGAGCTATCAGATGAAGTCACATTGCTCACAAACGACAATACAAAGCTGCAGAATGAATTAGATCAACTTCAATCTGCATATGATAAAGCAGTAAATGAAAGAGATCAATTACAGTTAGATTATACAGCAGCCAAAACTCACTTAGAAAACCTGAATGCCTCTTATAAAGCATTAGAAGAAAATAGTTCGGCATCGATTGCTGCAAATTCTAAAAAGAATAGAGAACTCTTAGCGCAACTTGAAGCCAAAGAGCAAGCACTAGCAGCAGAAAATACACGATTAAATAAGTTAAAGCAAGCGTTGGAAGATCGTTCGCAACGCGTTGCAGAATTGGAAGGTGTTATTACAGCAAAAGATGCTAATATGCGTAAGCTAAAAGATGCCATTTCCAAAGCATTAACTAATTTTGAAGGTAAAGGATTAACGGTCGAACAGCGAAACGGAAAGGTTTATGTCTCTATGGAAAATAAATTATTGTTTCAATCTGGTAGCTGGGCTGTCGGGTCTGAAGGTCGCAAAGCTGTGCAGCAGTTAGGAAGTGTATTAGCAGAAAATCCAGAAATCGCAATTCTAATTGAAGGCCACACCGATAATGTGCCATATAAAGGTAATGGTCAACTCAGTGGTAACTGGGATTTATCAACGAAGCGCGCCACTGCGATTGTAAATATTTTGAGAGAAAACGCCTCGATAAATCCTGAAAATTTAACAGCGGCTGGTAGAGGTGAATATGCACCTGTTGCATCTAATGATACTGCAGAGGGTAAAGCCAAAAACAGGCGTATTGAAGTAATTTTAACACCAAAATTAGACGAGATTTCAAAGTTATTGAATGACATCTAATCGAAACCTTAACATAGATTTAGACCTTTCATGTTTTAGAACGTGAGAGGTCTTCTTATTTTTGTTAAAAATTGCATTAAGTACTATGAAATACACAACGCTCCCCAACACCGATATAAAAGTCAGTAAAATTTGTCTGGGAACCATGACATGGGGAAACCAAAACTCTCAGGAGGAAGGCTTCGCACAAATGGATTCAGCTTTAGACAAAGGAGTAAATTTCTTTGATGTTGCCGAACTATATCCCGTGCCGGCAAATGCAGAAACCTATGCGGATACTGAACGTATTATAGGGAACTGGTTTACAAAGACCGGCCACAGAGATAAAGTTGTTTTAGCCACTAAAATTGCTGGTCCTGGAAATTATACGGCTCATATTAGAACGACTGGTTATAGTAAAGATGCACTTAACGAAGCTGTTAATAATAGTTTAAAACGTTTACAAACCGATTACATTGATCTTTATCAACTTCATTGGCCAGAACGTGAAACCAATTACTTTGGCACAAGAGACTATAAACACAATCCCAATGATAAGTGGGAAGATAATTTTAACGAAATTCTCCATAACCTAGATGAAATTATAAAATCTGGTAAAATAAGACATGTAGGTATCTCTAATGAAGGTGCATGGGGCACCATGCGTTATTTGCAAGAATCGAAGGTGCATAATTTACCGAGAATGATAACTATACAAAATGCTTATTCGCTTTTATGCAGACCTTTTGAAGGTGATCTGGCAGAAGTGGCTCATAGGGAAAATATTGGTCTTTTGGCCTACTCGCCAATGGCTTGTGGTGTGCTGTCTGGAAAATATATAAAGGGAACTGCTTCAGCTAATGCGCGTTTAAAATTGTTTCCAAGATTTAACCGCTATAGTAGCGCGACTGCAACTGAAGCTACAAAACGTTACCTAAAAATTGCTGAAGACAACGGCATGAGTTTAGCACAAATGTCCTTAGCCTTTGTAAACGAAAGGCCATTTTTAACCAGTAATATTATTGGTGCCACAAGTCTTAAACAGTTAGAAGAAAATATTGATAGTATTAATATTTCTTTATCTAAAGATGTAATGGATGCAATTAATAATGTACATGCTGAAATCCCTAATCCTGCAACGTAAATTTTTAGCTATTATAAAATTAAAAAGCCCAATTGAAGTTTCAATTGGGCTTTTTTAATAGATATTATGTGATTTTGTTACCATCTTTGTCATAAAAATGATATTCAAGATAAGTGTAAGCATCTCTAGGTAAGACTTTTACCCATTTTTTGTGTTCAAAAAACCACTTTGAACGTGGTGATGGAAACCCTTTGGTTAAAAAGGCTGCTATAAAAGGATGTGCATTAAGTGTTACCTTCTTATAGTCTTTTTTGAAAATTCGCTCGAGGTCTTGATTAATACGCTCCACCACTTTAATTGGTGCTTCGATTTCGTCTCCTCCTACTAAGTTAGGATTTTCTTCTTTAGTCTTAATATTGCGTTCTGGCCTAACGCGTTGTCTGGTAATTTGCACTAAACCAAACTTACTCGGCGGCAATATTTTATGTTTTGCTTTGTCGTCTTTCATCTCATCTCTGAGATAATTGTAAAGTTTTCTTCTGTTTTCTGCTTTACCCATGTCAATAAAATCAATGACAATTATACCACCCATATCACGTAAACGTAACTGGCGCGCTATTTCTTGAGCAGAAATCATATTAACTTCTAAAGCAGTTTCTTCTTGGCTTTTTTCTTTATTAGAACGATTACCACTGTTAACATCTACGACGTGTAGTGCTTCGGTATGCTCTATAACCAGATAAGCCCCTTTTGCCATAGAAACAGTTCGGCCAAATGATGTTTTTATTTGACGTTCTATACCATATTTTTCAAAAACAGGTACTCCGTTTTTATAGAACTTTACAATAGACTCTTTATTTGGTGCAATTTGCTGCACATAATCTTTTACTTGTATGTACAATTCTTCATCGTCTACAATGATACCAGAGAATGAATCATTAAAAATATCCCTTAAAATAGAGGATGCTTTATTCATTTCTCCCAATACCTTAGTAGGATGATGTGCTTTGTACAATTTTTTACACATTGCTGTCCATCGACCCAGCAAATTTTGTAAATCACTATCGAGCTCGGCAACTTTCTTGCCTTCAGCTACAGTACGAATAATAACTCCAAATCCTTTAGGTGTGATACTTTTAACAAGTCTCTTTAATCGGTCTTTTTCTTCCTGCGATTCAATTTTTTGTGAAATTGAAATACGGTTAGAAAAGGGTACCAAGACAATGTATCTACCAGCAATAGACAATTCTGAACTAATGCGTGGCCCTTTAGTAGAAATTGGTTCTTTTACTACTTGTACTAAAATTGATTGATTAGATTTAATAGCATTTGCAATTTTGCCATGCTTATCTAAATCTTTTTCTCGAGGAAAGTCTTTGAGATTGTAATCTCTTAATTTCCCTGTGCTTACACGTTTAATGAATTTTAAAAGGGAAGGCAATTGCGGTCCAAGATCATGATAGTGTAAAAAACCATCTTTCTCATACCCTACATTAACAAATGCAGCGTTTAGACCAGGAATAACTTTACGTATTTTGGCAATAAAAATATCACCAACGGCAAAGTTGTTATCCTCTTCATCTTTATGTAATTCAATAAGTTTTCCATCTTTTAATAAGGCAAAATCAACAACATCTGAACTCGATCTTACGATTAATTCTTTGTTCATATTATTAATTTATATCTAACTCTTAATTGAGATAGATGGATTTCACTTAATTATTTGACACAGGATTGTAATATCCAACAAATCTTGACGTACTCTATTAAATACATCAGATTCTATATCAAAGAACGTTTTTCTAAAACTGAAAAAAGTAGTCGTAAAACTACTTTTAACAATTTATTTCTTTTTGTGACGATTAGCGCGTCTACGTTTTTTACGCTTATGCGTCGCTACCTTGTGTCTTTTTCTTTTTTTACCACTTGGCATAATAAATAATGCTTTTAATTAATATTTTGTTTTAATGTTTTTAGTTCACTTCAACATTAGACTTAACACCTTCTAAAAATACTTTAGCTGGTTTAAATGCTGGTATGTTGTGAGCTGGTATTTTTATTGTAGTATTTTTTGAAATATTACGACCTGTTTTTTCAGCTCTTGTTTTAATAATAAAGCTTCCGAAACCTCTTAAGTAAACGTTATCTCCGCTTTCTAAAGATGTTTTAACTTCTTCCATAAAGGTTTCAACTGTAGCTTGCACATCACCTTTCTCAATACCTAACTTATCTGATATCTTGGCTACCAAATCGGCTTTTGTCATTGTTATTAGTTTTAGGGTTACTATAATTTCTAAGGGATGCAAATATAGGTAATTTAATTTCAATATTTCAAGCGTAATTAATTAAAATTTAACGTGATAAAGATTTAATTTTGCCGAAACTTTTAAAAATAAGTATGGATTTTTCCAAAGAACTAATAGACTGGTATTCAGTCAACAAGAGAGACTTGCCATGGCGACGAACTCAAAATCCATACTACATCTGGCTTTCCGAAATTATATTACAACAAACTCAAGTGAAACAGGGTTTACCCTATTACGAGCGTTTTGTAAACGCTTTTCCGACAATTTTTGACCTCGCAGAGGCTTCTGAAGAAACCATTTTAAAATACTGGCAAGGCTTGGGGTATTATTCGAGAGCCCGTAATCTTCGTGCTACAGCAAAACATATTACACGTGAGCTAGAAGGTGAATTTCCTGACAATTACAAAGCGCTGTTAGAACTTAAAGGGGTTGGAGACTATACCGCAAGTGCTATAGCGTCCATAGCCTTTAATGAAGTAGCCGCTGTAGTTGATGGCAATGTGTATAGGGTATTAGCGAGATACTTCGGAATTAAAACACCTATTAACACAACCAATGGAATTAAGGAGTTTAAAACCCTGGCCACTGTCCTTATAGATAAGACACAGCCAGCAAAATTTAATCAGGCAATTATGGAGTTTGGTGCAATTCAGTGTAAACCAAAAAATCCCGATTGTAGTGTTTGCCCGCTGAGATCCGGTTGTATTGCCCTAGCCCAAAATTCAATAGAGACACTGCCTGTTAAGGTTAAGAAAACTAAAGTGACTACCAAATACTTCAATTTTTTAGTTTGTATAGATAAGAACAAAAACACACTTTTTGAAAAACGATCTAAAAAAGGCATATGGCAAAATCTCTACCAGTTCCCATTATATGAATCTCCAAAAAGCATAAACATTAAAGACTTTGACACTGTTGCCCTCAATAGCACATTGCCGCAATGCAAAATTTTAGACTTTAGTTTGTATAATGAAATTGATATTGTTCACAAACTATCGCACCAACACTTATATACAAAATTCTGGATTTTAGAGGTAGATTCACTTGGAAATTCGTCAATACCGTTCAAGGATATTCACAACTACCCAACACCCGTTTTGATAAGTAATTTTATCGACGCAGTTAAAATTCAGAATTTATAAAATCACATTTTTTTATTACTTTTAAAGTAGTGAATTTAAATCCTGTAACTTTACAGGCTAAAACAAATTAATATGTCAGGAACGTTAAATAAAGTAATGCTAATAGGGCATTTAGGTGATGAAGTGAAAATGCATTATTTTGATGACAAAAACTGTGTAGGTCGCTTCCCTTTAGCCACTAACGAAACTTATACCAATAAACAAACTAACGAGCGTGTATCTAACACAGAGTGGCATAACATTGTCGTTAGGAATAAGGCGGCCGAAATTTGTGAAAAATACCTCTCTAAAGGAGATAAGGTTTATATTGAAGGTCGTATTAAAACGCGAAAGTGGACTGACGACAAGGGTATGGAGCGCTATTCTACAGAAATTTTATGTAATGATTTTACATTCTTGACTAATAAGAATGAGCAACAGGCTGAACCAGTTAATAAAACATCACAACCTCAGCAAGCAGCACAAAACAATTCTGCACCCGAAGGTGAAGATGACCTACCATTCTAAATGATTTAATCCCACTAATTTTGGATCCAGAACCCACGGTTTTATTCTTACATACCTTAGCCATAAATACTTCGTTTATAACAAGCATTATATTATTAATTGTACTCTTAATCTGCTCTGCGTTAATTTCAGGTGCAGAAGTTGCACTATTTTCTTTAACAAAATCTAATATAGACGATGGTTTAGAAAACAAATTGGGTGCAATGCAGATTATAGCAACTCTGCTCGAGAGACCTAAGAAGCTACTTGCGACTATTCTCGTTGCAAACAATTTTATAAATATTGCGGTCGTTCTATTGTTCGCTTATATTGGAGAAACCTTGTTTAATAACGTTTCAAACGCATTATTTCGTTTCCTTTTAGAAGTTGTGTCTGCTACATTTTTAATCTTACTTTTTGGCGAAATAATCCCAAAAATCTATGCCAGCAGAAACAGTGTAAAGTTTGCTTCATTTATGGCAAGACCACTTAAGGTTTTAGATGTATTATTTTCCCCATTAAGTCTTCCAATGCGTTATGTCACGCTTAAAATTCAAGATACATTCGCTAAACAACGCTCTAATCTTAGTGTGGATCAGTTATCACAAGCACTGGAATTAACAAACAATCAGGACACCACACAGGAAGAACAGAAATTGCTTAAGGGCATTGTTTCTTTTGGAAATACAGATACTAAGCAAGTTATGCGACCCAGAATGGATCTATTTGCTTTAGATATTAATACACCCTTTGAAACTATCATCTCCGAAATAATTGACAACGGCTATTCCAGAATTCCAGTCTTTGAAGATAATATAGACAACGTAAAAGGAGTATTATATGTTAAAGATTTATTGCCGCATCTAAACAAGCAAAAATTTAGCTGGATTACACTTTTACGTGAACCGTTTTTTGTTCCAGAAAACAAAAAGCTAGATGACTTAATGGTCGAGTTTCAAACTAAAAAGGTACACTTAGCTGTAGTGGTAGATGAATATGGAGGCACTTCTGGTTTGGTTTCATTAGAAGATATAATAGAAGAAATTGTTGGCGATATTAGCGATGAGTATGACGATGAAAACTTAATCTTTACTAAAATTGACGATAACAACTATAGCTTTGATGGTAAAACACCTTTAAAAGATATTTACAAGATCATTGGCATAGAAGATGATGTTGAGCTATTTGAGACCAAAAAGGGAGAGGCTGAAACAATTGCAGGCTTTGTACTCGAAATATCTGGCGGTTTTCCAAGAATTGGAAGTAGAATAAATTTTAAAAATTACATTTTTACAGTGGAAGCATTAGAACGTAAACGCTTAAAACAAATAAGATTAACATTATTAAATCAATCAAAAGGATGAAAAAACTTGTATTACCACTCTTTTGTGCACTTTTAATTGGTTGTAATGATGACGTTTTACCAAAACCAAAAGGCTATTTGAGGTTAGACTATCCTAGTGCTTCATACGAAGAAGCAAATATACCGCTACCCTTTAAATTTGATAAAAATACACTTGCCGAACCGATAAAATCCATCAAACAGGCTGAAAATGCAAAAGGTGTAGATATAAAATACCCTTCTATGAAAGCCACCATATACATAACGTACAAAGGGGTTAATACATCTAACCTGGATAGTTTATTGAGAGACACACAAAATTTAACTCAAAAACATACCATGAAGGCAGATGAAATAATCCAAAGTGAATTTGCACGTCCTAACGACAAGGTTTATGGTATGCTATATGAAGTAGGAGGCGATGCAGCATCCCAATCTCAGTTTTATGTTACTGATAGTGTAAATCATTTTGTCAGCGGTTCATTGTACTTCTATGCCAAACCTAACTACGACTCTATTTACCCAGCATCGGAATATTTAAAACAAGATATTAAACGCATTATGGAGTCTATTCAGTGGAAAGAATAATGAATTATTAATAGAATAAAAAAAGCAGCCAGTTGGCTGCTTTTTTTATTCTACAATACGAAGCTGTATTAGAAGTTATAACGTAAGCTCGCATTAAATGTTCTACCGATACCTAAGTAATAACCAAAAGCATTTCTTTGGTTAACGTAAGCTCTGTTGAATAAGTTGTAAACGTTAGCTCTGAATGTTAAAGGATTATCACCTAAAGAAAATCTATAAGTTAAACCTGCATCATATAACGTATATGGTGATATTCTGATAGACTCGTAAGTTCTCCCAGCTAATGCTTCTTCTGCTACATCAGCAGGATCTACAAACTCGTATAAATCTTCAAAAGTATTTACATCCATATCTACAGATAAGCCTTCTGTGATGTCATAAATGATACCAGCTCCAAAAGAAGTTTGAGGTGCGTTACCCACTTTCACATTAGTTAAGTCTACTCTACCATCTGTAGTAATAAAATTACCTGTATCATCATTTTGTAAAGTATATGGTGTTTCTCCATCGTATTTCCAGTTACCCATAGAGCCATAAGCCTTTAGAGAGAATCTTCCTGAACGTGGACGGTATTCGATATCAAACTCAACACCATTATGCTTTTGAGTTACATCAGTTAATCTGTAAGTACTGAATTCATCATCAGATGTTCCAACTGTACCATCTGCACCAGGTTGTACTGGTCCATTAATGGATAAGAATCTATTACCCCATTCCGTACTGTAGGCATCTACATTTATTCTAATAACATCATTCTGGAAACGGTATCCACCTTCAATACCAGTAATTTCTTCATTATCTACATCTGGCTCAGCTAATCTGTTATCATATCTGATATCCGCAAAAATGTTATCTAAGAATGGTTGACGAGAATAAAATCCAGCATTAGCAAATACAGAATGTCTTTCATCAATCTTAAATGCAGCACCACCTTTAAGGTTGTAGCCAGCTTTGCTTACTTTTTCAGATTTACCTAAACCATTTCCTCTACCAGAAAAGAAACCTTCTCTTTGGTAAGACTGTGTAGATACAGAACCTTGAACGAATGTTGAAAAACGATCATTTGCATACTCTACTTGACCAAAACCACCTAAGTACTGAATAACCTCTTCGTAGTTGTAATCGTATCTCTGGCCATTATCAGCAAAATTAAATAATGCTGCCCATGGATCTGCTTCAAAAGTTTCAGTTAATACATAATCACTAGGACGATCAGTTCTAAAGTTATCGTTATAACCATCTAAACCTAAAGTGTTATTTAATTGTCTGAAGTGGAAACCATTATAAGTTCTACCATCGATACCAACATTCATTGACCAATTTTCGTTTGGCTCATATTCTAAGTTAGATAATATTCCGTACCAATTATGGTTATTTACAGAAGATCTTCTTAAATAAGAATCACCAAATGTACCGTATTGACCACCATTAATAGTCGTTGCAGTAGCAATGTTATTTTCAACAATTTGATCGAAATTAATTTCTCTTGCATTAAGCGCATCAGAATCTCCAGTTACATCTTCGTTTCTAACTCTTCCTCTACCAAGACCTCCGGTTCCGCCACCGCGACCCCAAGATGCATATAATACTGTTGAAAGATCTAAATTATCATTGATATTAAAATCCCAGTTTAAGTTTGCAACTGGCTTATGGTAATAGTTACGGCGTTCTGTAAAACGCTCACCATCTAAGAAACCAGTATTACTGTTTGCCTTTTCACCATACATCTCATAAAATTCTAAACTTTGAGAGAAATTTTGGTCGTGCCATTGTGGTGCACCGGTAATTAAAAAGTTAAACGTATTTTTTTCGTTTGGTTGGTACCCTACAGAAAATAAATAGTTTTGACCTTGACCTGCAGTACCAATTGCATATTTTCTATGTGCTTGCCAGTGATCTAATAAAAATGAGAAAGACCAACCTTTATCGTTAGCTCCAGTATTATAAGAAGCTGTAGTTTTTACATAACTATCATTACCTCCAGTAAATCTTACAAAACCACCTTGTCTTTTGTCTGTAGTCCTAGACACGATGTTTACCGTACCACCAACAGAAGAAATAGCCAGTTTAGAAGAACCTAAACCTCTCTGCACCTGCACAGCATTAGCAACATCTGCCATACCTGACCAGTTAGACCAATACATTCTACCATCTTCCATACCATTAATTGGCTGACCATTTAATAGGTAAGCGGTATTAGTCTGATCAAAACCTCTTAAGAAAATCTGGCTATCACCAAATCCACCAGCCTGGTTAGATACATAAACCGATGGTGTGTTTTTAAATGACTCACCAAATTCTGCGTTACCAGCAATTTTTAGCTGTATATCTTTACCTTTAATAGTCGATACAGCAACAGGAGTTTCTCTCCCTTCAGCTAAATCGATTACACCAGTTCCTACGATAATAACTTCTTCTAAAGTATTATCACCATCTAAAACAATTCTACCAAAATTGGTATCACCATTAAATTTTAATTCTCGTGCAGCAAAACCTACATAAGACACTACAATTAAACCAGAATCAGAATCAGTTGTTAACGTAAAGTTACCATCCATGTCTGAAACAACACCAACAGTAGTACCTTTTACTACAACATTAGCTCCTGGTAATGGTTCATTAAAATCTGCATCTACAATTTTACCAGTAATTGTACTTTGTGCAAAGGCAACTGTACTGAAAAGCATCAATACAACTACCAACATAAATTGAGTAATTTTTTTCATATAAAATTTAAGTTAATTAGTTTTATGTTTGGCGCAAAATTACGCAATAGGGCTGTTATAACATTAACTTAATGTTAAGAATTATGCCAAACAAAGTTAATTTCATTTTTAACAAACTTTATGTATGCATAGTGAATTTATCAAAAACTTTTTAACAACTTTTAACGATTCTTTTTATAAAACCGGATTAAATGTTGAGTGGAAGCATCGTGGTTTTGAGAAGAATTATCATTTTCTAACTCTTCTAATATAGATTTTGCTAATTGTTTACCGAGTTCTACACCATATTGATCAAAGCTATATATATTCCATATAATCCCTTGTACAAAAATTTTGTGCTCATACATAGCGATAAGTTTACCAAGACTTTCTGGGGTAAGCTTTTTAATTAATATCGAAGTTGTTGGCTTATTACCATCAAAAATTTTAAACGGAGCTAATTTTTCTATAGCTACTTCAGGATAAGATTGAGCCTTAAGCTCATCTAAAACATCTCCCTTGGGTTTGCCATTCATTAAAGCTTCGGTCTGTGCAAAATAATTAGACATTAGCTTATTATGATGCGAATTATTTCCATGAAGCGATTCCACAAATCCAATAAAATCTGCTGGTATTAATTTAGTTCCCTGGTGTATTAATTGAAAAAAAGCATGTTGCGAATTCGTACCAGGCTCTCCCCAAATTATTGTACCTGTTTGGTAGTCTACACCATAACCATTTCTATCGACGCTCTTTCCATTACTTTCCATAATACCTTGCTGAAGATAAGTAGCAAATTGATTTAAGTATTGTGTATAAGGAATTATTGCTTCGCTTTCGGCCTCAAAAAAATTATTATACCATACCGTTAACAAGGCCGATATAACTGGTATGTTATTTTCAAAATCTGTATGGTTAAAATGCTCATCCATTTTATGAGCGCCTTTTAATAAATCTTCAAAATTTTCGTACCCTAAAGCTAAACTTATGGATAAACCAACTGCACTCCACAGGGAAAAGCGTCCTCCAACCCAATCTTTCATAGGAAAGATATTTGCTTCGTCAATGCCAAAATTTATTACACTTTCAATATTTGTAGATACTGCAATAAAATGTTTGGCAACAGCTTCCTTAGGTTGGGATTCTAAAAACCAAGACTTAATAGAATTTGCATTAGACAAGGTCTCCTGCGTTGTAAATGTTTTAGATACAATAACAAAAAGGGTAGTCTCTGGATTAAGGCTTTTAATCACCTCAGCATAATGATCACCGTCAACGTTGCTTATAAAATGCGTTTTCAAATGATTTTTATAAAACTGAAGCGAATCTACAACCATAGCAGGTCCTAGATCAGAACCTCCAATACCAATATTTACAACATCGGTAATTGTTTTACCAGTATGTCCTTGGTGTTCGCCTTTTACAACAGCATTAGTAAAATTTTTAATCTTTTGTTTTACCTCATGTACTTCTGGAATAATATTCTTGCCATTTACAAAAACCTCTGCCGATTTAGGCGCTCGCAATGCTGTATGTAAAACAGCTCTTCCCTCCGTCTCATTAATAATTTCTCCTGAAAATTGTTTAGTTATTGCATCTCTTAGTTGTAACTCTTCTGCTAAGGATGCCAGTAATTTTAGTGTTTCCTTGGTGATTCTGTTCTTAGAAAAATCGACATAAAAGTCATCCCAAATAACTGTAAGCGCTTTGGCTCTCTCAGGATTGGATTTAAATAATTCCTTAAGGTGTTTAGTTTTTAAGGCCTCGAAATGAGCTTGCAATTGTTTCCAAGCCTCAGTTGTAGTGGGGTTTATTGATTTTAATGCCATTATTGTATATCTGTAGTCAGGTCTTCGGTTATCGTTGGGTTTTCGTCATCTTCAATACTACCTTCAAAGAAGTGTATATTATCCAATTGCATTTTTATTGGCGCAATATGCTCCAAAAATTTTATTTTTAAACTATCAGAAATAGGTTTTGCCTCTGGTAATTTTTGTTTAAATGGATCGACTTGTTTTCCGTTTTTCCAGAAACGATAACAGACATGAGGACCGCCCGTATTTCCGGTCATGCCCACATAGCCAATGACATCTCCTTGCTTAACAAATTGACCCTTCTTAACCGCCTGCCTACTCATGTGTAAGTACTGCGTAGTATAGGTGTCGTTGTGTCTTATTTTTACGTATTTACCATTACCTCCTCTTCGAGTAGATTCAATTACAGTTCCGTTTGCCGTAGCCATAATTGGCGTACCTACTGCAGCTGCAAAATCCGTACCTTTATGTGGCCTTATTTTATATCCATAATAGGCGATTCTTCGCTTTAAATTATAGCGCGAAGATAAACGGCCAAATTTCACTGGCATTTTTAAAAATGCGCGTCTCAGATTCTTAGCATTTTCATTAAAATAATCTTTAATACCTCTTACAGAATCCGTTTCAAATTGAAAGGCATAAAGCGAATCTCCATTATGCTCAAAGTACGCGGCCTTAACATTATGGACACCAGCATAAATGGTGTCATCTATGTATTTATCGGTATAAATCACCTTAAATCGATCTCCTGGTTGCAGACGCCTAAAATCTATTGTCCAGGCATATATATCATCTGCCATTTTATTGGCTAAAACCTGGCTCAATCCTTTCTCTTCAAGTGTTAATGATATGTTATTTTCTATAACACCTGTTGCCGTTTTTTCTATATAAGAAATTGGTTTTTTACTTTTATAGGCATGAATAGAGTCTTTCATGTTTATAACAACATACTCTTCAATACTTGGCTGGTAGATAAAGGTATTTGGTTGCTGAATACTATCCTCTTTATTTTCTTTTGGAAAGAGTAAGGTGTACGGCTTTCCTATTTGAAGTCTTCTTATGTCAAACGTGTCTCTGGCTTTTTCTGCAATTTGAAAGATTTTAGGATAGCCTATATTATTTCGCTCTAAAATCTCACCAAAACTATCACCTTTTTTTATGGTGTCTCTCTTAATGATATATTGGTCTATATCAAAACCGAATTCAAGTATTTTCTCTTTTTCAACTACTTCAGCTATTTCTTTCTTGTACGCCTCCTCTGCTGAATTATCTTCTTTACAATTGTAAATACTTATGGCAATTATCGCTATTGCTACTAATCGTTTTAACTGCATTAGTTTTGTTAAATTATATGTTATGTCCCCAGTTATCTAATTCTTCTTTAGACCATAAGTCTGGAAAAAATATTCGCTTTTGATATTTAGGATGCATGTATTTTTTCCAATCGCTTCCTCCAGTAGCTTCTCCATCACCTATGCCGCTTTCTATGTAGTGTCTTGCAGCATTGTAATGCGCCATTACCCAAGTAACATTGACTGTATAATCATAATGTCGCATAGCTTTAATGAGGTCCTTATCCTTCTGGTCTTTCTCTGGTAGTTCCTTAAATCGTGTCCAAAGGTTTTTGGTGTTATAAGTTTCCATAAATCTTAAAAAGTCTGTCTTGTAACGCTTTTCAAAATTTACCAACAATGTAGATTTTTTACCTGTTTTATGATCTTTCCCTGCTGCCTGCCAATACAGGTGCTCGAACGCATGAGTGAAAGGTGTATTTCTATCAATGTCTTTTCTAAACCTATAATCTATAAGGTTTATGAGCTCGGTCGATGCAAATTCTATAAGTCTGTACTGCGCACTTTGAAAACCACTGGCGGGCGTTAAAGTATATCTAAACTTCATATACTGTTCTACCTCCATCCCTTCTCTCATAATATTGAATGAAGTTGTTAGCATATCAAAATATCGACTAATACGCATTATTTTACTTTCAAAATACGTCACGTCGAGATCTTCCTTTTCAGCAACTTGAGAAATCTCCCAAAGAATC
The DNA here is from genome assembly GCA_013002225.1 of Winogradskyella sp. Lineage (GTDB taxonomy): Bacteria > Bacteroidota > Bacteroidia > Flavobacteriales > Flavobacteriaceae > Winogradskyella. Next base: position 19,176 of record JABDKL010000034.1, read on the forward strand.
ATTTTAAAAATGAGCTCATTTATTTGATGGTAGGCTATAAAAACCATCTCATCCGGCAATGTGGTTCTTTGTATTTGAAGACTTAACAGCGCATCCGTCTGTATATAATCCCAATATGTAATCGGCTTGCTATAAAGCAAGCCGTGCAAATGGTCATCTGTGTCTTGGTCTATCGCTACATACTTCTTTTGAAGTTCCTTAACGATATTATCAAATTTATGTAAATCGTGCATGTTTTAATCAAATTCTATTTCGAAGGAATGTTTAAGCCCTTTATAGGCTTCGAGGTCTGCTCTTAGCGACCCAACCGCTAAATCTGCTTTAATTTTTAATGGTATTTTATTCTTATCTGCACTTACCCAAAGTGTTAAACTTTCTTCTTCTTTAAACACTCGGCCAGCCATTACATAGGGTCTAAACTTTAATGTTTTTACTTTTATCTTGGAGCCGTTAACATCTACTTTTATAGTTTCTCTACCTAAATATTTGAGCTTGAAACCATAATTTTCTTCATCAAAAAACATATTTGTTTTTATTTCATCTCCTTGTCTTAAGGATGTAATATCTATGCTATTTCTTAAATGATAATACATCGATACCATATCCTGAACATCCTGCTCCGTTGTAATTGTCCTTACACTTCTATGCTTTTTATTATTTACTATTGCCTTTTGCTCGATATGATTAAAATCGATTTCAATATCCTTGGTATGTCCTCCTTCATCGATCTTTCTAATAAATTTATAGGGCACACCTGTCTCTCTATCGAAATAACTTTCGTAGCGATCCCTAACCCTAAAAAAGGCGTTTGCTAAACCTGTCGTTTTTCCTTTTCCAACGACATGAAAAACTTTTTTCCCGTTCAGTACTTTTTCATTAACCTTTAAGGTCGCTTCGCCGGCCTTAAACCAGCCACTATAGCTCATCCTAAATTTAAACCACTCTCCTTCCTGGAATGCAGATTCTTTCTTTACGTCTGAAACTTGCAATCCCATAAATAGTAGCACTATGGTAAATAAATATTTCATAATTATATGCTGTAAATGTAATTAATGTAACCTAATAGTTGTGTTACAATTATCTTAAATACAATTACTATTCCAAATGTATTAAAACAATAAAATAAGACCCAAAATCTGTAAGTGTTTTTATTTTCTTAATAGTAGAATCTAGCTGTTTTAATAATAATTTAGAACCAATCAAAGCGTGCCACGCTTAGCCTGTTCCCTCTCAATAGACTCGAATAACGCTTTAAAATTACCTGCACCAAATCCTTTTGCGCCCATTCGTTGTATAATCTCAAAGAACAAGGTTGGCCTATCTTCTACAGGTTTTGTAAATATTTGAAGCAAGTACCCTTCCTCGTCTGCGTCGATCATGATACCTAATCCCTTTAGGGTTTCAATATCTTCTCTAAGCTCGTGACTATGTTCTTCTAATCTACCAGGAACTGCTCTATAGTATTCTTCTGGTGGTGTAGATAAAAACTCAACCCCTCTCGATTTAAGTTGAGACACAGTTGTAATAATATCGTCTGTAGCTACCGCGATATGTTGTACGCCAGCACCTTCATAAAAATCTAAATATTCTTCGATTTGAGAACGCTTTTTCCCTTCAGCAGGTTCATTTATTGGAAACTTTATACGACCATTACCGTTACTCATCACCTTACTCATTAAGGCCGAATATTCTGTGTGAATTTGCTTATCGTCGAACGAGAGGAAATTTACAAAGCCCATTACGTCTTCATACCATTTTACCCAGGTATTCATTTCTCCCCAACCAACATTACCTACCATGTGGTCAATATATTTTAGACCCACAGGCTCTGGATTGTAATCGCTTTTCCACGCCACAAAACCTGGCATAAATTCACCTTTATAGTTTTTACGCTCAACAAACATGTGAACGGTCTCACCGTAAGTATATATACCAGCTCTAACAACTTCTCCATGTTCGTCCTTTTCTACGGTTGGTTCCATATAAGACTTTGCACCTCTCTTGGTGGTCTCTTCATACGACTTACGAGCATCATCTACCCAAAGTGCAACGACCTTAACACCATCGCCGTGCTTAACAATATGTTTATTTATTTCGGATTTACTATTAAGTGGTGTGGTTAACACCAATCGAATTTTATCTTGTTTTAACACATAACTCACCGAATCTTTTGAGCCTGTTTCCAACCCTCTATACGCGTAAGACTGAAAACCGAAAGCAGTTTTATAAAAGTGAGCCGCTTGCTTAGCATTACCCACATAAAATTCAACATAATCGGTTCCTAAAAGCGGTAAAAAATCTTGAGCTTCATCAAATATTTTTTCGAGTCCGTAGTTTACTGATTTTATTTCTTTACTCATTATTATTCTTTTTTTTAATCTCTTGCAAAAGCAGAAATCTAATTTATTAAACTTTATTTTTTCAACTCCTGATTTCGCAGAAACGGTAGTTTCTTTACTCTAACCAAGACTTGAAATAATCTTCATCTGCAATTTTCATAGCTTCCTCAGTAACCTTTAAAGGTTTAAAAGTATCTACCATAACTGCTAATTCGTCTGTTTTCACCTTTCCGATACTGCGCTCCATAGCACCAGGATGTGGTCCATGAGGGATACCAGCAGGATGTAATGAAATATGGCCAGCATCAACATCGTTTCTACTCATAAAATCACCATCAACGTAATATAAAACTTCATCGCTATCTATATTACTGTGGTTGTATGGTGCTGGCACGCTCAAAGGATGATAGTCGTACAACCGTGGCACAAAACTACAGACTACAAAAGCATCTGTCTCGAAAGTTTGATGCACTGGAGGTGGCTGATGAATTCTCCCTGTAATGGGTTCGAAATCATGGATTGAGAATGCATATGGATAATTATAGCCGTCATAACCTACCACGTCAAAAGGGTGTGAAGCATAAACCATATCAAACATATCGTCTTGCTTTTTAATTTTTATTAGAAAATCACCCGATTCATTATTGGTTTCCAATTCATACGGTTGTCTTAAATCACGCTCACAGAATGGCGAATGCTCCAATAATTGCCCAAACCAGTTTCTGTAGCGTTTAGGTGTGTAGATTGGTCTTAGGCTTTCAACAATAAACAACCTGTTATCTTCTGTGTCGAAATCTATTTTGTAAATAATTCCTCTCGGCACCACCAAATAATCACCATATTTAAAATCTAAATTACCTAAGTGGGTTCTTAGTTTACCGGTGCCTTTGTGTACAAAAATTAACTCATCGGCATCAGTATTTTTGTAAAAATAGTCTCTTGTAGATTGCTTTGGTGCTGCCAAAATAATACTGCAGTCGCTATTAGTGAGGACTGTTTTTCGACTCTCTAAATAATCATCTTCTGGTTTTACCTGAAACCCTCTTAACTTATAAGACTGCATATTATTTGCTTTTGCAATCTTGGGAGCTACACTGTATTGTTTCTTAATCTCTTTAACCTGCGTAGGGCGTTGCTCATGGTAACTATTAGTAGACATTCCATCGAAACCTATGGTGCCAAATAATTGCTCATAATAAAAATCCCCGTTAGGCTTTTTAAATTGGGTATGGCGTTTTGGAGGAATTTTTCCTAGTTTATGATAAAATGGCATTTGTCAAATTTATTTAAAGGTTGATGAACTGGCTTAGACTTCAGCTTTACATTAAGTAGAAAATCTCGGAAACCAAAATTCTTTTTAAAGGTACAAAAAATGCAAATTTATTCTGGGTTCCGCTTAATAAGGAAATGAAGATGAAGTTTTATATTTTTCCAATAAGGTTTCATACCGTCACAAAGTTGAGGAATTTAAACTTAAAACCAAAACCCTAAGTTAAAAAACCAATAGCCATTGCCCGTTTCTGGTGAGTAAGAATATTTTGCTTCTAAAGGCCCTAAAAACGTCTCTAACGAATAACCTAAAGCATAACCACTAAAATCTGGAGACGAAAAAAATTGCCCAGTTTCAAAAAGATCGTCTTCTATATTCGCAAAATTTGCAGCAATTAGTAAATGCTGATTTTTAAGAATTTCGTAATCAAGAGTAAATGTTGCTTTTACAAAGCTGTTTCCTGTTAAGGCTAAATAATCGTAACCATAGAAAGACGAAAAATTATTTATAAAATTATTAGCGTAACCTCCAATCCCAAATCCCAAGGCAGTAGTAGTGGTGTTATTACCTATTTTAAAACCTCCACTGGTTTCTAACTTTAATGCTACCTTATCATTTAGACTAATGGCATAACCTATATCTGCTTTGGCTATTGAAAATTCTTCAAAATTACTATCAAAACTTGACGCGTTAAGGTATAAGTGAAAATCGCCATTAAAATAAAAGCCATTTCTTGGAAAATGCACATTGTCATAATTATCGAAGACTAAATTTCCAAATAAACTAAAATAGGTGGTGTTTTCGAAGGTTGTATTATCCTGTTGGTTGTCATCTATAATAGTTTCTGAGGTAATCTTAAGTCGCTTAATTTCTCCGCCTGCCCTAAGTGCGAAGTCTTTTCTAAAAATAGTCTGCAGATAGACCTGGTTTGTAAAATCAGAAAGTTCTACGTCAATTCTATTTAAACCTGAAAGCAAGGGTGAATCTTCTTCTAAGGCTAATAAAGGATTAACGTTTTTGTTGAATTGATTAAACCTTGATTTAATACCTATACTAATATAAAATCCTTTATCAATAAAATAATCGAAATTGTACCTGGAATTATCACCAAGAATAACATCGAGCGAAGCTATATCATTATCAAACAGCAATCTTTTTTGAGTAAGATTTGCCAAAAGTGCACTTTGATACAAACCATCATAATGCAACCCTAGTCTGAGAAATGTCGTTATTTTAGACTCTTTTATGGTGCCTTTTAAATCATAGCCGGGAGCATTTTCGCTTTCCACTAAATGATATCTAAACGTATCAAAATTGTTAGTTGCAATAACGCTATTTATTCCTCTTTTAAAGTCTTCGTAACTAATTCTCTTATCGCCTTTTAATTTTAATTTACCTAATAAGTAAGATCGTGTATATCGCTTTTTTCCTCCTATGTTTATTGAGTTAACTTTAATACTATCTATAATTGTTAATTCTGAGAATTCTTGCTTTTGTTTTTGCTGCGCCTTAATTTTTTGCAATTGAGGCATATGTGTTCGTGCTGCAGCGGCTCCGTTAGAAATAATATCGTCTCCCTCGCTAAAAGATATAACTGAATAGTCAGTTATATCAGGCTTTATATAAATATCTGTTAATTTTGCCTTTTGCTTCATTGCATTAATGGTTCTAAAATTATTAATCTGCAATAATATATCAGGAGCGGAGCCTAAACTTGTTCTGTCTTTTAAGGCATCCTGAACATCAACGCCAATTATAATGTCCATACCTTTTGCACGCAACTCTTCTACCGGAAAATTATTGGTAACACCACCATCAATTAGTATTCTATCACCAATAACAACAGGTTGAAACAAAGATGGAAGTGCGCCACTCGCTGTTACTACTTGAGCTAACCTTCCCTCTTCTATAACTATGGATTCTCCGGTTTCTATATCTGTAGCAATACAAAAGAACGGTATTGGAAGATTAGAAAAATCGGTTATATCATTAACAGGCATCATTAATTGGTAAAGCAAATTGTAGACGTTTTGACCGCGGGATAAAGCGGAAGGTAAGCTTATATTAAAGTTTTCAAAAGGTAAGGTAATAGCGTATTTTTCCGAATTTTCGCGCTCGTAGAAGGGTTTAGATGCCCTCCCAAATTCATCATTTATTAACTCATCAAAATCGATATTATTAAAGAGTTTTTCAAGCTGTTTGCCAGAATACCCTGTTGCGTAGAGCGACCCGATTATTGCACCCATACTTGTACCGGACACATAGTCTATTTTTATACCTAAGCTGTCAATAACTTTTAATGCTCCAATATGTGCAAATCCCTTAGCACCACCTCCACTCAACACTAAACCCACCTTTGGATTATTCACTTCCTGAGCACCACTAAAATTTGCGCTAAATAGCAACATAAAGCCAATAATGAAGAATGGCTTTAATGACAGGTAATATGAGCTTGCATTTATCAACTTACTCCTTATTATAATAATTATATATTTTGTTTGCACGCGAAACACCAACAACAGCTTCGAGCTCGTCTAACTTAGCATTGGCAATTCGTTTTACGGTTTTAAAACTTTTCATGAGTTCAACTATTGTTTGCTCTCCTACGCCAGATATGTTCTCCAGCTCTGTTGTTAACGCCCCCTTACTGCGTTTATTTCGATGATGCTCTATACCAAATCTATGTGCTTCGTTTCTTAACTGTTGAATGATTTTGAGCGTTTCACTTTTTTTATCTAAATATAATGGAATTGGATCATCCGGATAGAATAACTCTTCTAAACGTTTGGCAATTCCTATTATTGCAATTTTACCTCTAAGGCCTAAAATATCTAAACTCTTTAAAGCAGAAGATAATTGTCCTTTACCACCATCTATAATTATAAGTTGTGGCAGAGGTTTATCTTCATTAAGCAGTCGTTTATATCTCCTAAAAACAACCTCTTCCATTGATGCAAAATCATCTGGCCCATCGACCGTTTTTATGTTAAAATGTCTATAGTCCTTTTTGCTAGGTCGCCCATTTTTAAAAACAACACAAGCTGCAACAGGATTTGTACCTTGTATATTTGAATTATCAAAACACTCAATATGTCGTGGCTCTTCAGACAAACGCAAATCAGCTTTCATTTGGGCCATAATTCTGTTGGCATGACGATCTGGATCAACTATTTTTATCTGCTTTAACTTATCCATGCGATAGTACATGGCATTTCTTTTAGATAAATCTACAATACTTTTCTTATCCCCAAGTTTCGGAATTGTTATTTTAATTTCATCACCGAGATTAACTTTAAAAGGTACATAAATCTCTTTAGAGTTAGAATTAAATCTTTGACGTATTTCTGTAATTGCCAATTCTAACAACTCTACATCAGACTCTTGTAATTTCTTTTTTAATTCCAGAGTATGAGATCTAATAATGGAGCCATAACTTAACTGTAAAAAATTAACATAGGCATAAGTTTCATCACTTACAACGGAAAACACATCGACATTACTAATCTTTGGGTTGACTATTGTAGATTTGGCCTGGTAATTCTCTAAGATCTCAAGCTTTTCTTTAATTTTCTGGGCATCTTCAAATTGCATTTGCGATGCATGTTGTTTCATTTGAATCCTAAATTGCTGTAAAGAATCCTTGAAATTTCCTTTTAAAATTTCTCTTATCGCTTTTATATTAGAATGGTATTCGGCTTCTGTCTCCAGCCCTTCGCATGGGCCTTTGCAATTACCTAAATGATATTCTAAACAAACTTTATATTTTCCAGCTTCGATTTTAGCTTCAGATAAATCATAGTTGCACGTTCTTAACTGGTATAAACCCTTAATTAAACCTAAGAGGGTTTTAACAGTTTTCATGCTCGTATATGGGCCAAAATATTCCGACCCATCTTTAATCACTCGTCTGGTTGGAAATACTCTGGGAAATCGTTCTTTTTTTATACAAATCCAAGGGTACGATTTATCGTCCTTAAGCATTACATTGTACTTAGGCTGATATTTTTTTATCAAATTATTTTCTAATAGCAAAGCATCATTTTCAGTCTCTACAACAATATGCTTAATTGAAGCAATGTTCTTAACTAAAACTCTGGTCTTCCCATAATCGTGTTGTTTTGTAAAATAACTACTGACTCTTTTTTTTATGTTTTTTGCTTTACCCACATAAATAAGCTTATTATCAGCGTCAAAATATTGATACACTCCAGGCTGATTTGGCAAGGTTTTAATTTGAATATTTAAACTTGGTTCCGGCATACTATCAAAGGTAATAATTACTATTAAACCACTGCATTTTCATTAAACTTTATAGCTACCTTTGCCAACCTCATTATATGTAATAATCTATGTCTAAAAAGCTTTTAGGTAGAGTTGACAAAATTGACTTTCCTCAATTAAATTTATTCGAAATCAATGTAAAAATTGATACTGGAGCCTATACTTCTGCGATACATTGCTCTAAAATTATTGAAGAAAATAATACCTTGAGATGCACGTTTGAAAGCAAAGGGCATCCTAATTTTAAAAGTGATGAGGTTGTTTTTAACAACTATACTTATACCGACGTTAAAAGCAGTAATGGCCATAAAGAGAATCGATATAAGATAAAAACCGATGTTATATTTTTTGGCAAAACCTATAAGATTAACTTAACTTTAAGCACCAGGGACGATATGCGATTTCCCGTGCTTATTGGTCGTCAATTTTTAAGCAAAAAATTTATTGTCGATGTCGATTTAGATAATCAATCTTTTAAAAATAAAAAATAACTAATGAACATAGTAATCCTTTCGCGTAACCCTCAATTATATTCTACCCAACGTCTCGTCGAAGAAGCGAGAGGAAGAGGCCACGACGTTGAAATCATTGACCCACTAAAGTGTGATATTATTATAGAAAAAGAAAAGCCAGCTATTTATTACAAGGATCGTTATTTAGATTACGTAGATGCTATTATTCCTAGAATAGGAGCTTCCGTAACTTTTTACGGATGTGCAGTGGTGCGACAATTTGAGGAAATGGGCGTATTTACTATAGCATCTTCAGATGCCATTTTGCGTTCAAGAGATAAATTAAAAAGTCTACAGCGCTTAAGTAAAGCTGGTATAGGTATGCCTAAAACTGTTTTCACAAATTATTCCCGTGATGTCGAAGAGGTCATAGAGCATGTTGGAGGTACACCAGTAATCATTAAATTACTAGAAGGGACGCAAGGGCTTGGCGTTGTTCTGGCAGAAACCAAAAATGCAGCAGAATCAGTACTGGAAGCCTTTAATGGTCTACAGGCCAGAGTCATTGTGCAGGAGTATATTAAAGAAGCGAAAGGTGCAGATTTAAGAGCCTTAGTGGTAGATGGCCAAGTTGTTGGAGCCATGAAGCGTCAGGGGAAAGAAGGCGAGTTTCGTTCTAATCTTCACCGAGGCGGTTCTGCTAATATTATTAAATTAGATCAAGACGAGTTAAAACTAGCCATGAATGCCGCCAAAGTATTAAAGCTTCCGGTGTGTGGTGTAGACATGTTACAATCTGCTCGAGGACCTTTATTACTAGAAGTAAACTCTACACCTGGTTTAGAGGGCATAGAAACAGCAACCAGTAAAAATATTGCAAGAGCTATTATAACGTTTATAGAACGTAGTAGAAAATAATATCATGTCAAAAGATATACTAAATATTTTAGGCGTAAAGGTTGCACCAGGAGAGAGTAGCACGATTACTTTTGAAGTTGCCAAGCTCCACACAAGAAACACCTTGGCGGTTCCAATTATTATAGAACGCTCTAAAAAGTCAGGACCAACCGTTTTGATGACTGCAGGCATACATGGAGATGAAATTAATGGTGTGGAAATCGTACGACAAATTATAGCCAAAGGCATTAATAAGCCAAAAATTGGGACTATAATCTGTGTGCCTGTAATTAATGTATTTGGATTTTTAAACATGAACCGTCTATTTCCTGATGGTCGCGATTTAAATCGAGTATTCCCAGGAAGTGCCAATGGCTCTTTAGCGAGTAGAGTTGCTAATTTTGTGATGAAGGAGATTATACCTCATGTAGACTTTGTTATGGATTTTCATACAGGAGGCGCGGACCGCTTTAATGCAGCACAAATTAGAATAATCCAGGGCGACGAAAAACTTAATGAGTTAGCACATGTTTTTGGTGCACCTTTTATTTATTATTCTAAAAATTTAAATAAGTCATTTAGAAATGCTTGTTATAATGCAGGTGTTCCAATATTATTATTTGAAGGCGGTAAATCATTTAATATTCATAGTCCTATAACTAACACAGGCGTTAATGGTGCTAAACGCGTTTTACATCATTTAGGGATGTTAAATAGAAAGTTTAAAGTTTCTAAACCTAAATCTAATGTTATAATCATTGAAGAAAGCAAATGGTTAAGAGCCAAATATTCTGGCATGTTTAAAGCTACGATAGATATCAATTCCTTTGTAAAAAAAGGTGATGTTCTGGGACATATTACCGATCCTTACGGAAGTTTTAATTATTTTGTTAAAGCACCCAATGACGGTTATATTTTTAATGTAAACGAATCACCAGTGATTTATCAAGGCGATGCTATTTTTCATATCTCCACAAAATTAGAAGCGTGAACAAATCTGAAATAAGAAAAAAATATAAAAAATTACGACTGGAGTTAACAGAGGAACAGATTGAAGACTATAGTTTGTCTATAGCAAACCGTATCCTACAACTTCATATATGGGATTTTACGTTTTACCATATCTTTTTAACCATTACCGAACAAAAAGAAATTCAGACCGATTATATTCTTAACATATTAGCTGGAAAAGATAAAAATATAGTCGTCCCGAAAAGTAATTTTGAAGATTACACAATGAATCATTATCTGCTTACAGATAATACCAGGCTGAAAAAAAACAGTTATAATATTCCCGAGCCAATTGATGGTATAGAGATAAAACCTTCTCAATTAGAAGTTGTCTTTATTCCGCTCTTGGCATTTGACAAAGCAGGACATAGGATTGGTTACGGCAAAGGCTTTTATGATCGGTTTTTAGCCAATTGTAATCCTGAAACAGTAAAAATTGGTTTGTCCCTTTTTGAAGTTGAGGAAATTGCCTTTGAAAACTCAGAGAACGATATTAGTCTAGATTACTGTATAACTCCAACTCAGGTGATTCAGTTTCACTAGGCTCTTTAAAAGCCTTTTTATTGAATACGATTAGGATTCCAATTCCTGTACTAATAGCCACATCAGCCACATTAAAAACTGGGTCGAAAAAAGAGAAATACTTTCCTCCAAAAAGCGGAAGCCATGCTGGCAATACGCCATCCCATATAGGAAAATGCAGCATATCTACGACTTTTCCGTGAAATACTTCGGCATAACCGCCATTTTCAGGTAGAAATTCTGCAACTTGAAATGCACTGTCACTAAATAATATACCATAGAAAACAGAATCTATAATATTACCCAATGCTCCTGCGAATATAATTGCGATAGCAAAAATTAAAATTTTTGCTTTTTCCTTTTTTATAACATCAATTAGCCAAAATGCAATACCTGTAACAGCGACAATGCGAAATAGCGTTAGAATTAGTTTAGCAGATTTGTCTGAAATAAAACTAAAGACATCACTTAATTTGGTTCCCCAGGCCATGCCATCATTTTCTACAAAGGCTATTTTAAACCAGTTAAATATGGTATAATCCTCATTAAGAACAAAATTGGTTTTGATATAGATTTTACTCAGTTGGTCAATTAACAAAATGAGTAGTATAATAAGGCCTGTTTTCTTTAAAGACATTTTAACAATTTGAGCAAAAATAACCTATTATTCTTGGTTGTGCACACTTATATTTCCGTTAATAGATTCCAGCCTCCAAGAGTCACCAGTAGGCTTATTTGTATCAATGTTTACAATTCCATTTTTAGATATAGCATGGACATTTGCATTTTTAGTAATAACCTTTATAGTACCGTCAATTGTATTTATTAAAGCAGTACTAGCCTTACCTTCAAAGAAACAATTACCTTGTAATAGCGCTACGGAAAGTCTTTTAAACTTTCCATTTATAATTGCTGAACCCACATCACTTCCTATTTTTAAATCAAGGTTATCTGGTAGCTCAACATGTAAGGTTGCAGCAATCACCTTGTGAGCATGTCGCTTATCATCTGTTTGTGTCGTAAATGGGATTATTTTAAGACTAATATTTAATGTATCTGTATTTCGTTGCGTCACTATTTGATATTGATTTTGGTACTCACCGTCTAGTATGGAGGTTAATGAAATTCTAGAACTTATTGAAGATTCTACAGTAATGTTAAAGATCTCACTTCCATCGATTTTTACAGTCGAAATGTTCTCAGCAGAAAAATCCTTACTTAGTGAATTTTGAGCTGCAGTGCCGAAACCGCTTAACAATGAAATTAGCACTATAAAAAAAGCCTTGAAATTTATATCCCAAGGCTTAATACCGTAATTATTAATCAAAATCTCTGATTATTTATTGCATATTCTTTGCCTCAATACTAAGTGTCGCATGAGGTACAAGTTTTAAACGCTCCTTAGCAATTAATTTACCTGTTACACGGCAAATACCATAAGTTTTGTTCTCAATTCTGATAATTGCATTTTTTAGATCTCTAATGAATTTTTCTTGACGGATTGCCAATGCAGAGTTAGCTTCCTTACTCATCGTTTCACTCCCTTCTTCAAAGGCTTTAAATGTAGGGGAAGTATCATCCGTTCCATTATTATGGTCATTCATATAGGCACTTTTAATAAGTTCTAAATCGTGCTCAGCTTTTTTAATCTTTTCTTGAAGGATACTTTTAAATTCTTCTAAATCTTTATCTGAATATCTGTGATTAGTTTGTGTTGACATAATTTTAGTGTTTTTGAATAAACAATTTAGTATTTACCTCATCAAAGGCAATTTCTATACCATTGTTTATTGTGTCCATAATTTGTAGTTCTTCGGTTAAGGTTTCTGATTTAATATACGCTTCATTGGAAGTAACAGCTGCGTCAATTTTTTCATCGCTTTGAAGTTGAACATCAATTTTATCTGTTACTTCGTATCCTGAATCTTTACGCAAATTCTGAATTCGGTTTACAAGTTCACGAGCAATGCCTTCTTTACGCAAATCTTCACTAATTGTTACATCTAAAGCTACTGTTAACGCACCTTCATTAGCAACAAGCCATCCTTCGATATCCTGAGACGTAATCTCTACATCATCCAAACCTAAAGTAATCATTTTTCCGTTAATTTCAACATCTAAACTCTTGTTTTGCTCAATTTTTTTAATTGCATCAGATGTGAGTTCGCGTATTGCAGTTGCAATTAATTTCATGTCTTTACCAAACTTAGGTCCTAAAACTTTAAAATTTGGCTTAATCTGTTTAACTAATATATCAGAGGCGTCCTCTAACAGTTCTATTTCTTTAATATTTACCTCATGTTTTATTAAATCTGAAACCGCTTCGATTTCTTCTTTTTGTTGCTGACTATCAACCGGAATCATAATTTTTTGAAGCGGTTGGCGCACTTTAATCTTCTCCTTAGCTCTTAACGATAAGACCAGTGATGATATTGTTTGTGCATTTTCCATTTTTCGTTCTAAAACCTCATCAATGGCGTCAGTGTTTACTATTGGAAATTCTGCCAGGTGCACGCTTTCAAAGCTCTCTTTTTTAGTTACCGCATTCAAATCTAAATACAAGCGATCCATAAAGAAAGGTGCAATTGGAGCGCCTAATTTAGCAATGGTTACCATACACGTATATAGCGTTTGATAAGCTGAAATTTTATCTGTTTGGTAATCGCCTTTCCAAAAACGTCTTCTGCTGAGCCTTACATACCAGTTACTCAAATAGTCTTGTGTGAAATCAGAAATAACTCTGGCAGCTTTAGTGGGTTCGTACGCTTCATAAAATTTATCGACCTTAATAATTAAGGTGTTTAATTCTGAAAGTATCCAGCGATCAATTTCTGGTCGTTCCTCTAATGCAATATCTTCCTCACTGTAATTAAAGCCATCAATGTTAGTATAAAGGGTAAAAAAGGAATAAGTATTATAAAGTGTTCCGAAAAACTTTCGACTCACCTCTGCGATACCATCACTATCAAATTTTAGGTTGTCCCAAGGATTAGCATTACTGATCATGTACCAGCGTGTGGCATCAGCTCCGTATTTTGATAACGTTTCAAAAGGGTCTGTAGCGTTCCCTAATCGCTTGGACATTTTTTGTCCATTTTTATCTAAAACGAGTCCGTTAGAAACAACATTCTTATAGGCAACGGAGTCAAAAACCATAGTACCTATAGCATGAAGTGTGTAAAACCAACCACGTGTTTGGTCCACACCTTCTGCAATAAAATCTGCAGGAAAAGCTTCGTTTTTATCGATTAGATCTTTATTTTCAAAAGGATAATGCCATTGTGCATATGGCATAGACCCTGAGTCGAACCAAACATCGATTAAATCACTTTCGCGTTTCATTGGTTGACCTGAGGCTGAAACTAATACTATTTTATCTACAATGTTTTTGTGCAAATCGATAGTATCATAATTTTCATCAGTCATATTACCGACTTCAAAATCTGCAAAAATATCTTCAGTCATAACACCAGCTTCAACAGATTTCAAAATTTCTGCTTTTAATTCCTTAACTGATCCTATGCATAATTGCTCTTTTCCATCTTCTGTTCTCCAAATTGGTAGTGGAATTCCCCAAAAACGAGAACGCGATAAATTCCAGTCATTTGCATTTGCAAGCCAATTACCAAAACGGCCAGTACCAGTAGATTCTGGTTTCCAGTTTATGGTATTATTTAGGGCGACAAGACGGTCTTTAACATCTGTTACTTTTATAAACCATGAGTCTAATGGATAGTAGAGGATTGGTTTATCTGTACGCCAGCAGTTAGGGTAACTGTGTTTATATTTTTCGACCTTAAAGGCTTTATTTTCTATTTTTAATTTAATGGCAAGCTCAACATCCACTGATCTTTCTGGTGCTTCGCCTTCATTATAATATTCATTCTTTACGTATTTACCGGCAAATTCGCCCATTTCTGGTCTAAAACGTCCTTGTAAATCAACTAATGGTACTAAATTGCCATTATCATCTTTTACTAAAAGTGGTGGTATTTCTGGTGTAGCCTGCTTTGCCACCAGTGCATCATCTGCACCAAAGGTAGGTGCTGTATGTACAATCCCTGTACCATCCTCTGTGGTTACAAAGTCTCCCGAAATCACTCTAAATGCATTTTCCGGATTATCGTTTGGCAAGGCGAAATCTAGTAATTGTTCATAAGTGATGCCAACTAATTCTTTTCCTTTAAACCCTTTAACGATGTGAAAAGGTATTTTTTTATCACCTGCCTTATAAGAAAGTAATTCTGGTTTTGTTTCAACTTGAGTATACTTACCATCAAATTGTTTTGACACTAGATTTTTAGCCAAAACTACGTTCATAGGTTTAAACGTATATTGATTATAGGTTTCTACTAAAACATATTCAATCTTCGGTCCAACCGTTAATGCTGTATTACTTGGAAGTGTCCAAGGCGTTGTTGTCCAGGCCAAAAAGTATATATCGCCTTCATTTTTAAGAAAATCAGGTAAAGAATCTTCATTAGCCTTAAACTGTGCAACTACTGTTGTATCTGTTACATCCTGATAAGTTCCTGGTTGGTTTAACTCATGAGAACTTAATCCTGTACCTGCTTTTGGGGAATAGGGTTGTATGGTATACCCTTTATATAATAAATTTTTGTCATATATCTGTTTTAATAACCACCATACACTTTCCATGTATTTAGACTTATAGGTAATGTATGGGTCGTCCATATCTACCCAATAACCCATTTTTTGAGTAAGATCGTTCCAGATATCTGTGTAGCGCATGACCGCTTTTTTACAAGCTTCATTATATGCTTCTACAGAGATTTTACTACCAATATCTTCTTTGGTAATTCCAAGTTCTTTTTCTACTCCAAGTTCTATGGGCAAGCCATGTGTATCCCATCCTGCTTTTCGTTTCACCTGAAAACCCTTCATGGTTTTGTAGCGTGGAAATATATCTTTTATAGCACGTGCTAATACATGGTGAACTCCAGGTAGACCGTTTGCAGAAGGTGGTCCTTCAAAAAACACATAAGGTGGTTTTCCTTCTCTAGTGGTTACACTTTTTTCGAAGATATTATTAGCTTCCCAATAGTCACTGATCTGGTCTGCGACAGCTGGCAAGTTAAGTCCTTTATATTCAGGAAACTTTGTACTCATTATTCGTGTTTCTTATAAGTCTGCAAAATTACAGAAATTTAAGAAATTAGCATCTTGTAATTACTAAAAAAGGCTATTCCTATTTACAAATGGAATAGCCTTTTTTCACTAACTAACTAACTATAAAATTTATTTTACCAAAATCTTCTTTGTATACACACTGTTATTTGCTGCTATTAATTTAATTATATAGCTACCTGTACTAAGATTTTGTA
>JABDKL010000037.1 GCA_013002225.1 Winogradskyella sp.
CTTTAAACACAACACGATCTACAACCAGAAATAAGTCTTTGGCAGATTCTATATTTTGTTTAAGCGCATCATCAATTCTTAAAACGTCATCATTTAATTTAATACGAGCATAGCCTTGTTGCTGCAACGTTTGTAATTTATTTTCAATTGTTCTTCCTTCTTCTAATACTATAGGAGATAGAAGTAACATTTTATCTCCCTCATTAAATTTTGAAACATAATTAATGACATCTGAAACAGTATGCTTTTTTACTTCTTTACCTGAAACAGGCGAGTAGGTTTTTCCAATGCGTGCAAACAATAGCTTTAAATAATCATAAATTTCTGTGGATGTTCCAACAGTAGATCGTGGATTCGTAGAATTTACCTTTTGTTCTATAGCAATTGCAGGAGCAATACCTTTAATGTAATCTACTTTTGGTTTATTGAGCCTTCCTAGGAACTGACGAGCATAACTACTTAAGCTTTCAACGTAACGTCTTTGGCCCTCAGCATATAAGGTGTCAAAAGCTAAACTAGACTTTCCCGAACCCGATAAACCAGTTATAACCACTAATTTATTTCTAGGGATAACTACATCAATATTTTTTAGATTGTGCAGTTTTGCACCCTTGATGATGATATTTTCCTTTGGGTTCACGTCTAAAACAGTAGTATTCATAGGTCATTTACGTATCTAAGTTTGCAAAGATACTACATCTATTTTATCTATTAAAGGAACCTTTTATCCGATAAAATGTTAAATTTTATTAATTTTTTTTGTTTTTTCGGAATGAATGTTGTTATATTTACGACCTAATCATTTAAATAACACCTGCGTATAGCATAATATTACTTTAGAACATTTTAACCCCTTGCTAAGAAGTCCGCTTCTTACTACTAAGAGTAATATTATGAAAAAAGAACTTATCCAAGACGCAGAATTGGTCAGCAACTACATTAACGGCGATGAACACGCTTTATCTATTTTAATAAGTAGACATAAGCAAAAAATTTACAGTTTTATCTATTCTAAAGTATATGATAGAGATATCACTGAAGACGTATTCCAAGATACATTCATTAAAGTTATTAGAACTCTAAAAAGAGGTAAGTACAACGAAGAAGGTAAATTTTTGCCTTGGGTTATGCGGATTGCACATAACTTAGTTATCGACCACTTTAGAAAAAACAATCGTATGCCTAAGTTTGATAATGCAGGCGAGTTCAGTATTTTTTCTGTATTAAGTGACTCTAGTTTAAATGCTGAAAAGTCAATGATAAAAGAACAGGTAGAATCTGACGTTAGACGTGTCATTGAAGAGTTACCTGAAGATCAAAAACAAGTATTGGTGATGCGCATGTATCAGGATATGAGTTTTAAGGAAATATCTGAGCGTACAGGTGTTAGTATTAATACTGCATTAGGTAGAATGCGATATGCTTTAATTAATATGCGTAAGGTTATTGAGCAAAACAATATAGTTTTAACAAATTAATACAATAAAGTATTTGTAGTGACGTTTTAGACATATAATTAATCAATAATTAAGAATATGGCAAAAATTTACTCTAATGCTTCCCCAATTAAAAATAACCTAAAACCAAAAGATGAAACTGTTAGTTTTCTTTTGAATTATTCAAAGGCTTTAAGTGTTATAAATTATAATAAATTGAAGTTTGAAGCACTTCTAAATTAAGTTGAGTTAAAATCCTGGTTTTTAAAATCAGGATTTTTTTGTTTTTAAGTAGTCATTTATAACCGCTTTTCTTCCTATAGTTTTAGTAATAATATCCTTATCTAAATCCCATCCACGTGCTGGTGAATATTCTCTGCCGTACCAGATAATTTGAAGGTGAAGATCATTCCATAATGCTTTAGGGAACAAACGCTTGGCATCTTTTTCTGTTTGTATTACGTTTTTTCCGTTAGATAAATTCCATCGATACATTAAGCGATGTATATGCGTATCTACAGGAAAAGCAGGAATTCCAAAGGCTTGTGACAGTACCACAGCTGCTGTTTTATGTCCAACTGCAGGTAAAGCCTCAAGTGCTTCATAGGTTTTCGGCACCTCACCGTTATACTTATCTATTATGATATGAGATAAACCATGTATGCCTTTACTTTTCATTGGTGATAGTCCCACAGGTTTAATGATCTCTCTTATTTCATCTACGCTCATTTTAATCATATCATAAGGATTATCGGCACGCTCAAATAATAGCGGTGTTATTTGGTTAACACGCACATCGGTACTTTGGGCAGACATTAAAACGGCAATAAGAAGTGTATAAGGATCTTTATGGTCTAAGGGTACTGGAATTGTTGGATAAAGTTCATTTAACGTATTTATAACAAATTCTACCTTTTCTTGCTTAGTCATTCATTGTATTTTTACAAAAAACAAATTTAAGCAATTATGACGCATTTAAAAGTAGGGGACAAGGCACCAAAATTTACAGCAAAGGATGAGGATGGTAATTCAATTTCATTATCAGATTATGCTGGAAGAAAATTAGTTGTATTTTTTTATCCAAAGGCCAGTACACCTGGCTGTACTGCAGAAGCTTGTAATCTTAATGACAACTATGATCGTTTTCAATCTGAAGGCTATGAAATTTTAGGTGTTAGTGCAGACAGTGCTAAGAGACAAAGTAACTTTAAAAATAAGTACGGTTTTAAATACCCTTTGCTAGCTGATGAAGATAAATCAGTTATTGAGGCCTTCGGCGTTTGGGGACCAAAAAAATTTATGGGCAGAGAATATGACGGCATCCATAGAACAACTTTTGTAATAAATGAGGAAGGTATTATTGAAGATGTTATAACCAAAGTGAAAACAAAAGCACATACAGCGCAAATCTTATTGTAATAAAAATACGACCAGTAGTACTAAACTATTGGTCGTTTTTATAAATAATATAAAGGCCTTTTTTAGTCCTTATGGATCACTTCTTCAGATTCACACCCAAAGAGGCTTTTTTCCTTAATTAATTTAGCAACACCTTCTGGTAACATTGGTTCCCATCCATTTTCGTTATTAGCAATCATTTTAAGGACTCTTCTTGAGAAAACAGATAGGTTAGAAGCATTAAAATCTGTAATATCAACAACTTTTCCGTTGTATTTAAAAAACTTGTAGAGTTCTTTCATTCGAGGATGCACTTTTAAATTTTCGCTAGTAGTAAGGCTTCCATCTTTATTTTGCATTGGATACAAATAAACTCTAAGATCTTTGTAAAATAGTTTTCCGAAAGCTTCTAAAATTCCACCGCTTAAGTGTCGGTAGTATTTTTCATCAAAAATATCTACGAGGTTGTTTACACCCATAGCTAAGCCCATTCGACTTTTTGTATATTGAGAGTAATATTCAACCAATTTATAATACTCCTGAAAATTTGAAATTAAAACAGTTTGTCCAAGTGAGCATAGTAATTTTGCACGATCCATAAAATCCTGTTCGTCAATCTTACCTTCTGCTCGCAAATTAGAGAGGGTAATCTCAAAAATCACTTGGGTTTTGTCTTTATCTACTTTATTTTCTTTTATGAACATTTCGTAAGATTTCTCGAACATGTCCATATTAACCTTGGTTACGGGTCTAAAACTACCTCTTAATGTTAAGATGTTCTTCTTATATAATACACGTGCAGGTAATACATTATTACCATCTGGTGCAAACATTACGGCATCTGTCATATCATTCTTAACCAACTGCAAACTCATTAATCGATTGTCTACATTTTTAAACACAGGCCCATCAAAATTTATGGTATCAATTTCTAATTGGTCCTTATCCAAATGGTCATATAGATAGCGCAATAATTTTTTAGGTTGGTTATACTTATAAAAAGCGCCATAGATAAGATTGGTTCCTAGCTTACCTAGAGTTTCTTGTTGTAATCTTGCATCATTTTCTTTAAAACGAATATGTAGCACAATTTCATTATAGTCCTGATCTGGTGCAACCTGATACTTAATGCCAACCCATCCGTGTCCTTTATATTTTTTAGCAAAATCTATGGTGGCTACCGTATTGGCATAAGCAAAAAACATTTTATTTGGATGCTTTTCTCTAACGATACGTTGTTCAATAAGTTCAACCTCATGATTCAGCATTTTTCGTAATCTTGCTTCGGTCACATAACGCTTATCGGATTCTATGCCGTAAATAGCATCACTAAAATCCTTGTCATAAGCGGACATCGTTTTTGCAATAGTACCAGAAGCACCACCTGCTCTAAAAAACTGACGTACTGTTTCCTGTCCGGCACCAATTTCTGCAAATGTGCCATAAATATCCTGGTTAAGATTTATTCGTAAGGCTTTATCTTTTAAAGATGGGATATTCTCAAATTCAGAGTCGCCTTTATACGTTATTTCCTTCATAGAAACTGGGTTTGTAACTTATAACAAAGGTACTGTTTTAGCATGGTAAACAAAAAAATAACCTTAATTTTGTTTTAAACTAAATTGTATTGAAAATTACGTTTTTAGGTACTGGTACTTCACAGGGAATTCCAATAATTGGGAGTGATCATCCTGTTTGTTTGAGTAATAATCCTAAGGATAAACGACTTCGGGTTTCTGTTTTGGTAGAATGGCGAAACTATACTTTTGTTATTGACTGTGGACCTGATTTTAGACAACAAATGTTGCGAGCAAACGTCTCTAAGATCGATGGAATTATTTTTACACACGAGCATGCCGATCACACCATGGGATTGGATGATATAAGACCATTTTTCTTTAGGCAGGGCGATATACCTTTATATGCCCATTCTAGGGTGTTTAAAGCTTTAGAAAAGCGATTTGATTATATCTTTGAAGCAGAAAACAAGTATCCTAGTGCTCCGAGTGTTGTTAAAAAGAATATTGAAAATGCACCATTTAAGGCTGGTGATTTAGAGGTGATACCAATAGATGGTTTGCATCATAAGCTACAGGTTTTTGGTTTTAGATTCGAAAAATTTGCTTACCTCACAGATATGAAAACCGTGTCAGATCGCGAGATGGAAAAGTTGAATAACCTCGAAGTTTTAGTAGTAAACGCTCTGCGTGAAAGGGAGCATGTATCGCACTTTACATTAAGTGAAGCCTTAGCATTTATCGAAAAAGTTAAGCCAAAACGAGCCTATCTTACACATATTAGTCATCACTTAGGGTTGCATGATGAGGTGCAACAAAAGTTACCAGAAAACGTTTTTTTAGCATACGATAACTTACAAATTACTATTTAAGAGATGAAAAGTAGAATATTAATGTATCTGTTCATTTTTTCTGTATTACTGATAATCTTTCAGTACGTCAATTCAAAAAATATAATCGATAAATATGAAGAAGATATAAAGACTTATAAATCGGAACTCGCAGAAAATGAAGCAACTATTGACGCTTTAGAGGAACACAATTTTGAACTGAATTATTTTAATATTGACAGGAATGACAATGCCTTAGATTATTTTGTTGCGCAGGGTTATAACACAGAACAATTGCTCAACTTGATAAAGGAGGGTTTATACACTATGAATGATTACGACGGTGAAGACCATCCAATTGTGCCATTTGTGTCTATGACCGATTCTAAATTGCTTATTAATAAAATAAGAATTTTAAATCATAAATGGATCGTAGCTAATTTTACAGATGGTACTTATTGGGGCGAAATTTTCCTAACGTATACGATTGCTGAAAATGGACAGATAAATTACGAACTAAAGGAGTATTTTATGTATCCTAAATTCAGCTAGATTAATTTTTCCAACCAAGATTTTAGATCATAAAAATTCTGGGGTGCAACTCCATGACCAACAGGGTATTCGGAGTATACATGCTTAACCTCAAATTTTTCTAAAATCTTAGGTACTTGTCTAGCCCAATCTACAGGAATAACCTGATCTACAGATCCGTGGGAACAGAAAAAATTTAAATGAGAAACATCAGATTTGTCTATATTTTCAGGTAATAAAGCTTCGTTCACATAGCCACTTAATGCTATCACATTATTTACTTTATTAGGGTAGTTAAAAGCTACTGCATAGCTTAATATGGTGCCTTGACTAAACCCAAGCAATGTAATATTGTCGGCATTCACATTGTAGGTATTACAAGCGTAGTCGATAAATTCTCCTATTAAATTTACAGATGACATAGCTTGCTCATCATCACTCCATTTTCCTTTTTCTGCATCAAAATTAATGGCGTACCAAGCATTGCCGTAAGGTTGCATAGCATATGGTGCTTTTAATGAAATTATAAATAGTTCCTCTGGTAATTCTGAAGCGAATGAAAACAGATCATTTTCATCACTCCCATAGCCATGGCACATTATTAACAATGGTGCATTATGACTCAATGAAGAGGGTCTTTTGATGTAGTGTAGCTTGTTTGACATCTTATTGTCCTATCGATTTAAATACTTTTTGAAAAAGATCTCCAAGAAGTGGTATTTTATTTGCTTTTCCTCCAATAGCACCAAAAATAGCATAGATAAACAGGACTGAGAAAAATATCCACCAGGAGTAAGTTATATTCCAATTATTAAAAATACCTACCACATATCCCATTGCCATAAATAACAGCCATAATCCAAGCGCCTGTCTAATATGGAAACTAACAAAATGATTGCGCTTATCCTGATTTGTAAAAAAGGCTATTAAGGTGCCTATTAAGGTAAGGTAGGCTACAATGGCCATAGTTTTACCTTTTTCAACGGTTCGATTATTCATTTATTTTAATACAATTTTATTATTGGCAATAACGCCATAAACCTTGCCTTTTAATGTAGTTCCTAAAAATGCACTATTCTTAGATTTTGAAGTGATATGGTCTTTTGTAAATTCGTAATTAAATTCTGGATTGAATAAACTTAAATTTGCGCGTTCACCTTCGTTGATTGTAGCTTCAGATACACCAAACCTAGATTTACCTTGTGTTAATAAGTTAATTGCCTTTTTAGTTGTAAAAATGGTCTGTAAAACTCCGAAAGCAGTTTCTAAACCAATTGTACCATATTTAGCATAATCAAATTCTATCTTTTTAGCTTCAATGTCTATAGGGTTATGATCAGTCGTTACCATGTCTATGGTGCCGTCTTTTAAACCTTTAATAAGGGCATCACAATCTGACTGAGTTCTAAGTGGAGGTAATACCTTATAATTAGTATCAAAACTTTGAAGCGAATCATCTGTTAAAACTAAATTATGAATAGCAACACTGCAGGAAATGTTGAGTTTTTTGGCTTTAGCTTCTCTAATTAATTGTACTGACTTTGAGGTTGATATGGTTGGGATATGAAGTTTGCCTTCTGTGTACTCTAATAAAAACAAATCCCGAGCGACCTGTAATTCTTCGGCTAAGGATGGATTGCCTTTGAGTCCAAGTTTTGTGCTATTAATATGCTCGTTAGCAACTCCAGAGCCTGCAATCCTTGGTTCTTGTGGATATGAGAAAACCAAACCGTCAAAATTGCTTGCATATTGCATAGCAATTTTCATCAGATTGGGATTAGATATGGGTTTTTGATAGTCGTAAAAAGCAACGGCACCAGCATTTTTCATATCGAATAACTCGGCAAGATCCTTACTGTTGCTTCCCTTAGTTAATGCTCCTATAGGGTAAAGTTTCGTCGCACTATTCTCGGCCTTAGATTTTACTAAAGTTATGTCTGCGTAACTATCTATTATCGGATTCGAATTTGCATTCAATGCTACGGAAGTGTAACCAGATAAGGCAGCTGTTTTTAAACCATTACTAATGGTTTCCCGTTCTTCGTAACCAGGTTCACCAAAAGATACACTACTATCAAACCATCCTTGTGACACGTGTAGATTATCTAGTTGTATCTCTCGATAATTATTTGGATTTGCAATACGCTTCGAAATCTTACTAATTCGGCCTTTTTCAATTAAAATATCAACTGTTTCGTTGTGAAAATCACTTTTAGAATCAACTATAGTGGCAGATTTTAGGAGTGCGTTCATTTAAGATATTTTAGAATCAGCATTTCGACAATAAGACATAGTAAGGCAAAAATAACAAACCATTTCCACAACGCATTAATTCTGGTATTACTTTTTACAGTTTCGATAGTTTCAGCCAAACTTGAGTCCTTTGAAATACTGGGTATGACCTCTAAATCATAATAAGTTAATTGGCTTTCATCTCTATTATAATTAAAACTCAAATTTTGAATAACTTCATTTTTATTTTTAACCCGATAAATGCCAGCAGTGTTTGGATACGCATCCGTTTTTAATACTACAGACTTACTATAGGTTTGTTGGAGCGGTATTAACGCATTTTCATTTGCATTTAGTGTAAGTATATCATCCTGTCCAATGGATGTTTTAATGGCAATGGTATTTGCATTGCCAATCGTGTAATATAGCTTAGATAGTTCAAGGCTCTGTAATCCCATATTGTATAATACAGGTACTATGAGTTGAGAATTCTTAAAGTTAGAAGACGCACTGTTTAGGGGAGAGGAGAACATAAATGATTTTAATCTTCCTACTAAAAAAGGAGACCCATCTTCGTAAGATAATACCTTGCTATTATTTGCGTCTAACTGATAAGATAATTCTGTGCTGGGATATTGAAAATTGGTCACTTTTGCATAAAATGCATTCGCTAAAAGTGGGTGATTATAGTTTATTGTGGTAATCCGTTTTTTGATGCTATCCTTGTCAGTTAAATTAGTGTAAAAAAGACTGTTAACTAATTGATTATATGAACTAAAAGATATATCGTCTGAAGGAATAATTAAAATGCTTCCGCCATCAGATTTAAATGCGTTTAGAGCCACTCCTAAAGGATCGGAAATACTATTTAATTCATTTAAAATAATTAAATTTTGATTAGGAATTAGATTAAAATTTAAGCTATTAATGTCAAAAGATTGGAATTCAAATTCATCTTCTGTGTATATGCGCTTTAAAAACGTATCGCGGGAATTGTCATTGATGGTTAAAACCTTAATTTTTGGTTTAGAATTAATGTTAAAGTAAAAAGTATTATCATATTGTAGGCCCAAATCATCTACAACTATTTTACCATTTATTATCGTATTATTGGCGATAGTAAATTGAATCTCATTCCCAGCATTTGGATCAATAGCGCTTTTAGATAATAGATTCTCGGCATTAATTAATGAAACTGGAACTGTTTCGTCTGTGACATTTTGAAATGAAAACTTAACATTTAATGTAAGGGTTTCGGGTGTAGTGTTAGAAATAAATACACTATCAATACTTGTATTAGTGGTTAGATTCGATTTTAGTTGTACTAGTTTGAGATTTATAACGCTATCCTGTTCAAATGTTAATGCTTCGTTTTTCTGTTGAAAATCAGATACTAATATTAAATTTTTGGTAGCCGAATTCTCATTTGAAAATAATTGTTTTCCTTTTAAAACTAAGCTGTTATAATCTAATTGGGCAGTTGAGTAGGGCAACTGGATCAATTCATTTTTTATGGCCTTTAAACTTGTGTTTCTATAGGTGCGATCGTTTGTAAAAATGCTGATTTGCTCATTTTCTGGTAAAGTGTTAATTAAGTCTTGAATTGCAGTGTTTAGCAGAGACCCATTGTTTCCCTGAGCTTGCATACTAAACGAGTTATCCAAATAAATAACTGTTTCCTGTGTATCGTTAAAGTTAGAAGTATCTGGAATAAAAGGTTGGGCAAATGCTAAAATGACGCAGGCAAGTAACAGCATTCGTGTTATTAAGGTTAACCATTTCTTTATTTGTGAACTTTTTCGTGTCTGGAGTTTTACAGATTTTAAGAATTTGACATTCGTAAATTCAACTCTTTGAAAACGTCGCAACTGAAATAAATGAATCAGTATTGGAATCACCAGAAAAAAAAGGGCGTAAAGTAATTCTGGGTTTTTAAACTGCATTCGATTTCCAAGGATTATTAGTAAGCCAAATATAAAAAATGCAATACGATATCAGTATTAGCCTTGCGAGAAATTTAACAGAAAAAGAAATAATCAAACATCGCATTCATATGCTGCGCTTCAAAATATGATTTTATTTCACGTTGAGAAGTTTCATTTGCAACGGTGACAATACTTTGTGGATTACATAATTGAGAAAGAAAATTAAAACGCTTTAGTTTCTGGTCATAAATATCCTTTCCAATTTTTTTTGGATTATCACAGATCCAATAAAAGGGTATGTCATGTTTAATCAACAATCTGGCGAGCTTTTTGCCCTTGGCTCCAGCACCCCAAATGGTAAGTGGTCTATTACAATCATAATCCAATTCTAAAAAGTAATCTACCTTTAAATCCAAAAACGAATTCTCGGCATAATGTTTATGATTGCGAGAAGTGCGTTCACTATAATCTCTCCAATGCAGTAACACTTTATCACAAGGGATACACTTATAATTAGCTTTGTAAAAGCGAAATGCAAGATCATAATCTTCAGGATAGCGATTGGGCTCAAATCCTCCACAAGCTATAAAATCCTCACGATATATCATCCAGCATGGCGACGGGATGACACACTCCTTATAAATTTCACTGTAGTTAGTACCAGTTTGTGTAAGGCGATTTAACCATTGTTCATATTTAACAAACCCCTCACTAACACCACCTTCTCTAAAATAGTTCACTTGGCCAATTGCAACGTGTGCATTTCCATATTTTTTAAGATTATTCACCATAACCTCCAGCCTATTGGGTGTCATAATATCATCACTATCCATCCGGGTTATAAACACGCCTTTTGTTTGTTTAAATGCGGTTTGTAAAGCTTCTATGATACCATGACCTTCGTTTTTTAATACTTTTATCCTGAGCTCCGAATCTGAATAGTTTTTAAGAATAGCGTGACTTTGGTCTTCTGAGTGGTCATCGACAAATATGGCTTCCCAGTTTTTATAGCTTTGACTCAAAATAGAATCTACGCACTCAGAAATGTATAATTCTGTATTTTTAAAGGGGATGACAATGCTTACTAAATTCTGTTGCATGGCGCTAATTTAACAAAACCTTTAGGTTTATAATGGTAACAGATTGTAGTTTTGTGAGACTAATAAAAAAATTAAAACCAATTTATATGAAGAATTATTTAGCCATTCTTGGCTTGAGCATAATTTTAGTGGGTTGTGGATCAGCAAAACCAAAGGTAGATGATCTAGCTGCTAACAATCCAATTGAAACTTCATTGGATCTAACCGCCGTTGAAGACGATAAAGTTCCAGTAACAATTAATCCTGGGCGATTTACAGCAGAAACCGTAACTTATAGACTACCGAGAGTAGTACAAGGCACCTATTCGGTAAGTGATTTTGGTAAATATGTAGATGACTTTAAAGCGTTAGACTACGATGGCAATGAATTAGAGGTAGCCAGAGTAGACGATAACACCTGGACTATTACTGAGGCTAGTAAACTGGATAAACTTCAATATTATGTTAATGATACTTTTGATATAGAAACCAATGGTGGTATTGGTGGGGAACAGCCGTTCTCGCCAGCTGGTACAAATATCGAAGAAGATAACTATGTTTTAAATCTTCACGGATTTATTGGTTATTTTGATTCCTTAAAAAATAATCAATATGCCTTAGATGTTACTGCACCTGCGACATTTGTTAGAACCTCTGCATTAGAAAATAAAGGCACTAAATCCAGTCCCGATGGAACCAGTATTACAAGTAGCTATTTTGCACAACGCTATTTTGATATTACAGATAATCCGATGATGTATGGTAAGCTGGATGTTGAAGAATTTATGGTTGGAGATATTAAAATTGTTCTGAGCGTGTACTCCCCAAATGGTGTACATACTGCAGCGAGTCAAAAAGAGACGGTGTATAAAATGATGCAAGCTCAAAAAGACTATTTAGGAGATATTAATAGTACGGCACGATACGATATTTACTTGTATTTATCCGATGGATCTGAAACGGCACCTAAAGGTATGGGCGCATTAGAGCATCACACCTCTACGGTTGTTGTGCTTCCAGAGTCATCAAGTAAAGAAGGCTTGGCAGCGTCTATAGTGGATGTAGTTGCTCATGAGTTTTTTCATATTGTAACGCCATTATCTGTGCATTCTGAGGATGTTCATTATTTCGATTATAATGAACCAACATTTTCAAAACATCTTTGGATGTACGAAGGTGTGACAGAGTATTTTGCTCAGCACTTTCAAGTCTATGAAGGCTTAATAGAGCCAAATGCTTTTTACAATACTATTATGTCTAAAATAGCGACATCTAAAAATTTAGATGATGCTATGAGTTTCACCATTATGAGTGAAAATATTTTAGAAGAGCCGTATGCATCTCAATATTATAATGTGTATATGAAAGGTGCGCTCATAGGTATGTGTATAGATATCTTAATGCGTAAAGAAAGTGATGGTAACAGAAGTTTATTATCCTTAATGAAGGAATTATCTGCAAAATACGGGAAGGAAAAACCATTCAACGATGATACCTTGATCGAAGAGATTACAGAGATGTCTTACTTAAGTGTTGGCGCTTTTTTAAAAACGTATGTAGAAGGTGATGTGCCTATTAATTACGATGAGTTTTTTGATATGGTAGGTTTAACCATGGGTGAATCTGAGGTGCCAACCAATTATATTTTTGCTGGTGGACAAAATATTATTTTTGATGCTGATCAGGAAAAAGGCCAGATCTTCTTTTCTCCGGTAGCTCTAAAAAATTCTTTCTGGGCATCTCAGGGTATCCAGGCCGGAGATATTATTAAAAGGGTAAATGGAGCAGAATTGAGCTTACAAAATGCACAACAAGTTGTAGGTGGTATGTTCGCATGGCAAGTAGGTCAGGATATTACTATGGAACTGGAGCGCAATGGTGAAACCATTATGATCGAAACAAAACTTACACAAGCTACTGCCAAAAGTAAATCGCTTGTCGAGGATGAAAACGCTACTGATGCTCAAAAGGCATTGCGAGCAGCTTGGCTAAAAGGCTAAATTTTATACTATAATTTAAGATTTAAAAGGATTTCCTGCAATGGAGATCCTTTTACTTTTTTATGGTAAATGTGAACGTACTTCCTTCATTTTCTATTGAGGATACTGAAATTTTGCCATTCAATTTTTCAACAAGATTTCTTACGGTACTTAATCCAATACCAGTACTAGACTGACTTAGGTCATTATGTACTTTTTCAAATAATTCAAAAATGCGTTCCTGTTGTGGCTGTGGAATGCCTATCCCATTATCACTTACACTAAACCTGTGATAGTCTTTAATTGATTCATAACCAATCTTTACGATTCGTTTGGCTTTATCATTGTATTTTAAAGCGTTATCCACGAGATTTATTAAGATTTGAGTTATTACAGGTTTATTAATGTGTTTAATTTTAATTTTTGGATATTTTAATTCATCTGTATTAGATATTAAAATCTGCTCTATGTTTTGTCCTATTTTTTCTAAGTCAACAGTTGCCTTTTCGGCATTTATTAGGTCATCTGATCTATAATGCAACAGCATGCCATCAATATATTCTTTTAAAATAGTTGCAGATTCGTCGATGGCATTTAAATACATTTTAGCATCATCCGATAAATTATCGTCAATTTCCTGTTTAACCATTGTTGTTAAGGACATAATATTGGTTAGAGGTGATTTGAGATCGTGCGACACGTGGTTAGCAAAGGTTTTAAGTTGTTGGTTGCGCAACTGTAGTTCTTTTTTAGCTAATTCTAAACTTTGGTTCTTTTTTCTAAGTTCAAGTAGATTAACCACTTGTTTTCCCAAAGTCTTTAAGGCTTTGATTTGTTGTTTTACGAGTCGTCTGGGCTTTTGATCAAAAACACAAATAGTACCTAAAGAATAGCCTTCAGGACTTACTAACGGCACACCTGCATAAAAAATAGCATTATGTTCTGTTAATAGTGGATTGCCAATAAAGCGTTCATCTAATCGTGCGTCCTCAACGATCATGATCTCTTCGCCTAAAATTGTGTGTCCACAAAAAGAGATCTCTCGTGGCGACTCATTAAATGGAACGCCATAGTGCGATTTAAAATAATTGCGATCTTCGTCCAGGAAACCAATTAAGGCAACTGGCATATTGCAAATCGTAGCAATGAGATTTGTAATATTATCGTAATCGGCATCAGGTAGTGTATCTAAAATGTTGTATGATTTTACAACTTCCAATCGAGCTATTTCATTCTCAGGTAATTTTGGATTTATCATTTAGTAAATAGTTTAGTATAAACTATTTACGATATAATCAACACTAAGGTTTTATTTTATCCTAAAAAAAATAAAAAATCTAATATTTTGCCGACTTCCCTTTAGAGGATGATTTCTCAATAAAGTCTCTTAAATCGTCGTTGGCTTTAATAAGATCCTCGTTGCGTAAATACATCATATGTCCACTGCGGTAGCCTTTAAACGAAAAACGGTCTTTCATCTTTCCGCTGGGATCGACCTGCCATTGTGAGTATTTGGCCGAAAAATAAGTGGTTGCACCATCGTAGTAACCCGACTGTGTTAAAACCTTTAAATACGGATTCTGCGCCATAGCTTGTCTTAAAGCCTCTCGTGTGTTGTCGTTAGTTCGATCCCAATTGCCAACATTGCCAAACACATTATATTTTACATCGGTTTTAAAGCCCAGTTCATTTTGTATATAAAAATTAATAGCAGGTGCAAAGGAATGCAGCCATGAGGTGAGTTCTGCACTGTAATCGGGACTCGTGCCCGTTTCAACCTTGTCAATACCAAGATATCTGGAATCTAAACGACCTATGGTTTTACCAGTGGTATCGCGTAAAAGCTCTTTCCAGAAAAAACGATTTGGCATATCCAGATTCTGCTGTAATAGCACGTTTTCTGAAACTCCAGAAAAGTAACTCATTTTTTTAGCGATGGCCTGCTTTTCGTTAGTAGACAAATTCCAGCCTTTCGCTAAAGCTGGTAGTAACTCATCTATAGCAAAGGCTTCAGCTTGTGGTAAAATATCTAAGAGATCTTTAGACTGTAATTCTGCAGGCAACATCTTATGATACCACGCTGTAGCAGTATAGTATGGTAAATTTAAACTCGACGATAGAGGGCCGCCAACGCGCAATACTTTATAATCTGCAGGAGAGACTAAAATTACACCATTTAAATACATCCATTGGCTGTTTTGCAACTCTAAGGAAAGTCCCATAACCCGTGTGCCACCGTAACTTTCGCCTATAATATATTTGGGCGATTCCCAGCGGTTATGGCGTGTAGTAAACGTATTCATCCAGCTGGCTAAATACTTAATATCGGCATTCACACCAAAAAATAATTTG
Source organism: Winogradskyella sp. (assembly GCA_013002225.1). Lineage (GTDB taxonomy): Bacteria > Bacteroidota > Bacteroidia > Flavobacteriales > Flavobacteriaceae > Winogradskyella. The sequence goes on from JABDKL010000037.1 coordinate 15,280, forward strand.
TCGTCGGGTAATTTACCTTCTTTATCAGCCACCTTACGGGAATAGCCAGTGTTTACAGGGTTAATAAATACAATATCGGCTACATCTAATATAGAATTAGGATTGTCCTTAACACCATATGGTTGTATAGGATATCCTTCGTTATCGATCTTTAAAATTTTAGGACCCGTATAGGCAATGTGCATCCAAACCGACGCAGAACCAGGGCCACCATTAAACGAATAGATTATAGGCCTTTTGTTTCCATTAGAGTCATTAGTACGTTTATAATAGGTATAATATAAGGATGCGATCATCTTACCGTTCTCGTCCCAGACTGGCTGAAACCCCGTTTCAGCTCTATAATTAACCTGTTTCCCTTTTATAGTGATTGAATTTGTAATGACATATGTCGTATCGACAGGAATCTGTAGATCCTGAGCATAGCTAATAGCCAGTGCACATAGGAGTAAAATCGTAAAACGAAATTTCATAGATGGTAAATTAGAATTGAACTGCTAAATATAACGAATCCATGGCTGAAATTAAAAGCCTTCAAAAACACCTAAACCAAAAAGGGCAAAATCGTATTTCACAGGATCGGTTGGGTCTAAACGTCGTAGGGCTTGGTCTAGTTCTGCTAATGCCTTAGCATCATTCTGTTTGCGTTTTAGCAATCCTAGTTGACGCGCTACATTTCCCGAGTGTACATCTAATGGGCAGCTTAATTGTGAAGGAGAAAGACGCTTCCAAATGCCAAAGTCCACACCATTATTATCATTCCGTACCATCCAACGCAGAAACATATTGATGCGTTTGGCGGCCGAATTTTTAAGCGGATCGCTCACATGTTTCTTGGTTCGTTCTAAATGCGGTATCTCAAAAAAACAGGACTTAAACTCATGAATGCTCTGTTGCAAGGTGGCTGGTTTAGCGTGTTTAGTAAAAACTGTCTCGAGTCCATTATGGTTGCGGTAGATATGCTGTAAGCTCTTAATAAATTGTGCTAGATCGTCACTGTTAAAGGTGCGGTGTACAAAACCTTGAAAGCGTTCCAGATCGCTGTCCTGATGCTGTGTTACAAACTCAGAAGGAGCGTAGTCTAATAAGTCCATAATCTTATTGGCATTGTTAATAATGCTTTTACGATTGCCCCAGGCAATGGTGGCTGTTAAAAAGCCAGCAATCTCAATATCCTCCTTTTTGCTAAACTGATGTGGAATCTGTATAGGATCACTCTCAATAAACTTAGGACGGTTGTATAGTGCTACTTTGCTGTCTAGAAAGTCTTTGAGTGCTATTTTATTGAGTTTCAAATATGGAGGTTTAAATGAGGTTACAAAAATAATACTTGTTGCTAAAAAATACGTAAAGTTACGTATTGACTTTTCCTACAAAAAATTATACTTTCGCCTTCCAATAACACAAGAAAAGTCATTTCTTGTTTAAATAGGTTAGGTAGTTAATCCTAACTATGTTAAATAAATTATGTTTAGTAAATGCGTTAATATATAGTTGGGAATAAGCCGAAAAACCAACTAAATTTTGAAGTAGGCAAATAAAATAAAAATCATTTAAATGAAAAAAACTCTTTTTATCTTAGGTATGCTTTTTACAGCAGCATTATTTTCACAAACAAAACTTTATGTTCATCCAGACGCTGACACTTATGTTGCTAATACAAAAACAATAGCAATTTTACCTTTGAAAGTTCAAGTAAAATTGAGACCGAAAGAATTAAAAGATTTTACTTCTGAGCAAATTGTAGAAATGGGTAAAAATGAGTCACTAGATATTCAAAAAGGGATGTATTCTTGGTTTTTAACAAGAAAAAAGAGGGGTACCATGTTGGTTGATGTGCAGAACCCAGCTAGAACGAATGCATTGCTTAAGAAAGCTGGTATTGATATTCATGAATATGACGCATATTTACCAAGCGAGTTAGGAGAAATACTAGGAGTCGAGACCATAATTACAGGTTTTTTCGAAACTTCTAAACCAATGTCAAATGGAGCGGCCATAGGTCTTGCTGTCTTGACAGGAGGAATGTTTGCAACAAGTAGTGCAACTATGAATATGGATTTTATGAGTACTACTGATGACGAGTTGGTAGTAAATTATCTTAAAAAGGTAAAAGGTACACTAGGAACTGATGCACAGGATTTAATTAACAAATTAATGAGAAAAGTCTCAAGAAGAATACCATATACAAAATAATTACATAAATATTGGTTTGTTTTAAAGCTAAAGTAGTAGCCTATAATTATGGTGATATTTAATTGCAGGTACTTATTAAATTCAGAAAAGTTTTGGATTGATAAGTACTTGCAAAATTGGCTGTTGTTCCACCCAAGTACTCTTGCCTGAGGTCAAAAAATATTTTGTCCGAAGATTATACAATTACCCAATTAGTAAATAAGCGTTTTAACTAGATTTTATATATTGGTATAAACTATGCTATCAGTGATTCATGGGTAAAATTGAAAACAAAGGTCGAATCAAAGTCTTTTTAAAGGACAAAAACAAAAAGAATCTATTTAAAATTGCCAAGGAGTTGTGGTTGCTTAAAAAAGCTAAGAATGAGCGACCGTATTACTATTTTAAATACCTCTATAGAAAAGACGTTACTAATATCCTGGATTATCTGGGCGCGAAGGAGATGAATTTAATTAGGAAAAGCAAGCGTCTTCACAACCCGGAGTTATACCCTATTTTTAATAATAAACTCCTTTTTTGCCAACTCTTCGATGGGACTGCTATCCGCACTCCAAAACTGCTGAGCCATAATTATAACAACACGTTTTCTTTCGGTAACACGACCACCGATATCAGGACTTTATATGATTGTTTAAATTTTTTTACTCAACGATTTAATGAAGAAAACATTGAGAGTATCTTCTTTAGACCACATTCCGATTATGGAGGTCATGGTTGTTTTATGCTTACTAAAAAAGACTTAAAAACGGAATTACCTGTTGTTTTAGATCATTTACTAAATGGTGATTTTGTTCATACTGCTGGCATTGATCAACATCCAGAAATAAATAAAATTCATGCGGCATCTGTAAATACCATTCGGCTTATAACATTGGTGACCAGCAGTAATTCTGTTGAAGTGGTGTATGCTGGGATGCGATTTGGTGTTGGCAATAGTGTAGTGGATAATGCAAGTTCAGGAGGGTTCTTTACTGGTATTGATATTACAAAGGGCACCTTAAATGACACAGGCCATTATTTAATTGAATATGGTGGCAAAAATGTTTACAGGCATCCGGATAATGGTTATGATTTTAGAGGATTTAAAGTTCCTTATTTTAACGAGGCCTGTGACTTAGTTATTAAAGCTGTAGGTGTATTACCTGATGGTTTAATAGGTTGGGATATAGCAATAACAGCAAATGGACCGACTATAGTAGAGGCCAATGATATGCCGCATTTACACAGTTCGGACGTGGCTTGCGGAGGATTATTAAAAAATACACATATGAAGCAGTTGATTGCCGAACTTAAACATGATAAAGAACAACACTTAGTCAGTTAGCTACTTAACGGCAATCATACTAATTTCTACATTCACAAACTTAGGCAAATTAGCTACTTCTACGGTTTCTCGTGCTGGTGCTGTATTTTCATTAAAATAGCCGGCATAGACTTCATTGATCTGAGAGAAATTATGCATATCGCTAATAAAAATCGAGGTTTTAATAACGTTATCAAAGTTCATATCTGCTGCTTCCAGAACCGCCTTCATGTTTTCCATGACTTGTTTAGTTTCAGATTTTATAGTGTCCAAAACAAGTTCCATGGTTGCAGGATCTAAGGCTATTTGTCCAGAGGTGTATAAGGTATTACCACTTAATACAGCTTGGTTATAAGGGCCTATTGGTGCTGGTGCTTTGGTGGTGTTTATTATTTTTTTCATAGTTCAGTGATTGGTAATTTTGCTCATGGTTAACAGTATTCAAATTTAAGAGTTTTGTATTATGTGGTATAGGGAATATGGAAGTTTCTCGGTTAGGATTACCATGAAAGCTAGTGCGTTATTGAAAAAATGTAATCAATAATTAGGAGTTTGCTTTAAAAAACAGCTCGTAATTATTTGTAAAAATAGTATAGGACTGCTTAACTAGGTTCGAAATGATAGTGTTCATAATTAAAGAATTTTGAACTACGCCATGTAATTAATTGCCTCAACTTTTTATTTAATTACCAACACGCTGGTCCGGTTGGCGACGCTGATCGTACTTTAGGTCTTTTAATAAGTTAGATTTAATACCTATGAAGAAATTCCATGATGAACGATCGCTAAAAGGAATCCAGGTAAAGTTCATACGCCAGCTCAACAGATCTCGTTCAAAACGTAACTGCGTATAGGTAAACCCTCTGTTTAAAAAGTCGTATCCAGAAGACGCACCGACGCTCCAACG
>JABDKL010000064.1 GCA_013002225.1 Winogradskyella sp.
GAAAAGGCGTTTTTTGTATCGTTAAATTTGTTGCCAACTTTATGTATTATGCAACTTTTAATAGAAGCTTTTTGACGTTTTATCATTAGAGGATTAATGTATTTTTAGAGTTTACAATACTACAAAAATCAAAAATTGTAAAACTAGAAAACGCCAAAATTAATTTGACGTTTTCTGACTCGAGGACTTGAGGTTCAATTTTATAATAAATAGCACATTTTTGTGCTGTAGTTAGTTAGGATACAGTATTTAATTCCCGGTTTTTTTCTAAATCAACGATAAGCTTTTGTATTGTATCGTAACATATTGTCATTGATTTGCAATTAACATTCTTGAGCTAAAACTGATTACTATTACTATAAAAGAGACATAACTAGGTCTTATGTTTATTAGAGCTTATATACTAAAAGTGTCTTGCTATCGCCTTGTGTAATCAGTTCTAAGCCTTTTTCGCTATCCAATTTTTGAAGTTCGGCTCCAGAAGTTCCGTAAACGGGAAAATTAGCTATGGGTTTGGCCTGACTGTCGAACAAATAAACCTTTTTAGCTTGTAAATCTGTTGTGGTAACATAAATTTTGTCATTGAGATAAAAAATTCTAGGAGCAGTGTAGTCTCCATAATCGAGATCGACAGTTCTGGATTTAATATTTAATTTATTTTCGGTCATTGAAACCAAAGTTTTACTGGTAGCTTCAATCTTATGATTAGTGGGTAGGTTTAAGTTTTTGGTATTTACTATGCCTTTTGTGTTTACTTGCACCAATTCTCCAAGTGTATTTGTAGTTGTAAATTTATTTTGATACAAAAATATCTCGTTATTCGAAAAATGAATTTTATCCTTTACATCAATTCGGATATTTCCCTGACGGTCTAAAATTTTAAATTCATCACCTGCTGTAAAAGCTATGTAATCTTTGCTGCCAATTCTAAAATGTTTAGGCTGTGTGTTTATATTAGCCTTGTTGCTACTGTACTTAAACCCTCTAACGTTCTGCCCCTTTTGATTATACATCAATAAGTTTTTGCCTTGTGTCACTAGAAGCCTGTAATTTCTGTTATTATCGTAGTCAAAGACCGCTAGTGGTTGTGTAATGTTGTCATTAAATTTTAAAGGAAAACCAGGTGCATCTTTTCCGTTTCTGTCTATGACATAAAGCCGGTTAGAGGTGTTAAATACTAGTTGTAATCTTCCGTTTTTAAACATATCAATTTGCTCAACCTTGCCTAAAATTTTACCATTTATTTTTTTCTTCCAAAGTATATTACCAGAGTCAGAAATTAAATAAACACTATTATTAACGTCTTGTATAAGAATGTCGTAAGTGTTAGTTAAGTGGTTTTTAACAGGTTGTGGTGTAGAAATTATATCGTATTCGATCCCTGTACTAAAGGCTTCAATGACATTATTTGACACCTTCCGTTTTTTAAATTTTTGTATAATCCCATTAACGTGCGCATAACCGTCCTCATATATATACTGTACGGCGTTGGCATTATAACCTTTAAGGTTTTTTCCTAATAATTGAGATAAGACTTCCGCATCTTTAAATATAAATAAAGAGGATTCGCTACTTAAACTTTCGCTTATGTTTTTATAAGCCTCGTTAGTGTCTAAATTATGGTCATTAAGCGCGTCAGTGAGGATGGTCTTTAAGGTTTCTATGGTGTCAGAGAACAGAATAAAATTTTTATAAACAGTAAAATAATTGGCATCCTTATAAGTAATAAATGGCGCTATTCGCGATTCAAAAAAATTAGGCAAACCAAAACTATAAATTTCAATACCTCTAAAGGTTTCAACATTATCCTTTTGTTCTATGGATTCTAACACAAGCTGGGCGTCTAATGTGTAGAGTGCAAGGGCATTATCTATTAAAGAAATCTCGGTTGTAAAATTTAGAAATGATTGAATACTGTCTATTGGTTTGGTCCCTAGTAGACCTTTGTTTTTCGTGAATTGCGAAAAATCCTGAAAGGTTATACTCAACAAGGATTTGGTGTTGTATGGTGCAATGGCTATCGCATTGATTTTTTGAGGAATGGTGTTTTTGAAATAATCTAATTTAAAAGGAATAGAATCCTTAGATGTTAATATTCCGTTGTATTTAAGATTTTGATTCGTGTATTTTAGATCAAGAACCGTTAGATTAGGTGCGTTGGTGGTGTCCTGGTCGTCAATAAAAAGCAATTTGGACTGCCTATGGGCATTTGTGTTAAAAATTACAGAAGCTAAAGACGCTTCGTTAGTTGTTTCTATTAATTGACTTAAATCCGAATTAGGGTTTTCTACCTTCAAATTTTTTATAAGCTCCAGCTTATTAGATGCTGAAAAAATGTTTCCAACTGATTTATGGTAAATAACGGTGGAATCGATTTGTGTTTTTTCAATTTTAAGATCAACTAATGTTTCAGACACGTGATTTTGAATCGAATCGACTATAAACAATGTTGAATCGTTCTCAGTTAATATTACAAAATCAGAATCAGATGAATTTAAATATGAGAGATATACTGGTCTGGTAGAATTTAGATGTTTTAAGACAGATCTTGTTTGTTTTAACTCCTTATTATATATGCTAGACAAAATAGTATGATTCTCTACACTGATTAAAAAATCATTTATATCGTTTATTTTAAAAACTGTTGTAGAAGATGGGGGTATAAATTTATGGGCTTCTTTTATTTTGCTATAGTCTTTTTTACATGCGGTGCATAAAGAAACCAAAACCATTAAAAACAAGAGTCGCTTCATTAAGAATCATAATTATTTGCACAAATATAAACAGTTATATATCTAATCGATATTGCTCTGGTAATAATCTGAATGATTTTCTGTGATATTTAGATATGCCGTATTTTTTAATTGCAGCTCTATGTTCTTGGGTTGGGTAGCCCTTGTTTTGTTTCCAGTTATACATAGGAAACTCATTATGAATTTTACACATATATTCATCCCTATATGTTTTTGCCAATATAGATGCCGCTGCAATTGATACATATTTACTATCACCTTTTATTATGGTTTTATGAGGAGTACTTTTATAGGCTTTAAATCTATTACCATCTACTATTATATAGTTGGGTTGTATGTTTAGTTTGTTTATTGAGGCATGCATTGCATTAATAGATGCGTTTAAGATATTAGTCGCGTCAATTTCTAATTCAGTAATATGGTGCACTGCAAATGCAGTTGCAGCACTTTCGATAATTGGTCTTAACGTATTTCTTTTTTTTGAAGTGAGTTGTTTCGAGTCTGTTAATATTTCATTTTTAAAAGTTAAAGGAAGAATTACAGCTGCTGCGGTAACGGGTCCAGCTAAGCAACCTCTTCCTGCTTCATCTGTTCCGCATTCCAAATCAAAAGACGAAAACTGTTGTATTAGAGCCAAAATGTTAAAATTTATACAAAGTTAAAATATTAACGCAACCCTTTTAAAGTTTTTGTATCTAAGTAGTGAGTTATAAGTTTAAAACATTGAAAAAATGAATTGTAGACTTTGTTGCCGAAATCGCAATTACCTTAACATTTTTTTGGCAAAAACACTTGCTTATTTAATATTTAATTAAGATGTTTGCAACTAGACTAACTCAAATAATTGTTTTATGAAATTAAAGTTAACATGGTTATTAACGCTTTTTATGGCGTTCGTGATGCAATTTTCTTTTGCACAAGAGAAAACTGTCACAGGTACAGTTACAACTGCTTCAGATGGTTTACCCCTTCCTGGTGCTAGTGTAATTGTAAAAGGTACCGCAAGAGGTGCTCAAACAGATTTTGATGGTAAATTCACCATTAATAATGTAAACGTAGGAGATGTATTAGTTATCTCTTATGTAGGTATGGAAAATACCGAAGTTACAATTGGTGCAGCAAACACATATGACGTTGCGCTAGAAGAAGGCAACCTATTAGATGAGGTTGTTGTAGTAGGTTATGGTACTACTACGAAAAAAGCATTCGCAGGTACAGTTACTACTGTCGATGCTGAAAATATTGAAAACAAAAACTTTGCTAACGTTACTCAGTCTTTGGCTGGTGAGGCTTCTGGTGTACAGGTAATTAATACTACAGGTCAGCCAGGTACAGTTTCTGCAGTACGTATTCGTGGTTTTGGTTCTCTTAGTGGTAACCGTTCTCCGTTATACGTTGTAGATGGTGTGCCAATTACAGCTCAGGAAACCTTAAACGCGATTAACCCTACTGATATTAAAAGTACGGCAATCTTAAAAGATGCAACAGCTACTGCGATTTACGGTTCTAGAGGATCTAATGGTGTAGTTTTAATTACTACAAAATCAGGTTCATCTTCAGAGAGTTATATCGAAGTTGATGTGAAGTCTGGTATCAACGCACAAATTATTGATCGTTACGACCTTATTACAAACCAAGAAGAATATGTTGGTTTAGTTTGGGAAGGTGTAAGAAACGGGCAGATGATTAACAATGGATTAACAATGGCTCAAGCTAACGCTTTTGCAAGTGATAATTTATTTTCTGATGCTGCGACTGGAACTATTCCAACACGTTACAACATGTGGAATGCTCCTGGAAACTCTTTAATTATTCCTCAGGCAGATGGAACAGGAATGTTTGATTCTAGTGTTACAAGAAAGTTTACTCCAGAGAATTTTAACGATTTATTGATCCGTGATGGTGAACGTTACGAAGCAAATGTTAGATTTGGTGGGGGTGATGAAAAATCTAGATATTTTGTGTCTGGTGGATTCTTAGATGATAATGGATATGTTCAGAATTCATCTTATAAAAGATATACTGCACGTGTTAATGTGTCTTCTCAAATCAAAGAATGGTTAAAAGTTGGTGCTAACTTCACGTATTTATATGCAGAACAAAGAAACAGTACAAATTTAGGTGGTGCTTCTGCAGTATTCGAATTTATTGATAAAGTACCTACCTTATACCCGGTATTCTTAAGAGATGCAAACGGAGATAAAGTTGTTGATCCTCTTTTAGGTGGATTTGTTCCTGATTACGGCGCAATTAGTATAGGTGGTTCTGCCCCAGGTAGACCAGCATCTGATGGTGTAAGTCCATATGGTAATATGGTATATGATTTTAATGGGTATGATAGAAATGAAGTTGTAAGTAACTTTAATTTAGATTTTAAATTAACGGAAGGCTTAACTTTTGAAACTCAATTTAGTTACCAGTATAGAGGTAATATCTTTAAAAGTATGTCTAACCAATTTTATGGTCCTGGACAATCTGCAGGTGGTAGATTAAACCAGACTAATAGTACAAATGAAACTACTAACTTCTTACAGTTATTACGTTATCAAAAAGATTTTGGAAGACATTCTTTTGAGGCTTTAGCGGCTCACGAAAGTAATGATCAAAGCTTTCAGTTGAGTTTTATTACTAAAGAGACAGCGGTTATTCCTTTTGCTTTAGAGTTATCTCAATATATTGTTAGTCCTTCTATACCTGGTGGTTATGAGGAAGGTAGAAATCTTGAGTCTTATTTTGGTCAGGTAAACTACGATTTTGATGATAAATATTATTTAACAGGTTCTATCCGTAGAGATGGTTCTTCAGTGTTCTCTAATGATAAGTGGGATACATTCTACTCTGTTGGTGGTGCTTGGATCATAACTAATGAGTCTTGGGCTGATAGTAGTGATTTCTTAAGATACTTAAAAGTAAAAGCGTCTGTTGGTTTAGCTGGTGATGAAGCTGGTGTACAAGCTGTAACAGGATCTTACTATAACGGTCTAAATGCTTTTGATGTAAACAACTTAGATGGTGCATTCTCAGTAGCATTAAGAGGTGATATTGCTAACCCAGATTTAACATGGGAACGTAAAAAGCAATTCCAGACAGGTTTAGAATTTACTTTAGGAGATATCGTAGATGGTAACATTGATTATTACCGTAATGACACAGAAAACTTATTCTTTAACATTCCAGTATCTGCTTCAACAGGATCAGGTAACAAATTAGTTAACGATGGTGAGTTAAGAAATACAGGTTTAGAATTCGATTTAAACTTCCACGTTCTTAACAAAGAAAATGTGTCTTTAGATGTATCTGTAAATGGTGCACATTACACTAATGAGTTATTGGCTATGCCAGAAAATACTCCAGATGAGTTTATTAACTTCGGGACTAGAGGTCTAAGAGTTGGAAATTCTATCTATGATTTTTACATGAGAGAATATGCAGGTGTAGATCCAGCAGATGGTTTCCCAATGTGGTATGAGTATTTTGATGATTTAAATAACAACAACGTATTTGACGCTGGTGAAGAAATTCAAAACCAATCTTTAGCTGTTCATCAATTTAGAAACCCATCTTCTACTAACTTTAGAAGAAGAGTAACTAAGAATTATGCTGATGCAACTCAAAAATATGTTGATAAATCTGTAATTCCAGATTTACAAGGTGCATTTAGATTAAATGGTAATGTTCATAATTTTACATATGCAGTACAGTTTACATACCAGTTTGGTGGTTATGCATATGATAATAATTATAGAGAATTCTTTGAGCGTGGTTTTGCAACTGCTAGTGGTAGTTTACATGCAGATATCCGCGACAGATGGACGCAACCAGGTGACATCACCAATGTTCCATTATTAGGAAACGGTGCCGTAGCTCAGGATGTGGGTGAAAGTGATAGATTTATCATCAAGTCAGACTACATCGCATTAAATAGTATTAATATTGGATACAACTTATCTAGCAAGTTCTTAGATAAAACTGGTATCGACAATATCAACTTATACGTATCTGGTGATAATTTATTTATTACAACTGCAAGACAGGGATACAACCCAACTGTAAGAGAAGCAGGTTTTACTGGTAGAAATATCTACGCGCCATTATCTTCTTTCACACTTGGTGCAAGAATTAAATTTTAACTTAAAAAAAGCGATATGAAAAAAAATGTTTTAAAATTAATTGGTATAGGCTGTTTGGCCTTGAGTCTTCAAAATTGTGGTGACGACTTCTTAAATACCGAGCCTAGCCAGTTTGTAACTGAAGATCAACTAGCAGATGCTGCTGAGTTGAATCCAGATTTAATTGCTGGTTCTATTGACGGTATCTATACTGTAATGTTTACCAGTGGTTCTGGTAATACAGGTGGACACGATGATTTCGGTCAGAAAGCGTACGATGTATTTTCGGATATGTTGTGTAGCGATATGGCATTATCTGGTAGTGTTTATGGTTGGTATAGATCTTCTATTACAGAAATGCAAGGAACTGTAGATTTTACATTTACAGATAACTTCCAGACTTGGTCTTACTATTACAGACAAATACTTAATGCAAATTTAGCAATGGGTAACTTGGGTGGTGAAAACGCTGATCCACAAAACCCAGAAGTAAGAGCTTTATTGGGACAGACATTAGCGTCTAGAGCACACTCTTATTTTATGTTAACGCAATTATTTGCAGATGACTACAACCCAAGCCAGCCAATACTTCCTATATACAGGGAGCCAACTGGTACACCAGCACCTAAGTCTACAACGGCTGAAGTGTTTGAGTTAATTGAAAGTGATTTAAACCGTGCTATAGAATTATTAGATGGTTTTAACAGAACGTCTAAGGCACAGATTGATCAGCCAGTAGCTAAAGGTATTTTGGCTTATGCAATTGCTGCACAAAGAACACGTTGGAATGAGGTTGCTGCATTAGCGAGCCAGGCGCGTACAGAGTCAGGTACTGTGTTAATGCCAGATAACAATACATCATTTGGTATATTAGGTGGTTTCAACGATGTTAATAATCCTTCTTGGATGTGGGGTGTTGATATTAATGAAAACTCTGGTGTTGGACTAGTATCTTGGTGGGGTCAAATTGACTATTTCTCTTACAGCTATGCTGCAGTAGGTGATACTAAATCTATGGATCAAGGTTTATACGAAAGTATGAGATCTGATGACGTTAGAAGACAGCAGTTCTTTGATACGCCAGGTGGTAACTATTTACAACCTTTATTTAAGCAATATGATGCAGACCGTGTGCCATTTGGTACATCAACTCAAGTAAAAGCGGATTACGTATACATGCGTCATGCAGAAATGATCTTATTACAAGCTGAAGCTGAAGCGAAGCAAGGAATGGATGTTCAAGCAAGACAAACACTTAAATTATTAATCGACAATAGAATCGATGATACAACGTATGTGAATACATTAAGTGGTCAAGCTTTAATTGATGAAATCTATAAGCAAACGCGTTTAGAGTTATGGGGTGAAGGAAAATCTTATTTTGCAATGAAGAGAAACCAAGCAACAATTACGAGAGGTGCAAATCACTTATCTTTTGTTGGTGCGACGATTCCTCATAATGATAACAGGTTAACTTTTGAAATTCCTCAAAGAGAAATTCAGGATAATCCTTTCATAGATGATCAAAACTAATTGAAACTTATTTAAAATTTAACAAATGAAAAATTTTTTAAAATTATTACCTTTTGTTGCGGTTCTATTATTTTGGAATTGTGAAGAAGACTTACCAGCTGGTAGTTCTGACATTGTAACATTTGAGTCAGGATCACCTACCGAGTTTGTTCAGGTGAGTGGAACTAGAACAGCTTCTGTAAAAATTTATACAGGAAATATCTCTAGCTCTGATAGATCATTTGGTATTAGTGTTGACGAAAGTACTACATTAGATGCATCTGCATATAGTGTACCAAGTTCGGTAACTGTACCTGGTGGAACAAATGAAGGTGTTTTAGAATACCAAATTACAGACAGTAACATTAGTTTAGCTGGTGGTACGCTTGTATTGAACATTAGTGATGCAGGTGACTTAGGTTTAACTACTGGTGCAAGATCATATTCTTCTATTTCTATCGATGTACAGTATGAGGAATGTCCTCCTGCAAATACAGTTGAATTGAATATTGTCTTTGATGCTTATCCAGGTGAAACGTCATGGGACATATTCCTTGCTAGTGACTTAGCAAATGCTATTGCTAGTGGTGACGGATACGGAGGTATGGCTAGTATTGATGAAGATTTCTGTATTGAAAGTGATGATTACGTTTTTGTAATCTATGATGCTTTTGGTGATGGAATCTGCTGTGCCTATGGTCAGGGATCTTACACTTTAACTGTTGATGGTGCTGTTGTTGCATCCGGAGGTAGTTTTGGTGCTAGTGAGTCTACCAATTTTACAGTGCAATAAGATAATTATTTCTTATATATTTATTAAAAGGTCTGCTTCTAGCAGACCTTTTCTTATTTTTGTCCAGTTTTAAATCTTTAGAATAGTATCCTGTATTTATGCAAACTTGTCGTTCGTTAATAAAGCATAGTGCTTGTTTCTTATTTTTGTTTGCATCCTTATCCATTAGTGCGCAAAAGAAACTTACTGGAAGGTCGGGAGCTGTAAAAGGCGATCCTTCATTATTTGATTCATCGACTGTTAAACGATCAACGGGCTATAAAGAAGTTGCATCCATAGATATGTATTTACAGTTTAATGAAGCATCAGATTCTATAATAGTAGATACAACTTTATCCATTAAAAAACTTTACAAATTCAATTATCTACAAAAAGATAATTTTGGGTTAATGCCGTTTGCAAATATTGGACAAACCTATAATAGTTTAACTTTTAATCCTTTTCAAAAAAATACGACGCCACGATTTGCTGCACAATCGAGACATTTTAATTATCTGGAAGTAGAAGATATTAATTACTATGAGGTGCCAACGCCTTGGACGCGTCTCACCTATAAAACCGCATTTGAACAAGGACAGTTATTAGATGCGTTTTTTACAGTTAATCTTTCTAAGCAGTTCAATTTTTCTATTGCATATAAAGGATTAAGATCTTTAGGCAACTATCAAAATGCATTAACGAGTACAGGTAATTTCAGATTTACGTCAAACTATAATTCCAAAAATAAACGGTATCAGGCCAGAGGACATATTGTTATGCAAGATCTACTTAATCAAGAAAATGCAGGTTTAACCGAGGAAGGTGTAGTTAATTTTCAATCTGGAGATGAAGAGTTTATTGATAGATCTATTTTCGATCCAAATTTAGAAGATGCTGAGAATATCCTTGAAGGCAGAAGATTTGTTCTCGAACAATCCTATAACATTGTTAAACGGGCAGATTCCTTAAAGGCAACGCAGCTCTCAGTATTTAATCATTTTAATTTTGAGGATAAGTATTACCAATACTATGAAGGCTCGCTATCAACTGACTTTTTTGGTGATGTATTTACGAATAAAGTGGATGATAAAGTAACGCTGGAAGATTTTAGGACTAATCTAGGTTTACTTTATAAGAGTAGACTAATTGGGGAAATGAGTTTTGCTGTAAATTATAACAGCTTAAATTATGGTTATAATACAACTGTTCTGTTTCCTTCAGAAATAATCCCGAATAGAATAAAGCAGAATTTCTTTGGAGTTGAGGCGCGTTTTAAGAAAACTTTTAAGTCATTTAGTATTAGTGGTGAAGGCGCACTTAATATTTCAGATGCATTTTCTGGCAACTTTATATCAGGGAATTTAAAGTATGTGATTAATGATAAGTTAAGTATTGCCGGTGGAATAAATGCAAGTTCCAGATTAGCCAACTATAATTTGTTATTATATCAAAGCGATTACATTAATTATAATTGGTACAACGCTCAAAGTTTTGAAAATGTTAGAACCCAGCAGTTATATGCAGAAGTAGATTCAAAAGAATACGTATCAATTCATATGGATGTATCCAATATAGATAATTTTACCTATTTCAATTTAGAATCCACAATTGATAAGAATAAGATCATTAAGCCACGTCAATATTCGAAGCCAATACAGTATCTAAGGTTAAAAGCACAGAAAGAGTTCAAATTTGGAAACTTTGCCTTGGATAATACAATACTGTATCAAAATGTTATAAGCGATCAATCGGTTTTAAATGTTCCGGATTTCACCATTAGAAATACGTTCTATTACACCAATGAGCTATTTAAAAAAGCAATGACGCTACAAACTGGTGTATCCCTAAATTATTTTACAAGTTATAACATGAATGGTTACGACCCATTATTAGCAGAATTCTATACGCAAAACGAAACTGAAATAGGAGGGTTCCCTATGTTAGACTTTTTTGTAAGCGCTAAAGTTCGTCAAACTAGAATTTTTCTAAGTGCAGAACACTTCAATTCCTCATTTACAGGTTATGACTATTTCTCAGCACCAAACCATCCCTATAGAGACTTCACAATACGGTTTGGATTGGTATGGGATTTCTTTTTATAATCTCCTCAAGGTCTTATTATTTTTTTTAGAGTGTAAGT
>JABDKL010000038.1 GCA_013002225.1 Winogradskyella sp.
GTTGGCTTTAATTTTCCTGCTCTAATAGCCTCAGCATCTTTTTTGTGCTTTGGCACCCAAATACGTCCATCATTTCTTAATGACTCGGACATCAGGGTTAATTTTGATTGATGATCACCCGAAACCGGAATACAGGTTGGGTGAATCTGCGTGTAACATGGATTAGCAAAAAATGCACCGCGCTTATGCGCTTTCCAGGCTGCGGTTACATTACTTCCCATAGCATTTGTAGATAAGAAAAATACGTTTCCGTAACCTCCCGTTCCTAAGACTACTGCGTGAGCAGAATGCCTCTCAATTTTACCAGATACTAAGTCGCGCGCAATAATACCTCGTGCTTTACCATCGACAACAACCACATCTAACATCTCGTGGCGGTTGTACATTTTTATTTTTCCACGACCAATCTGGCGATTCATTGCAGAATAAGCTCCCAACAATAATTGCTGGCCTGTTTGACCTGCAGCATAGAAGGTACGTGATACTAACACACCACCAAAAGATCGATTATCTAATAGTCCACCATACTCTCTTGCAAAAGGCACACCTTGTGCCACACACTGGTCAATGATATTTGCAGACACCTCAGCTAAACGATATACGTTAGCTTCTCGCGAACGGTAGTCACCACCTTTTACAGTATCATAAAATAATCTATAGGTAGAGTCACCATCACCCTGGTAATTTTTTGCGGCATTAATTCCACCTTGTGCAGCAATTGAATGTGCACGTCGTGGTGAATCCTGAAAACAGAACGCCTTAACATTATAACCTAATTCTGCCAGCGTTGCCGCAGCAGAACCACCTGCCAGACCAGTACCAACAACAATAACATCAATGTTTCGTTTGTTAGCCGGATTAACAAGGTTAATACTGTTTTTATGATTGGTCCACTTTTCTGAAAGTGGCCCTTTTGGTATTTTAGAATCTAAAACCATACAAGCTATTTTTTAATGATTGAAATGATGATATAGTGCAATAAAGATAAATCCCGCAGGAAGTCCAATTGCATATACCTGAGCCAATCCTTTCATACTTTTTTTATAGATACTGTTCGCTCCAATAGATTGAAAAGCAGAGCTAAATCCATGTAGCAAATGCAAACTCAATAACACAAAAGCCAATACATAAGCGCCAACACGTAATGGGTTTTCGAACTTGTGTACCAATTCTTCATAGTATCTGAAGCCACTATCTACATTATCCGGATCTAAAAGACCGCTCATATCGCCTTTAAAATATTTGATATTGATCTCCGGAGCCCAAAAATCGATAAAATGTAATACTAAAAACGCTAAAATAACACCACCAGATAACAACATATTTCTGCTCATCCAGGTAGAATTAGCACTTCCATTATTCTTTACATAGCTCTTTTGACGGGCTTTATTATTTCTATACTCCAGTACAAAACCCATAATAAAATGGAAGATCACACCAAAAATTAATATAGGTTGCAGTAAAAACTGTACCGCCCAAAATGTACCCATAAAATGTGAAGCCTCATTAAATGTTTCTTCACTGAATACGGATAAAATATTAATTGCAAAATGTTGAAGTAAAAAAACCATTAGGAAGAGTGCCGAAAGTGCCATGGCAAACTTTCTTCCAATCGAAGAATTTAGAATTCCGCTCATTATAATTTAGTTAATTATTTGTACAACAAAGATACAGCGCAATTGCTTTATTCCCAACTGCGCTGTATTATAATTAACTATTTAGAATGAATTTAATCTAAAAATTAAACCTTGGGTTTACAATAGAATTATAAATAGACCCAAACTGGTAACTAAAGCCAACACTGACAAAATAATTATAGCCAGATTGTAATTGTTGTTGCTGCAATAAAAGTTCCTCTAAGGACACATCTCCTGCTGGTAGATTAATTTGATCTCTTGTGATTCTGTAATTTCCACTTATATTAAAATTAAAGCCTTTAAAGACTCTGACATTAGCTCCTAAAAAGAAACCAAAGGATTTTAGGCTTGTATCGTGTAAATACTGATTAAAAGAGGCCTCTCCATTTATATTTCCCCATGCTTGTCTAAAGCTACCGCCCAGCAATAAGGAATGCTGAAAAAGTGTTTCATCATCCTCGCCAAAAACAGATCGCTCTGTATAATCATTATAAACCAATCCGTTTCTATACGATAAGATCAACTGCTTTTTAGCCGACTCAGAATATTCAAAAAAGTTGTATTCAATCGCTGGTCGTAGCCTCCAGAATAGGTCATAATTACTAAATGTCGATGTGCCTATTTCACCAAAAAGCCCATAAGACCAATGTTCATCTATACTTATAACATCACTAACATTTAAGGACTTTCTATTATTAACCGCTACGATATCTTCGCCATCAAAAGTAAATGTAGATTTATTCTCATTAAAGCTCACACGAAACGAAAACTTGTTTAAAGCAGTAACACGTCTTGCCGATACGTTCAGGTTTAGGTTACTGGAATTATTAGTTTCCTGTCCGTTAAAAAAACCTCTCGCACCCACTCTAAACACCCAATAATCCCAAGGGTCTTTTTCAACGACTTTTTCTTCCTCGTTTTCTGGTGTAGGTACATGTATGCTGACTTCTTCTGTTGTGCCGTTGGCGATCCAAAACCGGACCAATCCTAACTTTAGATTTTCAAGAATGAGACGTCTTTCATCATCTCTGGTCATATTCGAATCTGTAAAAAAGCTGATCTTATAGTTTATAGATTCAAATTCCTTTTTTCCTATAAATTCTACGTCAAAATTCCGTCCACCACTTCCATTTCTTTGAATGGCAAAAAATAAATGCACATCACTTAAGCCCTGATCTCTAACAAACTGAACATTTCCCAGGTTTTGCCTCAAAAAATCATCATCACAAACATTACAGTCTAAGAAAATTCTGAGTTGTTCAGTGGTTTCGTCTTGAGCAGACAAGGTAAAACATAAGCATAGCGAAAGTAAAAAGGCAAAATACTTTAACATGATCGATTGAAGGTTTAGATTTAGTTGCGCCAAATGTAACATCAACTGTAACGCTAAACCCAATCTTTTAGTTTAGTTTAACATAAGCGTTTTCTTATTTAAACCCATTCTAAATCTAATAAATTCGCCTGTTATTTTACTTCCAATTTTGTTTTTACACCGTCTATTTGTACCGTGTACATTCCTTTAGGTAAATAATATCTTTTGTTGCCAGTTTCTCTAAAATCGAGCTTAGTATCTGCTTTCATTAATGCCTTTTTGCCTTTGTCTGTCAGTTCTAAATTGTAATCCACATAGTTGAATCCTTTATCTGCATTAACAGCCATACTGTTTAATTCTGAGCCATTTTCAGATAAGATCTTAATGGTTTTTTGTCCTGCTGAATTACTATAAAATTGAATAGAGACTTCTGGCTCAAGAGCATCAGACCACTGACTTCTGGAACTTCCCCAACGCGATGAATATCGTACAGGATCAATGTCGAAAAAGGTGATGGATTTAGAATTCATGTCCGAATTCATTTGCTGTAAAGATGAAATATCAGCTTTATAAATGCTTCGACCATGTGTACCTAACAACAAATCATTAGCTTCCGGCTGAACCACAATATCATGAAACGCCACATTTGGCAAACCTTCTGAAAACACTTCCCAGGATTCGCCCATATTAAAGGATACATAGGCACCATTATCAGTCCCTAAATACAATATGTCTTCGTTTTTAGGGTCTTCTTTAATCACATTAACTGGTGATGACGGAATGTTACCACTTATGTCCTTCCATGTTTGTCCGTAATCATCACTCTTATACGCGTACACTTTAAAATCGTCCCAACGGTAGCCATTCAAGGTCACATAAACACGTTCCTTTTTATGCTGTGAGGCAATGACGCGACTCACCCATAAATCTTTTGGTAGATTTCCTGAAATGTTCGTCCAGCTACCACCTCCGTTTTTAGTAACCTGCACTAATCCATCATCACTACCTGTATAAATTAACCCGAATTGAAATGGGCTTTCGCTAATCGAAGCCAGGGTTCCGTAAGCCACATTACCTGGCTTTCCGCCATTGGTTAGATCGTCACTAATCGCTTCCCAATCTGTTCCTTGATTCATAGAACGCATCAACTTGTTGCCTCCTAAATACAATATATCCTGATTGTGTGATGATAATAAAATTGGTGTTTGCCAGTTAAAACGGTACGGATTTTCACCTAAGGTATGTTTCGGTTGAATGTAAGTTTGCTCGCCAGTTTCGAGATTCAATCTAAAATAATTCCCGAATTGAAACCCTGTGTAAACAATGTTAGAGTTACGGTTATCAATCTGTATTTGCATACCATCACCGCCCATAATCCCTTTCCAAGGGTACTGACCACGTTGATGCCAGCTTTTATTTTCTCTCGCATTATGTGCGCCCTTCCAAACACCATTATCCTGTAAACCACCATAAACATTGTATGGTTTTTCGTTATCGACATTTATCGCATAAAATTGCCCAACCGAAGGCGAGTTATTCTTTATCCAGTTTTCGCCATCGTCATATGAGATATTAACGCCACCATCATTTCCGTTTACCAAATGGTTTGGATTTTTAGGATTTATCCAAAGCGCATGATGATCAGCATGTACATTTTCCGCATCGATCGAAGCGAATGTTTTTCCGCCATCTTTCGATTTTAAAATCGGAACACCATAAATATAAATGTGATCCTCGTTTGCAGGAGACACATGCACGTGCCCAAAGTAATAACCATAGCTGTAATAAATCCCATCTAAATAATCATCGTGAGTCTTTTTCCAGGTCATACCACCATCCGTACTTTTGTACACCTCAGCACCAACCACAGGTGTATCAAACAACATCGAATTGGCATCCTCTAAATATTTCGCTAAGTCAACAGGTTTTACATTACCCGAACGCACCATCTGCTTTACATTGGCGGCTCTGTATTTTTCCTGAAAACCGTTAGTCTTTAAAAACTGATCTAATTTTTTGTCTTCTAAAGCTAAAAATTCAGCATTAGACATGGTCTTAAAATCTTCCTTAGTTAATCCACGATTATCGCTTTTCTTATCTGTATCTGGTCGTCTAAACTGACTATCGTGAATGGCATAAACCACATCGTCGTTATAAACCGCTACACCAATACGACCAACGCCTTCTCCTGTTGGGAAACCGCTTTTCTCAGTGGACACCTTTGTCCAGGTTTCACCAGCATCTGTACTTTTATAAATGGCAGAATTTGCACCATTACCTGAAAAATTCCATGCTTTACGGTCTTTGGTCCAGCTTGTTGCAAACATAACATTGTAATTTTCAGGACTGTGCTGCAGATCTATAATACCACTCACATTGTCTACAAACAATTTCTGTGTCCATGTTTTACCACCATCTGTGGTTTTGTAAATACCACGTTCATCATTCGGAGAATACAAATGGCCTGTGGCGCCAACCACAACCACATCAGGATTGTCTGGATGAATTAAAATCGGTGCAAAATGGTGCGCATCCATTAATCCTAAATTTTCCCATGACTTACCGTTGTCTATCGATTTTAAAATCCCAATACCTGCATAAGACGATCGCGAGGCGTTATTTTCTCCTGTCCCTACATAAATCGTTCGGGTTGGCCAGTGCACGGCAATATCACCAACGTTTTGAGTGTCTGAGCTATCTAATATCGGAGTAAAGGTTGTCCCGTTATTCACCGTATGCCATACGCCACCTGATGCAT
>JABDKL010000073.1 GCA_013002225.1 Winogradskyella sp.
CTCACTATTATCATGCGCGGTCTGCCACAAAATTTGGCCCTGCCACATTAGAAGATGGTATGCAAAAGGATGGCTTAGTAGACGCTTATGAAAAAAACGCTATGGGCGTATGTGCAGATGCCTGTGCAGAAGAATATAATTTTTCTAGAGAAGATCAGGATAAATTCGCCATTCAATCTTATGAAAGGTCTAAATCGGCTTGGGATACTGGTAAATTTAATAACGAAATTGTTCCTGTTGAAGTCCCTCAAAGACGTGGTGAAAATTTAGTGGTTGTTACTGATGAGGAATATAAAAATGTTAAGATGGATAAAATTCCGGCTTTACGACCTGCTTTTACTAAAGAGGGTACAGTTACCGCAGCGAATGCCTCTACTATTAACGATGGTGCAGCTGCTTTGGTATTGATGAGTAGAGAAAAAGCCGATGAATTAGGGCTTACACCACTTGCGACAATTAAAAGTTATGCCGATGCTGCACACGAACCAAAATGGTTTACAACTGCTCCTTCCAAAGCTTTGCCTAAGGCCTTGGCTAAAGCCGACTTAAAAATAGAAGATGTAGATTATTTTGAATTTAATGAAGCCTTTTCAGTTGTTGGTCTGGCCAATATGAAGATACTGGGATTAAATGATAGTAATGTAAATGTAAATGGCGGTGCAGTTTCCCTAGGACATCCACTTGGCTGTTCTGGTGCAAGAATACTGGTAACATTAATTAATGTTTTACACCAAAACGAAGCTAAAATAGGAGCTGCTGCAATATGTAATGGTGGTGGTGGTGCTTCTGCAATGGTACTAGAACGCGCTTAATTACTCAATATGCAATACGGCATTTGTAATCTTGGAATTGTACCTGTTCGATTAGAACCTAGCGATACTTCTGAAATGGTAACGCAAGCGCTATACGGTGACAGTTTTAAGATTTTAGAACAACGTAAAAAGTGGAGTCGTATACGCGTAAGTTTTGACAAATATGAAGGGTGGATTGATAATAAGCAATATATCGAAATAGAGGAGTCTGATTACAATACACTTCAATCTTCTGGATTAAATTTATCAAAGGACTTGATAGAGTCTGTGGTGGATACTTCTAATAATTTGCATCCTATTGTATTAGGATCTGATTTAAATGGCGTAGCAATATTAGACCATAAATTTGAAGGCAACACCATAACTGAAAAAAATGCAAAATCCGAACTCATTAAAACTGCATTTCTTTACCTAAATGCACCTTATTTATGGGGTGGTAAAACACCTTTTGGTATTGATTGCTCTGGTTTTACACAAATGGTATATAAACTAAATGGATACCATTTGCACAGAGATGCCTCACAACAAGCTACACAGGGAGAAGCGCTGAGTTTTATAGAGGAAAGCGAACCAGGGGATTTGGCTTTTTTTGATAATGTAGAAGGCGATATTGTGCACGTTGGTATAATAATGCAGGATAACTATATAATACACGCCCACGGAAAAGTTAGAATTGATCGCTTAGACCATAGTGGTATTTATAACAACGAGCGAAATGAGCATACGCACAAGCTTAGAGTCATAAAAAAAATAATATAAAAAAAGCGGCATTTTAAATGCCGCTTTTTTTTATTTCTAAATAATGCGATTAGTTACCTGCTGCTGCAGCTTCCATTTGCTCAACTTTAGCTCTCATTTCTTTAAACTTTTCAGTTTCTCCAAGAGCACTGTATATATTCATTAATGTTTTTGCCGCATTAATATTCATACTTCTCAACTCAAGAGATTTCGTTAAGTAAGGTATCGCTCTATTATATAATTCAGAACGCTTGTTTTTTAACTCATCATACTTTCTATTGTCTGCTGCACTTGTACCGAGACTATTCATTTCTTCTACAATTTCAGCCTCTCCTTCTAAAATAACTACAGCTAAATTGTTGTAGGCGTCTGCATAACTAGGATTAACAGCAATTGCTTTTTCATAGTATTTAATAGCCCCTTCTCTGTTGCCTCCTTCTGCAGCTAATACACCTAAATTATATTGTAATTCTGCGTTGTCAGGATCTTTTTGCGTTGCTTCCTCCATTAATGCCTTAAACTTCTCTTTGTTCCCCATCTTTAAGTAAACATTAGCTTCAGATAATAATAATCCCAGATCATCAGGATTTTCTTTTCTTGCTTCTGCCATCGCAGCTAAAGCTTTTTCGTTTTCATCCTTAGACACATAGATCAATGCAATATTCTTTACAATTTCAGCAGTTTTAGAACTCCCGCGCTCATCTCGTGGGTTGTCATAAGTTTTAGCAATTCTAACAGATAAATCTCTTTGTTGCTTATCTGCAAAAGTTTCCTCTTCTCCAGTTTCTATATTCGTTGCCATATAATTCATGGTTGCACCTGTGTAGCCCATATTTTTAAGATCTAAATAATACTCTAATGCATTATCAAAATCTTGAGCATTCACAGCAGAAGAGGCTGCATAATAAAGGTAAATCGTGTCTTGAGGTGACATTTTGTAGACTTTCTCAAAACGACTAGCAGCAACTTTATAATCTTTATTAGTGATGGCATTATTTGCCTTCTCTAAAAATGACCGCGTCATTGCCATCTTCATTTCGTTAGCCTCATCTGTATATTTTAATTTACCCATTGAAGACTCTAAATCTTTCAATTTATCTAAAGTAGAAATAGCTTCGTCAATATTTGCATCTGAACCAGCACCATTTGCATATAATGCTTGTGCCTTTAGGAAGTAATATTTTGCTTTTAATTTATCATCCATATTTCCTTTTAATGCTTCAGCTGCAGAAACAGCAGACTTCGCATCAGCAAAATTTGAATTTTTAAGTGCTTTCTCAATTGCCTTTACTTCATTTTTTTGTGCAAAAGACATTGACGTAACAGCCAAGAGTAACACTAATGTCATTAATTTTTTCATCTGTAATAAATAATTTTGTTGTTAATTTTAGTTTTCAGTTTCATTATTATCAATAGCCGTGCCATCTTCGTTTGATTGATGATTATCAATAACTTCAGAATCGGCTTCATCAGTAGTTTCTTCATCATCTTTCATCACTTTAGCAACAGCTGCAATGGAATCGTTACCCTTTAGATTAATGAGCTTAACACCTTGTGTTGCACGTCCCATAACCCTCAAATCTGCAACCGCCATGCGTATAGCTATTCCAGATTTATTGATAATCATAAGATCATCATCGTCAGTAACATTCTTTATAGATACTAAATTACCTGTTTTTTCTGTAATAGAAATAGTTTTTACACCTTTTCCTCCTCTATTGGTAATTCTGTAATCCTCTAGACTAGAACGTTTTCCGTATCCATTTTCTGATACCACAAGAATGTTACTGTCCATATCGTCTACGGCAATCATTCCAATTACCTCATCCGTTTTTTCGTTTTGAAGTCTAATTCCCCTAACACCAGAAGCATTTCTACCCATAGGTCTGGTTTTAGCCTCCTCAAAACGAATGGCCTTACCAGATTTTAAGGCTAACATCACCTGACTCTCACCTGTAGTTAATTTAGCCTCAAGTAATGTATCATCTTCCTTAATAGTAATAGCGTTGATTCCATTTGTTCTAGGTCTAGAATATTGCTCTAAGGCTGTTTTCTTAACTTGTCCCTTCTTAGTGGCCATTATGACATAATGACTGTTTATATAGGCTTCATCCTTTAAATCCTGTGTACAGATAAAGGCCATTACCTTATCATCTTGCTCGATATTAATAAGGTTTTGAATTGCTCTACCTTTTGATGTCTTAGAACCTTCAGGTATTTCATAAACACGCATCCAGAAACACTTACCTTTCTGTGTAAAGAAAAGCATATACTGGTGGTTAGTACCAACAAATAAATGCTCTAAGAAATCTTCATTCCTTGTCGTAGAAGCCTTTTGTCCAACTCCGCCTCTGTTTTGGGTTTTGTATTCTGTTAGCGATGTACGCTTAATATAGCCTGCATGAGAAATGGTAATGACCACTTTCTCATCTGGTATCATATCTTCTATACTTAAGTCACCTCCTGCATATTCTATTACAGAACGACGATCATCACCATATTTATCTCGAACCTGTACTAGCTCTTCCTTAATTATATCCATACGACGTTCTTTCTTGTCTAGGATATCTTTAAGATCTTCAATAGTTTTCATTAAGTCTTCGTATTCAGCACGCAATTTATCCTGCTCTAAGCCTGTTAATTGGCGTAAGCGCATTTCTACGATAGCCTTAGCCTGAATCTCAGACAACTTAAAACGCTCAATAAGCTTGGTTCTTGCTTCATCTGCATTAGCAGAAGCTCGGATTAGTGCTATAACCTCATCTATATTATCGGATGCAATTATTAATCCTTCTAATATATGTGCACGCTCTTCAGCTTTCCTAAGTTCGTAAGTTGTACGTCTTACAACAACTTCATGTCTATGCTCGACAAAATAATGTATTAGTTCTTTTAAATTTAATAATTGCGGACGACCATTAACAAGTGCTATATTATTAACACTAAATGATGATTGAAGAGCTGTATATTTATATAGTTTATTTAAAACTATATTTGGTATTGCATCACGTTTTAGTACATAAACAATTCGCATACCATTTCTATCAGATTCGTCTCTAATGGTAGAGATGCCTTCTAACTTTTTATCGTTAACTAAATCAGCAGTCTTTTTAATCATATCTGCCTTATTAATCTGATATGGTATTTCTGTGACGACAATACACTCTCTTCCTTGTACTTCTTCAATGATAGCTTTACCACGCATTACAATTCTACCACGACCAGTATGGAAGGCCTCTCTTACGCCATCATAACCATAAATTGTTCCGCCTGTAGGAAAATCCGGAGCTTTTATATGCTGTATTAATTCATCTATTTCTATATCGTTATTTTCGATATACGCAATAGTACCATTTACGACTTCTGTTAAGTTATGAGGTGGCATATTAGTTGCCATACCAACAGCAATACCAGATGCACCATTTACTAATAATCCAGGAATACGTGTAGGTAAAACGGTTGGTTCTTCTAATGTGTCGTCAAAATTGAGTTTATGGTCTACAGTTTCTTTATCAATATCTGCCAACATATCTTCCGATATCTTGCGCATTCTTGCCTCTGTATAACGCATAGCCGCAGGACTATCGCCATCTACAGACCCAAAGTTACCTTGACCATCTACTAACATATATCGCAAACTCCATTCTTGAGCCATACGAACCATTGCATCATAAACGGAAGTATCACCATGTGGATGATATTTACCTAAAACTTCACCGACTATTCTTGCTGATTTTTTATGCGCACTGCTGGCTCTAACACCTAGCTCGTGCATACCGTAAAGTACTCTTCTATGAACTGGTTTTAAACCATCTCTTACATCTGGTAACGCACGTGACACAATGACTGACATTGAATAATCAATGTAAGCCGATTTCATTTCATCTTCAATGTTAATTGGAATGAGTTTTTCTCCTTCTGCCATATATAAAATTAATTAGTTTTTTGTAGGTTTTCAAAACGTGCTAATATAACCAATTTAACAGTGTTTTGTGAGAAATACCTAGTCCTTTTTGGGAGTTTTTATTAACAATTTTTAATATCTTTTTCGTTAATAAGTATATGTGATTTTACTTTGATTTACAGTCGTTTTTTAGTCTATTCGTTTTAACCATATAAAAAGGTATGGTTTTTGAACTTTAGTAATATGTTTTTATTATTTTTAATGCAGAAAGGATTTCAATATGGATGATAATTTTTCCCCAAGAGTAAAAGATGTAATTGCGTACAGTAAAGAGGAAGCCCTTAGGCTAGGCCATGATTTTATTGGTACAGAACATTTAATGCTTGGACTACTTCGAGATGGTGATGGTAAAGCTATAGATATTTTAAGCGCATTGGATGTAGACCTTAATCATCTAAGACGTAAGGTCGAAATTTTGAGCCCTGCAAATCCTAATATTGTTACAAGCTCCAACGAAAAGAAAAATTTACATTTAACAAGACAGGCCGAGCGCGCTCTAAAAACCACATTTTTAGAAGCTAAATTATTTCAGAGTACTTCGATTAACACAGCACATTTGTTGTTGTGTATTTTAAGAAATGAAAACGACCCTACCACTAAGCTTTTAAATAAGCTTAAAGTTGACTATGATAACGTAAAAGAAGAATTTAAATCTATGATTACTAGCGAAGACGATTACCTAGAGCCTCCTAAGGCAGAATCTTTTTCTGATGATGATATGAATGAGGAAGAAGAGGATGCAAAGCAAAATCCATTTGGAGGAGGACAATCTAGTAAAACGAATAAGAAGTCTAAAACTCCTGTTTTAGATAATTTTGGACGAGACCTTACAGTGTTGGCCGAAGAAGGAAAATTAGATCCTGTTGTAGGGCGTGAAAAAGAAATACAAAGAGTTTCACAAATACTGAGTAGGAGAAAGAAAAACAATCCATTGTTAATAGGTGAACCTGGCGTTGGTAAATCTGCCATAGCCGAAGGGTTAGCCCTGAGGATTGTGAAACGAAAAGTGTCACGCACCTTGTATAATATGCGTGTTGTTACACTCGATCTGGCCAGTTTAGTTGCAGGCACAAAATACAGAGGACAATTCGAAGAACGCATGAAAGCGGTGATGAATGAATTAGAGAAAAATGACGACATCATTCTATTTATAGACGAAATACACACCATTGTAGGTGCTGGAGGCGCTACAGGTAGCCTCGATGCTTCCAACATGTTCAAACCAGCCTTAGCACGAGGAGAGATACAATGTATTGGCGCCACTACTTTAGATGAATACAGACAATATATCGAAAAAGATGGTGCGTTAGAGCGACGATTCCAAAAAGTAATTGTTGAGCCAACATCAGTGGAAGAAACTGTTGAAATATTAAATAATATTAAAGGTAAATACGAAGAGCATCATAATGTAGATTATACTGATGAAGCTATTGAGGCTTGTGTTAAGCTAACAAATCGTTATATGACAGAACGATTCCTGCCAGACAAAGCTATAGACGCCTTAGATGAAGCAGGTTCTCGTGTTCATATCACTAACATCGATGTTCCTAAACAAATACTAGAACTAGAAAAGAAGCTAGAAGAAGTAAAGGAGACCAAAAACAGTGTTGTTAAAAAACAGAAATACGAAGAAGCTGCAAAATTAAGAGATGACGAAAAACGAATTGAAAAAGAGTTAGCTTCTGCTCAGGAAAAATGGGAAGAAGAAACCAAACAACATCGTGAAATTGTTACTGAAGACAACGTTGCAGATGTCGTTTCTATGATGACTGGAATTCCAGTTAATAAAATTGCTCAGACAGAAATTAATAAGTTGGCACAATTACCAGAATTGATCAAGGGTAAGGTTATAGGTCAAGATCAAGCAGTTGCGAAAGTTGTAAAGGCAATTCAGCGAAATAGAGCCGGACTAAAAGACCCTAATAAGCCTATTGGGTCATTTATCTTTTTAGGTCAAACAGGTGTTGGTAAAACACAATTAGCAAAAGTTCTAGCCAAAGAGTTATTTGATAGTGATGATGCATTAGTGAGAATTGACATGAGTGAATACATGGAAAAATTCGCTATTTCAAGATTAATTGGTGCTCCTCCTGGTTATGTTGGTTATGAAGAAGGGGGTCAATTAACAGAGAAAATTAGACGTAAACCTTACGCTGTTGTACTGTTAGATGAAATCGAGAAAGCACATCCGGATGTGTTTAATATGTTGTTGCAAGTTCTTGACGACGGCTACTTAACAGATAGTTTAGGCCGCAAAATTGATTTTAGAAATACAATCATTATTATGACCTCCAATATTGGCGCCAGAAAACTTAAAGATTTTGGTACAGGAGTCGGATTTGGAACATCCGCAAAGGAAGCTCAGGAATCTGAATACGCCAAAGGGGTGATCGAAAATGCTTTAAAGAAAGCCTTCGCTCCAGAATTTTTAAATAGAATTGACGATGTTATTGTATTTAATGCGTTGGAGAAATCAGATATCAATAAAATTATTGACATAGAATTAGTAAAATTAATTGCGCGCATTAAAGACTTAGGTTATGAGTTAAAATTAACTGCAAAAGCCAAAGACTATATTGCGGACAAAGGTTTTGATAAGCAATATGGTGCACGTCCTTTAAATAGGGCAATTCAGAAATATGTTGAAGATGCCTTAGCAGAAGAGATTATTAATTCAAAACTGCATGAAGGAGATTCCATAATTATGGATTTGGATGCTAAAAATGATAAGCTAAAAATTAAAATTAAATCATCAAGTAAAACAACTGAATCTTAACTCTGTTGATTTAAATAAAAAAACTCCTTTATTTTAAAGGAGTTTTTTTTTATATTAATACAACCAAATCAATATGTATTTTGAAAAAAACTATTACAACTGACGTTTGCAAAATGGAAGTTTACGAAAACTATGTCGTTGTTGTTATGAATGAAGGCGTTAATCTTACTCCTAGTCATAACGAAATGTTATTAGAAGTTACGTCAACTTATTTTTCCGACAGACCATTCGTTTATATTACCCATAGAGTCAATTCATATTCCGTTGATCCTAAAATATATTACGAGACAGCTAAAATCAAAAATTTAATTGGTCTTGCCGTCGTTTCTGGCGATTACAAGGCCAAGTTTAACGCTAAAATTGAAAAAATGTTTTTTAATAAGCCTTTCGAAATTTTTACTAAAATGGAGGACGCAGTTAATTGGGCTAAGAATTTATTAGCGTAATTCAATGCTTTTTAATACCATAATTATTCAGAAATAATTCCTCTATCTCAATATCAAAATTGTCTAAAAATTGAATTGAAGCTTCTATAGCATTGTGCAACACTTCGTCTACTTCTATAAAAGGCACAACTTTTCTAAATTGTTCTAAAAAGTCTTCTAAAAGAGGTGAGGTTTTTAAAGGTCTTCTAAATTCTAATGCCTGTGAAGCATTCATTAATTCTATGGCAATAACACGTTCTACATTTTTGATCAAGGTATAGGCTTGAGTCGCCGCATTAGCTCCCATACTTACATGGTCTTCTTGCCCATTACTGGATACAATACTATCTACACTAGCTGGTGACGCCAGTTGCTTATTTGCACTAACGATACTTGCGGCTGTATATTGAGGAATCATAAAGCCGGAATTTAAGCCTGGATTATCCACCAAAAATGCTGGTAAGTCTCGTAATCCGGATACTAACTGAAAAACGCGTCTTTCAGAAATATTACCTATTTCAGCCATTGCAATTTTTAGGTAATCTAGTGCAAATGCTAATGGCTGACCATGAAAATTACCACCAGAAATGATCAGATCCTCTTCAGAAAAAATATTCGGATTATCTGTCACCGAATTAATTTCAGTTAGTATCACCTTTTCAACAAAGTCTAATGTATCTTTTGTGGCACCGTGCACTTGCGGTATGCATCGAAAAGAATATGGATCTTGCACATGCTTTTTTTCCCGGCTTATAATCTCACTACCTTTTAGTAGTTCATTAAATCTTCTCGCAACTTTACGTTGTCCAGGATGAGGTCTTACCTGATGTACTAAATCGTTAAAGGGATCTAACCTTCCATCAAAAGCATCTAAAGAAATACTCGCAATAATATCGGCTAGATAGGATGTTTTATGAGATAAGAGTAATAAATACACGCCATATGCACTCATAAACTGAGTACCATTAAGCAATGCCAGACCCTCCTTAGCTTCCAATTTAATAGGATGCCAACCAAAGGATTTTAACAACTCTTCTGCCTCATAGATGTTATTGTTATGCACTACTTTTCCTTTACCTAGGAGTGGTAAGGCTAAATGTGCTAAAGGTGCTAAATCACCAGATGCACCTAATGAACCTTGTGTATAAACGAAAGGAAAAATATCATTGTTAAAAAAATCGATTAATCTATTTATAGTATCTAATTGAACGCCGCTGTGTCCGTAGCTTAAGGACTGTATTTTTAAGAGTAACATCACTTTAACAACAGATTCGGGAACTCTATCGCCAGTTCCGCATGCATGAGACATTACCAAATTCTCTTGTAATTGCGTTAGGTCATTGTCAGATATCTTAACATTGTATAATGACCCAAAACCCGTATTAATACCATACATAGGGTATTTATCATTTGCAAGCTTTTCGTCCAGATACCTTTTACACGCAATTACTTTTTGTATAGAATCATCAGATAGCTTTAATTTTTTATTCTCCTTAAAAATATTATAAATCGTAACGATATCTAAAGGTTTTGAGGAGATCATATGATAAGTAGCCATAATCGAAGTTTTTTATACTTCAAAATTGAGAATAATTTTGGATTCTACAAGCCAATGTTAATAATTCATTATTAATATGTATTACGCCTAGAATTGCTATTTTTGAAAAAATTAAATTATTTTATTTATGAAAAGATTGTTAGCCCTATGCATAGTCATAAGTTTGGTTGCTTGTAAAGAAGAACCAAAAGATTATGCTACACTCTCTGGAAAAATTGAAAACGCGCATGAGAGTAAAACATTAAAAATTTTTAAAGGAAAAGAATTTGAAAAAATAATAAAGCTAGAAGATGATGGTACTTTTAATGATACCTTAAAAATTGACGCTGGAGATTATACGATCCAACATGGTAGCCAATTTGGTCAAATTTATTTAGAAAATGATAATGAAACCACTATTAACACCGACTATGAAGACTTTACGAATTCAATAGTTTTTGGTGGTGATGCTTCCGACGTAAATAATTTTTCTGTGCAATCATTTTTAATTTCCAACGATCACTTTACAGAAGATCTAATTACCAATGGCACAAAAGAAGATTTGGATGCTGCTATAGAAAATTACAGATCTGCTTATAATGAATTAAAGTTAAAGTATACAGAGGTAGACTCCACACGTGTTAGCCAAATGGATAAGAATATAGAAGGGAGTATTAAACAAATTAGCCAGTACTTGTCTTCTAAATTTGCAATGCGATCTCAGTTTCCACAAGGTATGACATCACCAACATTTACTAATTATGAGAATTTTGCTGGAGGCGAAATGTCGCTTAAAGATCTAAGAGGTAAATATGTTTACATTGATGTTTGGGCAACCTGGTGTGGACCATGTATTCGTGAAATTCCAGCATTAAAACAAGTTGAAAAGCAATATCACGATAAAAATATAGCTTTTGTTAGTATCTCTGTAGATAATGGTCGTGGCTATAAAGGTGATGCAGAAGCAGCGCATCAAGGCTGGAAAAAGATGGTTGCTGAAAAAGATTTAGGAGGTATACAACTATATGCGGATAATGGTTTTAGCTCAGAATTTATTCAAGATTATAAAATTAATGCTATACCAAGATTTATTTTAATAGACCCTCAAGGTAATATTGTAACTGCAGATGCGCCTAGACCTTCAAACCAACAACTGGTTAAGTTATTCGATAAGTTGAATATTTAAGACCTACTCAAATTACCAAAAAAAAGAGTCTTCGATAGAAGACTCTTTTTTATTTTTTTTTGCTTTTTTGTTTTGCCTTATCTTCTTTAGACTCTTCCTCTTGAGGCTGGTCGGGTTGTTTAAATAAGTCTATATATGCTTCGCCCATAGTTTTAATAATATGACGTGCTAATAAACTTTGATATCCATAATTCTCTAACGAAATATCGGCTGATTTTCCGTGTAGATAAGTACCAAAAATAGTGGCAGCTAAAGGTTCATAATTCTGAGCAAGCAATCCCGAAATTACGCCTGTTAAGACATCACCACTACCTGCTGTAGCCATTCCTGGATTACCTGTAGTATTAACATAAATCTTATCCTTATATATTGTTAGGGAGTGTGCCCCTTTAACTAACAGAATAAGATCATACTTATTAGAAAAGGCTTTGCACTTCTCTATTTTTTCAAAATCATTTTTCCATTTACCAATCAGACGTTCTAATTCTTTAGGGTGAGGAGTTAATATAGTCTGGTTAGGTAATAGCTTATGTAGCGTTTTGTTTTTAGAAAGTAAATTTATTCCGTCCGCATCTATAACTAATGGAATCTTGTTGTTTTTAAGAAAAACTTCAAAGGTTTTAGCCGTATTTTGGGATGTCCCTAATCCTATTCCTATGCCAATTACTGTAGGTTCAATATCAAAACTGATGTTAGAAATTTCCATTTCATTTTCATCTGTTACGACCATTACCTCTGGTAATGCAGTTTGCAAGCTATGATAGCCACACTTCGGGATATAGGATGTAACCTTACCAGCACCAGTACTTAAAGCGGCATGACTTGTTAGATTTACAGCGCCAATCTTCCCATAACTGCCTCCTATAACCATGACATGGCCATAATTTCCCTTATGCGAAAATTTATCTCTTGGCTTATATAATGGTAGCACCTCATTTTTAGCAATTAATTCGACTTCTGTGTCCGTTTGCATCAAATAATCCCTATCTATCCCAATGTCTAAGACCTCCCACTGCACGGTGTATTTTGCGGTTTCTGGTAGAAAAAAAACAAGTTTAGGAGATTGAAAACTTAATGTATAATTGGCATTTACAACTGCATTTTCATCATCTACTGCTTGATCTGTGTATAGTCCTGAAGGAATGTCGACAGATAAAGTGAACGCTTTGGAGTCTTTAAATTTTTGAAATAAAGCCTTAACCCAATTGTGAGGTGGTCTATTTAATCCTATTCCAAATACGGCATCTACAATAATATCCTGTTCTTCTATTATAATATCTGAAAAGTCTGCATCACAACTTAACATTGTTGGCCATACTTTACTAACGCTTTTTATTCGGTCATAATTAACTAAGAAATCTTTAGATCGCTTATCACTACAATTGATAATATAAGTAAACACATTATAGCCATGAGTAATTAAATGACGTGCTAATACTAAACCGTCTCCTCCGTTATTACCAATACCACAGAATACATGAATTGGTACCTGCGCACCTTGCATGCGCATATGCATCCAGTTAAAAATTTGCGTACCAGCTCGCTCCATTAAATCTGTCGATGAAATTTTTTGACGCTCGGTGGTTAATTTATCGCCCTCATATATTTGTTCCTTTGAAAATACTTTCATGAATTAAATCTGTATATTGAGTTGTAAAAATAATACATTTAATATCCATTGTTTAAAATTTTATGTTGCCAATCTATGCCAGATTATAAATTAATTGAAACCCAACGTCTACTTCTAAAACCGATTACGATAAATGACGCAAATTTTATATTTAAGCTTATGAATACGCCTAAATGGATTCAATTTATTGGTGATAGAAATGTGAGATCTGTTAAAGATGCTGAAAACTACATAATCGAGAAAGTATTTCCTCAGCAGAAAACATATGGCTACTCAAATAATATTGTTTCTAGAAAACAGGATGGTCTAAAACTTGGCACTTGTGGTTTATATCATAGAGAAGACATGAAAGGTGTTGACATTGGCTTTGCGTTTTTACCTGAATATCATAATAAAG
The DNA here is from genome assembly GCA_013002225.1 of Winogradskyella sp. Taxonomy (GTDB): domain Bacteria; phylum Bacteroidota; class Bacteroidia; order Flavobacteriales; family Flavobacteriaceae; genus Winogradskyella. The sequence continues at coordinate 13,466 of JABDKL010000073.1, forward strand.
GTTACGCTTTTGAAGCTGCCAACAAATTAATGCACTCTGCAAAGGAATTATTCGCTATTGATGCTCTAAGCGGATTTACGATGAAAGAAAATTTAACTTCTAGAAAATTATTAGAGCGCTTAGGGTTTAAATTAATTGGCTTAGCAAAATTACCAAATAGCACAGATAACTTGTTACATTATTACAGAACATTAAAAATTTAAAATAGTGAACCTTAATACGGCCTTAAACTTTTAACCTTGAAAAAACGAGAGTGTATTGTTACACTGAGTTTATAATAATTACTTTTGAGCTTTAAAAGAAAGTTAAAAATGAAGTTAATATGCAATACGGCTTTACTACTATTACTTGTACTAAATAGTTCTGCTCAGGATTTAAATTTAATAAGTGAATTAGATGTTGCTCTTAATGAAACATCTGGATTACTATATATTAATAACACCCTGATAACGCATAATGATTCAGATGCTACAAACCAGTTATTTGATGTTAATCCAAATACAGGAACAGTCACCCGAACGGTCACTATTTCAAATGCGACAAACACCGATTGGGAAGATATTACCAATGACGATACCTATATTTATATTGGCGATATTGGAAATAATGCTGGCGACAGAACGAACTTAAAAATTTATCGCATTTTAATCGCAGAATATTTTAGTTCCACTTCAGTGACTGCCGAAGAGATTAACTATTCATATAACGATCAAACAGATTTTTCCACAAGTCCCTTTGCCACTAATTTTGATGCGGAAACCTTAATTCATTATAATAATAATCTATATATCTTCACGAAGAATTGGCTAGACGGTAAAACAAATATTTACGAATTATCAAAAAGTATTGGCACTCATTCCGCAACCTTTATAGATACTATTGAGGTTGGTGGATTAACCACAGCAGGTTCATTTAATTTGGATTCTAATACCGTATTATTATGTGGTTATGGAGTAAATGGCCCTTTTGTCATTTACTTAGAAGGTTTCAATAATAGCTTATTCTCTAATGGAACAATAACAAAAACTGAAGTATCTGTCCCTACGGGTTACTCGTCACAAATTGAAGGTTTAATTCCAGTTAGCACAACAGACTACTATATAACTGCCGAGGCAAATAATCCAGATTTACAGGCGCTATATGGCTTTAACATATCTACGTTAAAAGTTGAAGAATTCGAGGATCAAAATATTATTTTTTATCCAAATCCTGCTAAAAGGACTATTACTATTAATGGATTATATGAAGAAGTATCTATTTATTCATTAAAAGGGCAGTTTCTAAAATCTTCAAAAATTTCTAAGATTAATATATCCGATCTAGCTGCAGGTGTTTATATTATTAAGTTTCAGGAAAAAGAAAGCAAGACCATTATTACAAAGCAATTAGTAATTAAGAGATAATTAACCTAAAATCTTTACCAATAACTCTTTAAGCAAATCGCCCTGCGGTGTAGCATTTGCTCCCACTCCCTTGCTTTTAACATCAAACTCTCTTAGCAGTCCAATTACAGCACTTACTTTTCGCATCGGATAATTTTTTGCGGCGGTTAGATACTCATTAACAAAATACGGATTAATCCTTAAGGCCTGAGATACACTTCTCGGGTTTTTATCTACCATACCATGTAAATGTAAGAGTTGGGAGAAAAAATTAAACAATAGGGCTACTGTGACTACCATAGGGTTATCCTTAGGGTTATCACCAAAATATTTAATGATCTTAAAGGCTTTAACAACATTCCGGTCACCAACAGCCTTGCGTAATTCAAAATTATTATAATCCTTGCTAATACCTATATTTTCCTCAATATGTTCTGGAGTAATTTGGGTGCCTTTAGGCAATACAATCTTTAGCTTATCGAGTTCATTTGTAACTTTGCTTAAGTCTGTCCCTAAAAACTCCACAAGCATTTGAGCAGCTTTTGGTGAGATATCATAACCTTGACCTTTAAGTACGCGTCTTATCCAATCTGGCACCTGGTTATCGTAAAGCTTTTTACTTTCAAAAATGAGACCATCATTTTTCTTTAAGGCTTTATATAAAGCTTTACGTTTGTCTAGCTTTTTATATTTATAGTTTAATACCAAGACGGTTGTAGGTTGCGGATTCTCTGCGTATTGAACAAGTTTCTCGATTGTACGACTTAGATCTTGAGCCTCTTTTACGATTACAACCTGTCGGTCTGCCATCATAGGATAACGTTTGGCATTACTTACAATGTCATCAATACTTACATCGCGTCCATAAAGCACCATTTGATTAAAGCCTTTTTCAGCTTCATCCAGTACATTTTTTTCAATATAGTCAGAGATTTTATCAATATAATAAGGCTCCTCACCCATTAAAAAATAGACAGGTTTTAGATTACCCTTTTTAATTTCAGAAACCAATTGTTTAACGTCGTCCAAATCTTATGAAAATTCCAATTTTAATAAACCAACCAACGGTGGTATTATAGGTTTTTTCCCGAAACTTCGAGATAGAAATTGTGTTTAAAAGTATTGTGCTTAACTTTGAAAAAATTACAGTTTGAATAACGTGCAAAATCTCAATTTTCCAAAGTTTGAATACCGTTTCAAAAGTACAGAAAATAAAGTTTCTATATTTGATGTCATTCGGAAAAAATTTATCATTCTTCAACCTGAAGAATGGGTACGACAACATTGCGTTCATTATTTAATAAATGATAAAAACTATCCTAAATCCTTAATAAATGTCGAAAAAGAATTAAATCTTAATGGTTTAAAAAAAAGGTACGACATTGTTGTGTTCAATACTGACGGTAGTATTCATCTAGTTGTAGAATGTAAGGCACACAATGTAGCAATTAACCAATCTACCTTCGATCAAATTGCCCGTTATAACCTTGCACTTAATGCATCTTACCTTATGGTAACTAATGGTCTAAATCACTATTACTGTGAAATGGACACAAGGGCTAAGCACTACAAATTTTTAAGATCACTACCTAATTACACTAAAAGTTAATGTTTCAAACAAAAGACATAGCGATAGTAATTTTAAACTGGAATGGAAAAGCATTGCTCAAACAGTTTTTGCCATCAGTAATTAAAAATTCGGAAGAAGCAATAATTTATGTTGTAGATAATGCATCAACAGATGGCTCTCTTGTTTTTGTTTCTGAACATTTTCCTGAGATCAAAATTATTCAAAATACAGAAAATGGAGGTTACGCTAAAGGCTATAATGATGCCTTAAAATATATAAATGAACCGCTTCTTTGCCTTTTAAACAGTGATGTTGAAGTTTCTGAAAAATGGCTAGAACCAATTATCACAACCTTTAACACACAGTCAGACACTGCAATAATTCAGCCAAAAATTTTGGATTATAAGCAAAAATCGAAGTTTGAATATGCTGGTGCTGCTGGCGGCTATATTGACAAATACGGTTATCCGTTTTGTCGCGGTCGTATTTTTGATACCATCGAAACAGACTCTGGGCAATACAATGACACCACTACCATATTCTGGGCTTCTGGAGCATGCTTTTTTATAAAGAATTCTATTTTTAAAAGTTTATCAGGTTTCGATGAAAGCTATTTTGCACATATGGAAGAAATAGACTTATGCTGGCGTGCCTATAACAATAATTACGTGACTAGGTATGTAGGTACTTCGACCGTCTACCATTTAGGAGGCGCCACTTTAAGTAATACAAGTCCAAAAAAAACGTTTCTTAATTTCAGAAATAGTTTGTTCACACTTGTAAAAAATACAGACTCAAATGTTTTTATTAGAATATTTATAAGAATGCTTTTAGATGGAATAGCGGCCACGAGATTTTTACTTCAATTAAAACCTCAATTTTTCTTAGCTGTTTTAAAAGCACACGCCTCATTTTATAAACGCTTGAGAACAGTTTTAAAACAACGAAAAAGCATCAAAAAACGAGAGGGCTATTACAAAACAAATTCAATTGTTTGGCAGTATTTTATTAATAAGCGAACAAAATGGTGATTGTTCACAAAAGTGTTAAAATTTTTGTTAATCCATGTTTAACACTCTTTACTTTTCTATAATTTTGGTATGTTAAATTTAACAACTTAAAATCGATTATTAACTATGAAGAAATTAATATTAACAAGTGCATGTTCATTGCTACTATTAGCATCTTGTGTGTCTAAAAAAGAATATGCCGCACTACAAGCAAAACAGCAAGAGACTGAAGATTTATTAAACTCTGCAACGGTAAAACTTAACAAGTGCCTTTCTGATGCTTCAGCAGCAAATGCTAGAGTAGAAACAATGAAAGAACAACTGGCGGATATGCGAAAAAGTAATGAAGCACTTATTAAGAATTCGCAGGATCTTACCGAATTAACAACTAAAGGGGCTACGAACCTAGAAAAGTCATTAGAAAGTTTAAAAGAAAGCAACCTTAAAATTACACGTTTGCAAGATGCCTTAACCCGTAAAGATAGTGTTACATTGGCTATTGTAACTAGTCTAAAAAAGGAAGTTGGACTAAGCGACCCAGATATTGAAGTAAATGTAGAAAAGGGTGTTGTGTTTATTTCAATTGCAGATAAACTTTTATTTAAAAGCGGAAGCTATACTGTAACAGAGCGCGCTAAGGAAATTTTAGCTAAAGTTGCGAAAGTCATTAATAGCAAGCCTAACTTTGAAGCTATGGTAGAAGCACATACTGATAATGTCCCTTACAACAAACCTCCGTTAATAGATAACTGGGACCTAAGTGTAAAACGTGCAACATCAGTCGTTAGAGTTTTAGAGGATTTGCAAGTTAATCCACAACAACTTATAGCTTCTGGACGTAGTTACCATGTGCCTTTAGTAGAAAATGATACTGCTGAAAACAGAGCAAAAAACAGACGTACACGTATTGTTGTATTACCTAAAATTGACCAATTCTATGAGATGGTTGAAGAAGAAATGAAAAATTTAGCTGCAGGCAACTAAATCTGTAAGTACATAAATATTAATAAGCCCAATGCGATGCATTGGGCTTTTATATTTTTAAGACAATTGTAAGAATCTAGTATCTAACCTATTACTGCTTTTACCGTTTTTTTACGTTGTATTTTCCCTGTATTAGTTTCAGGAAATTTTTCTATTGTATAAATTTTCTTTGGGATTTCGAATTTATCCAATGCCTTTAATTGATTGATTTTGTTTAAAATAGCTTCTGTTGAATCAGATGGATTTTCGAGAATTAAAATTAATTTTTCACCCAACGCTATATCTGGCTCACTAGCTAAAATAAAACGTGTAGCAATTGTAGCTTGAAGTTTCTCCTCAATTTGTTCAGGAAATAACTTTACTCCACCTGAGTTAACGACGTTATCATATCGTCCGATTAGTTTAAAACTTGTTTCCGACTTTAAATCAACCATGTCATTTGTTACTAAGGCATCCTTAACTAATTTCGGTGCATGGATAATTAAACAGCCTCTCTCATCTTGCTGAAATGTAACATTTGGTAATGCATTAAAATATGGTTGTCCTGGGTTGGCAACAGACGCTAATTGCCTTACTGCAACATGAGTTAGTGTTTCTGTCATTCCATAAGTCTCGAAAAACCGTGATTTAGAATGTTTAATTTTTTCGCATAAAAGTTTAGTTATTATTGATCCACCTACAATAATAGTTTTGATATTATGAGTATAATTAACCGTGTGCTTTAATTGTAATGGTACCATCGCACAAAAGTCATAAGATTTTTCATAATCAAAAATGGGCTGTGCACTTGGCTCAACAAAATCTAATTCTAATCCTAAAACTAAAGCACGTACAAACATCATTTTACCAGCAATATAATAGCTAGGTAAACAATGTAAAGCAGAATCTCCTGGTCTTAAACCAAAGAAATCTCCTGTTGCAATGGCAGAATTTACCATAGCTTGTTTTTTTAGTTTTATGGTCTTTGGAATGCCAGTAGAACCAGAAGTGTTTACAAATAAATAGTCTTTATCGCTTAACCAGTCGATTAAAAAATTACCAGTTGCTTTTTCGTAAACTTCGCCTTCTTTTATCAGGCTATATGCAACTTCTTTTAGGTCTTCAAAATTAAAATGAAGCCCATTAAACTTAAAGCGGTTATGAACCTTATTGTAAGTTGGTGTCATGGCTTAATGTATAATCTTATAATCTTCTTCTCCTGGTTCTTCGACCCTACCCAATAATCGTTCTTTCCAATTAGACCATTTATAGCGCTTAGACAATATGAAAAGCATGCCAGGGTATACGATCAATACAGGTATTATTATTTCTGCAATTGCACTTACTCCAGGTTCTGCTGTATTTTTAAAAATTGCATCTGTTTGTAAGGCTGTCCAATCTGCTGTAATTAAAAGTGAAGCCAGTAAATTATTACCTAAGTGAAATCCTAGAGCTAATTCCAGTCCATCGTCCATTAAAGTCATTATTCCCAATAAAAGCCCTGTACCAATATAAAAGATCATCATTTTCCAAAAACCAATTGCAGCGATTTCCGGATTCGCACTATGTGCAATACCAAATAAAACAGAAGTGAAAATTAAAGGGAACCATTTATTCTTTACAATGACGCCTATATGCTGCATCAAATAACCTCTAAAGAGATATTCTTCTAAACCAATCTGAAACGGAAATAAAATAATGCTTATTAAAAATAGCAAAGCGAATTTACCTGCGTTAAATTGAAAAACTATATTAGTCGAATCTAACATATACCCAATAAAAAAAGTTACAAGGGTAAATATTGCAACCATCATAAAGGAAAATAGAACGCGTCCAAAATCTACCTTAGACCGAGTGGTTGTTAATGATAAAATGCTTCTTTGATGCACATACTTTACCATTAGAAATAGCAACCCTAACAAAACAGCAAATGGTGCTAAATTTAATACTAATGATAAATTTGCAGGCCAAGTTTTCATCATATCATATGCTGCATCAAGGTCTGCAGGATCTGCAACTAAAAAGTATACAAAATTTAAGAAGAAGATACCTCCAACCAAAGCTGTAGTTAATAAAACCATCCAGATATCACGCTGACCTTTGTAGGCTTGTTGTATATAATTCATATTTATAAATTAAAATTCCATTTTTTATTAATATTGTATTGCAAAGTACCATTTTTTACAGTTAATGGCGAATCAAAATTATTTGTAAATAAGCCTCCCGTTCCTAGACCCTGAGACATCAGATTCTTTAATGTATAAGTCCATTGCGCTATTGCATTTAAACCTACATTACTTTCTAATGCGCTTGTAATCCACCAATTAACCTCATTTTGTTCAGCAATATCAATCCACTGCTCACTTCCCTTAAAACCACCAACCAAACTAGGTTTTAAAATTATGTATTGTGGCTTTATAAAGCTTAATAGCTTTTGCTTTTCCGGTAAGGAAAACACTCCTATCAACTCCTCATCTAAAGCAATAGGCAATGGTGAAACTTCACACAAGTGCGCCAAGCATTCTTCTTGTTTAGGTTTTATGGGCTGTTCAATAGAATGGATTTCGTGGTCAGATAGTTGCTTTAACTTTTCTAAAGCAGTTTCTGGATCAAAGGCGCCATTAGCATCTACACGTAGTTCTATATCTGAAACCGAAAATTCCTTTCTTATAGACCTTAGAATACTCAATTCCGTTTTAAAATCTATGGCACCAATTTTTAACTTAATACAATCAAATCCAGCTTCAATTTTTTCATGTATTTGTGAACGCATAAACGTCTCGCTTCCCATCCAAACTAATCCATTTATTGAAATATTATCCTTTCCCCTTGTAAAGGCTGAAGGAAATAGCAAAAATTTATCTTGATGTTCTAACGATTTAAATGCGGTTTCGAGACCGAACTGGATACTTGGCCATTCTATCAATTCTACAAGAAGGTTCTTTAAACCGAGATGAATATGATTACAAACCCATTTTAATTTTTCTTCATAGTTTGGTCGGTCATCTATAGACAATCCTCTTAGAATACCACATTCACCTATTCCCCTACTCCCAGAATCATCAATAATGATAAACCAAGTTTCTTTTGTGGTCATTACTCCACGTGATGTACCACTCGGTCGTTTAAAATCTAAAATGTATTTATAATAATTGGCTTTGATCATCCTAAATAGAGTGATGCATACTAAATTGAAGTTGGCCTTTACCCCAATTCACAGTCTTCTGATTCATCCAGCCAAACTGAAAACGAATTTTAGGGCTTAATACATACCCCAAACCTAAATAGGTTCTGTTTCTATCAAATATTTGAACCGTTCTGCCATCACCAATATCAGTACCACCATTTATAAACAATTCATTATATAGTGCAGCATAGACAGCTTTTGGAGTTAATTCCGTACTGTTTAAAGGAATGTTTAGAAATAAGTTGTATCGATATCGCGTTCTAAAATCTTGATTTTCTACAAATCGCTGCTCATATCTAAAACGATGCGTAAAATAGAATCGATTTCCTAATTTTTGAGGTACTAATGCCTCTTGATAAATACGACTTTCTGATGAAGTAGCATCACTAGCTCCATACTGTCCTGTAGTTACATTACCATATCCTAAGGTAAATTTAACACCTGCATTTTTAGGAGAATACGTAAAACCAGAACGCAATAATAATTGTTCCATATCTCCTAATCCCTGCCAATCCCTGTATTGAAAATCGCCTTGTACTCCCCATTGACTGTCTTTAAATTGATGGCTATAAAAATACATATACCATGCGCCTGTTTGGGACTCATCCACTTGGGAGAACACAAAGTTAAAACTAATTAAAAAAAGCAGGCTGAATAATTTTATTCTCATAATTTAATTTTTCTTAATTCAATCAGTAAAAATACACAACTGTCTTTTTTTTGACGACTGTTTGTTTTAAAAAATACTTATTTTTATGGAAAATTGAAATGCTTAATTTTCCTAATATAATACTCTATGCGATCCCCTTTTTTATTTTGGCAATGATTCTGGAGTTATATATTACTACAAAACAGAAAATAAAATCTTATGAGACTAAAGATGCTTTTTCTTCCATAACAATGGGCCTAGGAAATGTTATTCTAGGTTTTGCGAGTAAAGCTTTAATATTACTTTTTTTCTTTTGGATTTACGATAATTTCCGGTTGATTACAATTCCTGTAGCATGGTGGTCCTTTGTATTGCTTTTCTTTGCAGATGACTTGTCCTATTACTGGTTTCATCGAATATCTCATGAGTGCAGGCTCTTTTGGGCATCACATGTGGTACATCATTCATCTCAACACTATAACTTAAGTACGGCACTTAGACAGACATGGTCTGGAGGTTTTTATACATTTATATTTTGGTTGTGGCTACCCCTTTTAGGTTTTCATCCTGCAATGATACTTCTGCAAATGTCTATTAGCTTACTTTACCAATTCTGGATACATACAGAGACGATTGATAAAATGCCCATTTGGTTCGAAACCATTTTTAATACACCTTCTCATCATAGGGTGCATCATGGAAGCAATCCACTTTATTTAGACAGAAATCATGCAGGTATTTTAATTATCTGGGATCGCTTATTTGGGACATTTCAGCCAGAATTAAAGGAAGAGAAAGTTAAATACGGGCTGGTTACTAATATTAAAACCTATAATCCTATTAAAATTGCATTTATAGAATGGTGGCATATGCTCAAAGATTCATCTAAAAACAATATATCTTTGAAGAATAGAATTTTTTACTTTTTTAAACCACCAGGCTGGAAACATGACGGAACTGGCAAAATTTCTAAGAACCTTAGAAATGAATGGCTTGAAGAAAAACACTGACAATTAAAGTTCTACACTTTCTCCAATTTCTAACAACATTAAATCTTTGTTTTTATCAAAAAATCTGCGTTTGGCATCTTCATGATCAATCTCTATATATCCAAATGTATCGTAGTGGTATCCCAAAATTTTATCGCATTCTATAAAATCACTTGCAATAATCGCATCGTCGATGCCCATGGTAAAATTATCACCTATTGGTAAAATCGCCAAATCAAGTTTTGTTTGCATTGGAATAAGTTTCATATCCATAGTCAATGCGGTGTCTCCAGCTATATAAATATTTTTATGTTCACTTTCTATAATAAAACCACCTGGTTGTCCACCATATTTACCATCTTCAAAAGCGGAGGTGTGTATTGCATTTACATATTTAACCTTACCAAATTCAAAATCCCAAGAACCTCCATGATTCATTGGATGGCCTTCAAATCCTAAGTTTTGATAGTGCATCACAATTTCATAATTAGATACAATAACTGTCTTAGTTCGTTTTGCTATAGCCTCAACATCGAGCGTATGGTCTTGATGAGCGTGTGTAACTAAAATGTAATCTGCTTTAATATCATTAATGTCTATTGCACTTGCCTTGTCATTTCCAGTAATAAATGGATCTACAATTATATGGATATCTTTTATTTGTATACCTAGGCAGGCATGGCCGTAAAAAGTAATTTTCATATTATATGGTTTAAGAATAATCGCTCCTTAAATTTAATATAAAATGTAACCAATACCTAAAAGTACGGCGAATAGAAAAGTCGACAGCGCTAATATTTTTAATTGTCCATCATAATCTTTAGGAGTTTCCGCAGATTTCACCTTTAGCAAGTGAATTGATAAAGGGATATAGGCTATTAAATACAATAAATTATAAACCGACACATAGAATAATATTGAAAAAATGATAGCGATTAACATGGCTCCTAAGATTAAACCAAAATGGTAAGTTTTCGCACCTTTAATGCCCAATTTTACGGCCATAGTAATTTTCCCAACATTAGCATCAGAATTAAGATCTCTCATATTATTGAGATTTAAAACACCAACACTTAATAATCCCAATGCGATAGCAGGTAGAATAGTTACTGTATCTATTGTATGCATATTGAGTAAATAACTTCCCATAGTGCTAACTAAACCAAAGAAAACAAAAACAAAAATATCTCCAAGTGCTCTATAACCATATGGAGAATCACCCATTGTATAATTAAGTGCTGCATAGACGGAAATACCGCCTAGAAACACGAACAATAATAAGAATAAAAAATTAGTAGGGCCAAACGCAGCCCAAATCAATGAAAGGGTAAAAATAATTACCAGAATCACATTAAATTTTATGGCATCAAACATTTCGTCTGGTGTAATATCACCACTTTGGATAGCTCTTTGTGGTCCTACACGATCTTCATTATCTGTACCTCTTATGCCATCGCCATAGTCGTTTGCGAGATTTGACAGTATTTGTAAGCTTACCGTTGTTAATATCGCCAATACTAATACCCAAGCACTAAAACTACCGTTATAATATGCAAAACAGGTTCCTAAAATAATACCTGAAACAGATAGAGGTAAAGTTCTAAGTCGCATGGCGCGCAACCATGGTTTAATTTTTCTCATTGAGACGTAATACTATTATGGAATCCATTTTTTAGGAAAATTTGGTTTCCTTTTTTCTAAAAAAGCATCTCGTCCTTCCTTGGCTTCATCTGTCATATATGCTAAACGTGTGGCTTCACCAGCAAATACCTGTTGCCCAACCATTCCGTCGTCAGTAAGATTCATAGCAAATTTTAGCATTTTTATAGAGGTTGGTGATTTTGCTAAAATTTCCTGGGCCCATTCGTAAGCTGTAGCTTCTAATTCGTTATGAGAAATTACCGCATTAACCATGCCCATTTCATAAGCCTCCTGTGCTGAATAGTTTCTACCCAAAAAGAAAATCTCTCTGGCCTTTTTTTGTCCTACCATTTTTGCTAGATAGGCTGATCCGTAACCACCATCAAAACTAGTAACATCCGCATCTGTTTGCTTAAAAATAGCATGCTCTTTACTAGCCAAGGTTAAGTCACAAACAACATGTAAACTATGACCACCACCTACTGCCCATCCTGGGACCACTGCGATTACAGCTTTTGGCATGAAACGGATTAGACGCTGAACTTCTAGAATATTTAAACGATGATAACCATCATCTCCAACATAACCTTGATGCCCTCGTGCTTTTTGATCGCCCCCAGAGCAAAAACTCCAAACACCATCTTTAGTAGAAGGTCCCTCGGCACTTAATAGTACAACACCAATATTTACGTCTTCACCTGCATCATAAAAAGCATCGTAAAGCTCTGAAGTTGTTTTTGGTCTAAAGGCATTTCTAACATCAGGACGGTTAAAAGCAATCCTGGCAACACCATTGCATTTATGATAAGTTATATCTTCATAAGACTTGGCTATTTTCCAATCTATATGACTCATTTTTATTCTGATTTTGAAAGCAAAAATAAGGAATTAAAAATCGCTATTGCAATTCATTGAAACCTATAGATTTAAATTAGTGTGATACCCTTTTCATCTATGGTTATTAATCGCTCTTTATACAAGGAGCCTATTGCTTTTTTAAAACTTTTCTTACTCATTTGTAACTGCTCTTTTATCTCCTCTGGGCTAGACTTATCTTGTAAAGGAATAAAACCACTATTGTCCTTAAGTTCATTAAGGATATATTCCGCATTGGGCTCAATATTTCTGTACCCTATTTGATTCAGAGATATGTCGAGTTTATTATCGTGACGAACTTTTTTAACAATTCCTTTTAAGCGATCTCCGACGCTGATATCTTTATAAATATCATCCTTAAAAATAAGGCCTGTGTGTGTTTTATTTACAATAACATTCATCCCAATTTCTGAAGGATGAGACACTATCAAATCGACCTCATCAAACTGACTGACCGTTAATTCTTTATTATCTAGAAAACGGTTGGTTTTACTGGAAGCCACTAGTCGTTCTGACTCCTCATCTAAATAACAATGCACTAAATACCATCCGCCTGTTTTCATTTTAAAAGCTTGCTCTTTGAATGGACAGAATAACTCTTTGACCAACCCCCAATCTAAGAATGCCCCAAATTTAGTGACCTGATTACATCGTAGCAAAGCAAAATCACCCCTTTTAATGTATGGTGAATCAGTGGTTGCAACCGGCCGTTCTTCATTATCTAAATATACAAACACCTCTATATTTTCACCAATTTCAAACTCTTCGGGTACGTAACGATTTGGCAACAAAACTTCACCATCTTCTCCATCTCCTAAAAACAAGCCTGGTTCTGTATCTCTTAGAATTTCGAGTGTATTATATTCGCCTAATTTTATCATGATACAAAGGTATTGATATTTTAATGAGATTTATATACTTATTAAGAAGATACTTAAGTCCTGGGTATAAAAAAAGCGTCATAATAAAATTATAACGCTATATAAAAAGGCAATTACATTTTATTTGTATACAGAACCTTTATTAAAATGAGTACATAGTAAATAATAAACTACTGCTCTATATTTATTTCTGTTAGATTGCCCATAGGTATCCATTACAGAAGTAATAGCTTTATCTAGTTCTGCACTGTCTTTTAGCCCTAATTTTTTAATCAAATAATTGTTCTTTACTGTGGCTAATTCTTTCTCGTCAGAACCAGATACTGTAGAAGAATCTGCATTATAAATTGATGGCCCTAATCCTATTGTAACTTTAGTTAATAGATCCATATCTGGTTTTACACCACATTTGTCTTTTAAGTCTGCCGCATACTTTGCAATTAACTCGTCTCTTTTGCTCATTGTATTTTTATTTTAGATTAAAATTTTCACCTTTAAAGATAAGTATTTTTAAGACACTTAAAAAAGTGAAAGGTCACATCTTAACAATAATTTTATTTTATAAAATTAAAGTACTGCAGAAGAATTTCATCATTTATACGGGATGGTGTAAAAATTTCTAAAAGTTTTGGCTGCTCACTTTGATCATAAAACGTTTTAAGATGTTTTAAAAGGGTAGAATCATTAGAAGCAGTGTTATATTCGAGTCCATACATATTACAAAGATGCTTGGCTGTTAGACTATGTTTGGTTTCAAAATAGGTATCAAAATTCTCAGTGTTTTTATGACCCGGCAATATTCTAAATATTCCTCCTCCTCCATTATTTATAACTATAATTCTAAAATTATTAGGCATATAGCTATTCCAAAGTGCATTACTGTCATAAAAAAAACTCAGATCGCCTGTAATAAAAGTAACGCGTTCTTTAGATACAGCAGCTGACCCTATCGCTGTACTTGTACTTCCATCTATACCACTTGTGCCTCTATTGCAAAAAACATTTATTTCTTTTTTTAACTGAAATAATTGTGCATACCTAATGGTCGAACTATTTCCTAACTGTAATTGGCTTTCTTTAGGAAGGCTGTAAAGAAGTTTATTAAAAACTGTAAAGTCCGTAAATGGAATAGTTTTTAAATACGCTTCATGTTTTTGGCGACGTTTATCTCGAACAGATAACCAAAAAGCTTTATAGTTGCTTTTTTTATTCTCAGTTATTTTTGATAAAAAAGAATTTAGGAAAGTATTTATTGATAGTTCAACATGCTTTTCTAAACAGAAAAAGGTATCATTAGCTTTATATAAATCTACATGCCAATGCTGTTTTGGTTTATAGTTTCGTAAAAATGCTTTTATTTTCTTAGATACTATTAATCCTCCAAATGTTAATAAAATTTCGGGTTGAAGTAGCTTAAAATCATCATCATCTAATGGCGCTATAATTTTATCAATTCCAGGAAAAAAATCGGGATGATAAATGTTTGAAGTGGTCTCCGTAAATACTATCACACTTTCGTCGTCCGCAAGTTTTTGTAACAGATGTTCTTCAATTGCATTTGGCTGCAATACACCAACTAAAATCATCTTACGATCTGCATTTTGCCAAGTATGAAATAAGGTATTAATTTCTACCTGGTCAACGATGTCATCAGTGCCTATTAAATTAAATGGCTTTGGGTTGATAGTTAAACTATCTACCGTTTGATATAAAGGTTCGTCAAAAGGAATATTTATGTGCACAGGTGCAGCCTTTAACTTAGAATGGTTAAGTGCTTTGTCAATTTCTGATTCATTGTACGATTGTATTCCATTTTGAAGTCCTAAGAAATAATCTTTTTTGTTATCTAAGCTCTTAAAGATTGGTAACTCATTTTCTGATATAGTATATTCATCTTCTTTTAAATCTAATTTAAGACTCGTACTATAGACAACATGATTGCCATAAACATTTTTTTGATGAATTGTTTGACCGTCTCCAATTCCTACCAAATGTTCGGGTCTATCTGCAGACAAAACAACAATAGGAATGTTGCTGTAAAATGCTTCGGAAACTGCGGGAAAATAATTTAACAGCGCACTTCCAGATGTACATACAACGGCAACAGGTTCCCTTAATTGTTGCGCTATGCCCAATGCAAAAAAAGCTGCACAACGCTCATCAACGATGCTATAACATTCAAAATAATCGTCATGAGTAAAACCAATTGTTAATGGTGCGTTCCTGCTACCTGGAGAAATTACCACATGTTTAATATTGTGCGTTTTGCATAAGGTAACAACAGTTTGTGATAAGGGAATTTGAGAATACTTCATCTAACTACAAAAATAACAAATATCCAAAGTTTTAGTCTAGTACATCAAGGATAGTTTTGGTTTTATTTACGGTTTCTTCCCACTCATTTTCTGCTATAGAATCCCTAGTAATACCGCCACCTACATATATTATTGCTTCTTCACTTTTAACTTGAAAACATCTTAGGTTAACATAAAAATTTGATTGTTTTTTAACGACAGCATAAGCATTATTTTCTACATTGCGTTTATTAGTATTTCTAGTTTTCGTTTGTTTTAAATTAAGTTCGCCCAAAAAACCAGTGTAGTATTCTCTGGTATAATTTTCATGTTTTAGAATAAATTCTTTTGCTACATCTTTGGGAAACCCACAAACAGCAGGTGTAGGATGAAGTGCTTCAATTATTGTTTTTAAGGAGGTAGCAGACTTAATGGTACTTGTAATACGAGATTTTAGATGCAATAGATTACCGGCCCTTACTGTTTCTAAATCCGATATTTTAATTAGCGACGTAAATGGTTCAATTTTTTTCACTAAATAATTGGTAACAATTTGCTGCTCTTCTATTTCTTTTGAAGACCATTTAAATGCATCGGTATTATTAAAGGGTTGGGTGCCGGCCAAGGAAATTGACGTAAGTTGTTTACCTTCGATTTTAAATAATAATTCTGGAGTGGCACCTAACCAAAGACCAACTTTTGGATGATACCAGCAATATACCATCGCATTTTTATAGGTATTGAATAAGCGCTTAAAAATTTCGATAGGATTTTTGATATTGGTGTCTTTAGAAACTTTTCTAGATAACACAACTTTATCTAACTGACCTTTTTTAATAGAATCAATTCCTTTTGCTACCAAATTAATATGTGTTGGTTTAGCGGCCAGGTCCGGAGCCTTAGTGTTTACAAGTATTCTTTTATCTATTTTGAGCTCCTCTGTATGGACTTTATCATACTGGCAAAATTGCTCAGGAAATACAATAGCATTGTCATGCAAATCGAATGGTGCAAAAACAAAACCACTTTCAGAAAAATCCTTGGTTATATGTAATTTATCATTCCGTTGTAACCAACATGAAATAATAGAGTTTATTGGCCTGCTATAAACTACAAATGGAAGTTTATTATTGTAGTGAGTATGGAGCTTTTCAAAAAATGAATTTACATCCATTAATTAGTTCTTTTTAGGCAATGAAATAGTAGATAATCTACATACGGAAATCAAATTATCGTCTTTATCTGTAACTCTAATATCGAGAAGTTGAGTTGTCCTTCCTTTATGGATAAAAGTAGCTTTAGCGTAGATATAGCCTTCTGTTATGCTTTTAAGATGATTGGCTGTGATTTCTAATCCTCTTATAAAATACTTGTCTATATCTAAAAAAATATGTGAAGCAAAACTACCTACACTTTCTGCCAAAGCTGCAGTAGCACCACCATGCAGAACTCCATCTGGCTGGTGAACTTTTGGGGTTACTGGCATTCTTGCAACCAAAAAATCCTCACCGTAATCCACCATTTCAATACTTAAAGTTTCCATTAAGGTATTTTTACTGGCCTCATTTGCTTTTGCCAATATTGTTTCTTTGGTTAATTGCATAGAATAACTGTATTTTTAAAGTCTTAATACAAAAATACTCAAACTACTACTAACAATGAATTCTCAAGAGAAAGAAATCTCCTATGTAACTACGAACTCCTATGCTACCCTTAATGCCTTAAATAAACAAACAAAAAATGTTTGGTTTGTATGTCATGGTATGGGTTATTTGAGTCGTTATTTTCTTAAGTATTTTAAAAATTTAAACCCTATCGAAAATTATATTATTGCGCCACAGGCTCCAAGTAAGTATTATATACAACCTAAAATGCACGTCGGTGCAAATTGGCTGACAAGAGAGGATACAGTAAGAGATACAGAAAATATCATGAACTATTTTGATGAAATTTTCAGAGAAGAAAAAATTCCAAATAGTTTAAACTTATTTGTTTTTGGATATTCGCAAGGCGTTAGTGTTGCTTTACGTTATGTAGCCAAAAGAAAGCTAAAATGTTCGCTATTAGTCTTACACTCCGGAGGTATACCCAAAGAGCTAGATTCTGCTGATTTTAAACACTTGAACAATAAAACACAAGTTAAAATTATTTATGGCACTGAAGATGAATATTTAAATAGTAGTAGAATTGTTGACGAAACTAAAAGAGCAAAGGAATTATTTGGTGAAATGTTAACTGTGCTTCCTTTTGAAGGTAAGCATATTGTGAATGTAGATTACATTAATAATTTGGAACTTCTTTAAATGCTGTATAAGCAGGTTGGGATTTAAAATTTCAAATTTTTAAATTTTTAGCTATTTCGTTTAATCGTTAAAATAGCTATCCAATCGATAATACTTTTAGTTACAGTTATAAAAAGTCTATCTTCCTGTCCAATCAATTTTTTTACAAAAATGAAACTTATCATAATTCTTCTTGCCTTGTTTTTTTTTAGCAGTGGTTTATCTCAAAATACCTCCAGTGATGATGGATTACATTTTGGCGTAGGCTACGTGTTGTCTGGTGCCACCTATTATCTTGTCTATGCAAAAACTAAAAATAAAAAGAAAGCGTTTTGGTATAGTTTAGGCTTATCAACACTTGCAGGCCTCTCTAAAGAAATTTATGATGGCTATATAATTTCCGGACGTTTTGACAACAGTGAGTTTTTAGCCACTTCTGTTGGAGGCTTGGGAGCTAGTCTTAGCTTTAATATTTTTACGGGCAAAAATAAACAGGATAAAAGAGAAAAAGCAATAACGGATATTAGTTGGTAAGTTTTTTTACTATGTCTTTAACTGGTAATATTTCATTGGTATGTTCGATACTTGGACCTGCAACCCAAACCGTTTTATAAGTAGCTTTTTTAGCTGCTTTTTCAGTAGCTTTCATACCAATTGAAAAGCGAATCATTTTCACCCACTTTTTGAGCTTTCGATTTTTATTTAGTAGATTTTCAATCCATGTCGCTTTAGTTCCAATTTTTTGCACATAAGGTGTATTTATAACTGTACAAGGGGTCCCAGATATTCGCTCTGTCATAATTATATCATCTGCTCCATAATCTACACATGCCTGCTTATATTCTTTGGTAACACCGGCTTCTACAGATGCTATAAACGGACTTCCTACAGATACACCAGCTGCTCCATAGCTTAACATTCTGTCAATGTCTGCTTTACAGCCTACACCACCAGCAGAAATCACAGGTATTGATAATTCCTTATGCAATAAGCTTGTTAATTCCTCTGGAGATAAATTACCTCTATGCCCACCAGCTTCATTATTAACGGCAATGGCTGCATCCGCACCCAAGCTTTCAACTTTTTTAGCAAATCTTAAATCTGTTACATCACAAAACACTTTTATTCCGACTGCATGTGCTTGACGAATTGTTTCTTCTGGACTACCTAACGAAGTTATAATAAAATCACAGCCTTCTTCACACAATACTTCTAGCTGGCCTTTATACTTGATGTTAGATTTGTTTACAATAAGATTGAATCCAAATGAACCACCTTCTAACTTTGCGGATTTTAGATCTTTTACTGCTGTTCTGAGCTCGTCTAAAGTTCTATAATTTAAAGCAGGAATACAACCTGCAATTCCGGCTTTCATAGCTTCTGTAACCATAGCAACGTTAGAAACCAAAAACATTGGTGCCTGAATAATAGGATATTTTATTTCTAATAATTGAGTTAGCTTGGTCTGCATATAATATTCAAAGTAAATAATTGAAATGAGCTTAAATCCCTTTTAATCTTTTGGACTAAATATGAATCCTTGAGCTCAAATATAACAAATTATATTATGCGTGCATAATATAATTTAGGTTCTAAATTTATAATATCCACATTTTAAGTACGCGCCTTCTGGAAAAGTTATAGGGTGGTCTATATCGTGTTTCGTTTTTAGAATAGTATCATACAATCGGTTCTTTGAATTAAGCGCATGTTGATTAAGATCGAAGAAAGTTTGAGCTAAAATTCTCGAAGAACAAGAAGCTAAAACTAAAAGTCCATTCCTTGCTGTAAGCTCGGCTCCTAAATCTGCTAATTGTGCATACTTTTTTTTAGCCATATCAATTTCTGATTGTTGCTTAGCAAAACTAGGAGGATCAATAACTACAACATCAAACTTTTGGCCTTCTTTCACTAAATCTTTCATAACAACAAAAGCATCTCCACAAATTGCCTTATGCAGACCCGTAAAAGAATTGAGTTTTCCGTTTTCAATAGCAATACTTAGTGCTTGTTTACTAATATCTAAACTAGTCACTTCCTTAGCACCATTTACCAAAGCGTGCACAGAAAAACCGCCTGCATAAGAAAAAACATCTAAAACTGTTTTTCCTTCGCTTAACTCACCTACCCGCTTTCTGTTTTCTCTATGATCTAAAAAGTAACCTGTTTTATGGCCTTTAATCACATTAGCAGAAAACTTAACTCCGTGCTCAATAAACTGCACAACTTCATCATCTAAATTACCGTAAACAACTTCACCATCACTTAAATTATTTTTGCGATTTTGAAGGTTTCTACTAAGTCTAATTACTATGGTTTTAGTTTTAGAAATTTCTTGTAAACTGCTTAAAATAGTCTCTAAATAAGGAAGCCAAATTTCGGAGTACAATTTTACTACCAATACATTGTCGTAAACATCTGCTATTAAACCAGGAAAACCATCATTTTCGCCAAATAATAAACGATAACTATTAGTTTTTGTCTTTAATAATTCCAGACGTTTTTTATAAGCAGCCTTAATTTTATTATGAAAAAAGTCTGAATTTACGCTGGCTTTGGTTTCTGCATTATGTATGATTTTTATTCTTATGGGAGATGTTGCATCATACAATCCTAAACCTATGACCTTATTTTTATTTTTACTGAATATGATAGCCAAATCACCTGTGTTTGCTGCATCATTTATTTTAATTATACTATTAGAAAAAACCCATGGATGTCCATTCTTCACAAATTGCTCGCCTTTAGCGTTTAATTTTACTGCCAAATTTTTAACTTGACCTTGATTTAATCCTAAATTTTTTAACTTCATCAACTCTTAATTATTGTGCAAAGCTACCATTGTATTTTTATAAAGTGGATTAATTAAAATTGAATTTGTCCGCTTATAGATAATTTGTTACTGTTAACCTTAATTATCTCTAAATTAACAACAATGTTGATATATTTGGTTTAAATAATCCAAATTTATCATTGACGACGATTCTGATTAATCATTTTCAACTTATTGTCATTACCTATAACAGATGAAAAATATTGTAATTTATGGAGCCTCTGGTCATGGTAAAATGATTGTAGACATTATTCTAAAAAATAAAAACTACAACATTAAGGGGTTTATCGATTCTTTCAAGCCTGTAGATACGGCGATATACGGTCAAAAAGTAATTGGTAATTTAGATGCACTTGCAGATCTAATTAAGAGTCATAATATATATGGAATTGTTATTGCTATCGGCGAAAACCATACCAGACAAATTGCCTATAATAAAATTAAGAAAGTCGCTCCAAATATTAATTTTATTCCTGTTGTACATCCTGAAGCAATATTGGCTCATGATATAGTTGTTGCAAAAGGAACAGTTATTATGGCAGGAGCCATTGTTAACTCAAATGCAGAAATAGGCGAATTTTGTATTTTAAATACCAAATCCTCCTTAGGTCACGACTCAAAGTTAGACAATTTTTCTAGCTTAGCTTCTGGTGCTACTCTTGGTGGTAATGTAACAATTGGAAGTTGTACAGCGGTTTGTCTTGGAGCTACATTAATTCAAAATATAACAATAGGCAACAATACGGTAATTGGCGCTGGGTCCTTAGTTTTAAAGGATGTTGGTGATCTTAAAACAGCTTTTGGTGTACCTGTTAATGTAATTAAAGACAGAAAACAAGACACTAAATACTTAGGTAAATAACTAACCTTCATGATCTTAAATAAGATACGAAATACGTCATTCTGGCTACTAGATCTCTTAAAAGGTGGAAAGATAAAACAACAATTTAGTGAAATTGAATATTGTTTAGAACATCCAAGTTCAACTAGAGCCAAGCAAATTAAACAATTGCATATATCCAATTTACTTAAGCATGCGGTTAGAACAACACCTTATTACAACGCTTTCAATCCAGATGGTGTATTATCAGATTTTCCTGTTATTAGAAAAACGATAATACAAGATAATTTTAGAGATTTTCAATCGAGCACTTTCAAAGATAAAGCCAATTTTAAAGTATCAACCAGCGGATCTACGGGAGTTCCTTTTTTCTTATTTCAGAATACTAAGAAACGCTATAGAAATCATGCGGATAACATTTACTTTTTTAAGAAAGCTGGTTTTAAAATAGGTAATAAATTATACGAGCTAGAGGTTTGGCGCGGCCATAATCAGAAAGGAAAATTTAAATCCTGGTTACAAAATGCCTTTCAATTCGACATATCCAGATTAACTGATGATAGAATTGAAACTTTTATAGAAATCTTAAAATCGGATCGCCAAAAAAAGACCATTCTAGGATTTGCCTCCGCATACGAAACAATTGCTCAGTATCTTGAACGAAATAATATGTATTTAAGAGATTTAGGTATTACCACAGCTGTTGCCAATTCCGAATATTTAAATCCATATACAAAGGCTACTTTAGGTAAACACCTTGACACGAAAGTATTATCTAGATACTCCAGCGAGGAAATTGGCATAATTGCTCAGCAAACTAATAATTCTCCAAATAGCTTTGTTATTAACCATGCTAGCTACAATGTAGAGGTACTTCATTTAGATAAAGACGAGCCAGTAGAGATTGGGGAATTTGGAAGAATTGTTGTCACAGACCTTTTTAACTATGCAATGCCAATCATTAGATACGATACTGGTGATATAGCCAAATTGGGATTAAATGACGATGGAGCAATTGAATTAGAGCAAATTGAAGGTCGAAAAATGGATGTTATCTACGATTCCGCCGGAAATCTTGTTTCATCATTTGTGGTATATACTAAATTTTACAAGTATTACCATTTATTAAAGCAATATCAATTTATACAACAAGATGAAAAATCTTTTGAAGTAAAATTAAACCTTCAAAATGAAGTATTTGAATTTGAGAAAGAATTGATTAGTGATATTAAATCTGACTTTGGCAGAGATGCTAAAGTAATAATCACCTATGTAGACGAAATCCCTCCATTATCGTCTGGAAAACGCCGAAAAGTTGTAAATAACTACAATAATAATTAGTTTTACTTCCGCCCTAGTGCCAAAATTTCGTCTGTAAATTCACCGAATAAAGGTCCATTTGGTATTTGAATCTCTAAGCCTTGTCCATAAGTGTTGTATTCAATCAAAACTGGATCATTCTCCTTATCAATCGCTATATCCCATGATATTAGTTTAAAATAAGGAACTATAGGATGCATTTCCTTTACCATTTTGGTCACTAACGCGTAATTTGGTAATTGGGTTTCAGCCAACGTAACGCCTGACGCCGTACTAGGAAGTTTTTTACCTTGCCTATTTATACCGTACGATTTAAGTGCTCCATTATCTTTTATACCGCAGAACATTGCACCGTTATCACCCGAAAAATTGTCAGTTTCATTACCCGGACCTCCAATTCTTAAAGCTGAAGATAATACATAAACCGTATTATCTTTTAGATAAGTAACTACCCTAATAGTATTTAACGAAGAAGGGTTAAGTTGATTAATTATATCGCTTTGCTCTAGAACATATTGCACTATAAAGTCCTTATTATAGCGTCTAAAAAGATCTTTCAGATACGTTTGCTTCAACGAGGTAAGATTATCATTTACTGTAAATATTATAATATCCTTTCCCCTACCAGAATCAATTGTTGGTTTTATTAGCAGTTTTTTGTTAGCGGCATTACAAAGTTCAATGGCTTTTTCTTCAGTTATTATTTTGCTGTTAGCGCTATAAAATCCATTGATATTTTGAATAATATACTCAGGCTGTTTAAAATCTTTAAAAATTGTATAGGTGAAATTCTTATCTATAAGTGCTGGCCATTGCTTTTTACTATTTATTTCAGGACAGATATAGGGCCTAAATATATCTAATGGAATATAATCGGCATGAAATTCTCCCGTCATGGCTTTATAGTATCTATGAAAATAAGTATTCTGTAATTTATAACCTCTTTTCTTATAAAAACGTTTTGCAGTTTTAATTTCAACCTGTGTTAGTTTGGGCGCTTTTATATCTTTAATTAGTTTTTTACGACTTCTTCTTGTATTCATTTTCTGATTAAAAGCATGCAAACTTTTTTGTAAATTCAAAATTTTCTGAAGAGTTATTTTTTTTATAATATGATACATCCTTTATAGATAGAAACTTGAGATTTTATTAGGCTAATATTTAGACTCTAATGTTAAGTTATACACTGTTTAAATATAAATAAACTGGCTATAATTTTAATCTTCCTTGAAATTTAATAGCAGATTTATTAAAATATTCGGCGATTGTATAGAAATTAGTGATGTTATCATTAGCTGAAAATTATAGAATTTGTACCTTAGATATGTAGCTATATTTTTTTCCTATACTCTACAAGAACATAAATGCAAGGCTAGTAGCAACTGTTCTTATTTAACTCAAACTCTATAGATTTGTAATTTTTTTGTTCATGATAAATCGTAAAGATGCTAAGGTTAAATGCCAATAACTCTCTTCGGGCTACTTGTATCCCTTTTTGTGATTTTAATTTTAATAATGGATATATTCTTATATCTTAGTTATTATAACTATATATAGTTTTTTAAGGTATAATTAAAGGTCCATTTTTTAAATAATACTATATTAAGATAAAGTGCTACGGTTTTGCTATTTAACTTTTTCTGTATTCTTAAAGCAGACTTATTGAAGTACTCAGTTATTGAATGATGGAAAACAATACCTTGTTTCTCAAATAATTTATAGCGTTCATAAATCATATATGGGGAAATATTTTTTCCCCTATATTTATTGAAAGTGTACATACTATGAATGTAAATCTCATTATCATTTAATGGAAAAAAACGCTTTCTAAAATAAAAAGACTTATTTTTCACCATATAATAGGATACAAATTCATTATTGTGCTTTATTCCCATGCATATATCTCCATTTTTTATATCTTTTAACAAGTCTTTTTGTTCCAAGCTCTTAATTAAAGGTTTTATCATTTTTAAATCTGTCTCATTAAAAATAATCACTTTAGAATTAATTTTCTCAACCCTAATTTTTTGAGGCAAGGCGGCATCTTTAGTAGAAATAAAATAATAATAAGGCATTATATCTATCCCAATCTTAGCAAGATTATTTCGTAAGCCCTGTATAAACAAACCATGTTTAGCAAGTTTGTAAACCCACTTTATCCTGTTAATAAAACCTTTTTATTATTTTCCATAATAATTTGTTCTTAAGGACATTTATTCTTTAGTTATAGTTCTTAATTTTAAAGTTAAATGTCCATTTTTTAAAAAGCACCAGGCTGAGGTAAAGTTTCTTTGGTTTTGAATTCAATTTTTTCTTAAATCTAATCGTCGATTTATTGAAATATTCACTAACACTGTAAAATGTGGTTATATTCATTTTTCTTAAAAAATCATAGCTATGATAGCGTAAATAAGGCGCCAAATTTTTACCACGATACGCTTCGAAAGTATACATACTATGCAAATAACTTTCTGTAGATTTTAATTTAAAAAATCGTTTTCTAAAACTAAATGGCTTGCGTTTAATAAACATATAAGCCGCAATTTCTTGGTTATGTTTTAGGCCAATACAAATTTCGCCATTTTTTAAGTCAGCAAGTAAGTCCTTTTGCTCTATTCCAATTATGGTATTTTTAATATGGTTAATTTCTAGTTCCCCAAAAGTAGATAACTCAAATTTCTTATCCTCTCCTCTTATTTGAGGAGGACTTATTGGACTAGTAGCTTCCTCTACCCAATAATATGGCATAAAATCAAATCCAATTTTCGCTAAATTATTACGTACACCGTGCAAAAACAAACCATGCTTGAGAATATTTGATATCCATTTAATACGGTAGGATAAACCACTTTTATCTCCTTCCATACTTAGATTTATTTGTAAACTCGCCCATACTTGCCATGACCAGGTTCCATTTGCATATGTACTCTAAACTCCGTTGGCGTCATGACCTCTCTGTTATTTGCTTTTGCTATTACGTGTATTCGTTTAATAAGTTCCTCATTGGTAGCCAGTGTAGTGCGCTCCGCATCGAACCAAATGTTATCTTCCAAACCGACTCTTACCCCTTTTCCTATCGCTATAGCCAAGGAATTCATCATTAATTGTCCGTTTCCAATCCCTGCTATACTTACTAACGAATCATCTGGAACATCATTAAGCATAACACCTGTATGCAACAAGTTAGTTTGTGCGCAAGCTATATTACCGAATAGCAGATTATAATATAAGGGTGGCCTAATGAAATCTTTTTTGACCAAATATTTACCAAAATTGATCATTCCCACATCAAAAACTTCCAGCTCTGGTACAATTCCTTTTGATTTCATTGTAGTCGCTAATTCTTCAATCATACTTGGCGCATTCATACTTGCAACTTTATTAAAGTTTAGAGAACTCAAGGTTAAACTTCCCATATCTGGCTTAAGACTACCCTCCAGTGATAAAACATCAGCCCTTTTATCTAGCGTATTAAAATTTCGCCCACTCAATGATGTACAAATCACCAAATCTGGAGCATACTTTCTGATACCCTCAATTATATCTGCATATACTTCTTTTTTATAAGTTGGAACTCCTGTCTTCTCATCTCTGGCATGAATATGGGTCATTGTTATGCCTAACTCGTATGCGCGATGAACATCTTCTATTATTTCATTAACTTTAACGGGTACATGCGGCGTCATTTCCTTAGTTGGAATCATGCCTGTCGGAGTAAAGTTAATTATTAACTTTTTCATTAAATGATTATTAAATTAGTTTGTAAACTATATAATAAAAACATGAATAATGAAATTATCCGATGAATTGAATGCCAAAC
Source organism: Winogradskyella sp. (assembly GCA_013002225.1). Taxonomy (GTDB): domain Bacteria; phylum Bacteroidota; class Bacteroidia; order Flavobacteriales; family Flavobacteriaceae; genus Winogradskyella. The sequence goes on from JABDKL010000073.1 coordinate 40,004, forward strand.
ACTACAAATGGAACTTTTAATTGCTTCTATAGTTGGTTATAGTATTCGTTAACAACTTCTCGCCGTTTGCCGGAGGCAAGAATAGGAATTTCACTTACATAATTAATTTTAATTTCAGCATTGCTACCTAAGTAGCTCTGGAATTCTTTAATGAGTTCATTCTCATTTACCTTAGTTTCTGTGTTAAGGTTTATTTCATACTGCTTTAGCCCTTTTTGAACAAACTGAAATTGTTTGAAATTGCCATAATTAACAAGTCTCGCAGAGATATGAGAAGGTACTAACATGCCCATGGTATCATAAATAAGATCGAGTTTTCTACCATAAACGTGAGTAAAATAAGGTTTACCTTCTTGGTCGACCTTCATAATGCCAACATCGCCAGTATCATACCTAATAATCGGATTTACTTTGTTGTACAAATCTGTTATAACAATCCTTCCTAATTTGCCGTTACCTAACTTTTCATCTTTATTCAAATCAAAAATCTCAATAACATAACTTGAATCGTTTATTCTAAATCTCGTATCATCAGGATCGATTTGTTGAGCAATGATACCATTTTCATTATTTGAGTATCTAGAAATTGGTTTAATATTAAAATATTTAAATACAGATTTTCTTGTAGTATGATTTAATGCTTCTGATATAGTAATTAAGGAAATGGTTTTAAACTTTATAGGATTTTCTTCCAGACCATCTAAATAATTACAAATTTTCTCAAAAGCTGAAGAATAGCCTATAAAGCTAATGGGCGAATTACTTTTATTTAATTTTTTGATGAGTTTATCAATTTCCAAATTCGATAAATTAAAAATACTACATGGATATATATTTTTCATTTTGAAACTATATCGCATTTTAATATTAAATGAATTTTTCCAGATTTTTATATATACGAGATGATTTCCAACCTTAAAATTTGATTGTGCAGAGAAGTAAATATTATCTACCACATTTTTGTTAACCTTTGTTTTATTCTGATAAATACTAAACGGAGCTCCCGTAGAACCGCTTGTTGATACTTTTACACAGCTGTTAAGACTAAATGTCGATGATTTAAAATCTTCAAAATTATCCCGTATTAGATTTTTATTTATTATAGGAAAATTGTCTAAACTGTTTGGCTCTATATGTTCATAAAACGTAGTAGTTGTTGTGGCATGCGCTAACAATTCAGCTAATTTGGATTTAATCTCCAAGTTTACATATTCAAAGTCTCTTTTAGATAAGATCTTTCGAGTGTAATTAAGTAATTCCTTCAATCGATGTCCTTTTAAAAAATCAACCAACCAAAAAATCTGATATCTTAGTTTTTCTCCTAATCCCATTATTTAATTTACACTGTATTAACTCTGCTATAAATCTATAATAATTTAAACACTAATATAATTTATTGAAACAAAAAAAAAACGCAATCAAATAAATGATTGCGTTTTTTTATTATCCGCTCTGATATAATATCAGAATGCTAAAAATGATATTATTTTACTTCTTCAAAATCTACATCTTCCACATCACTTGTATCATCCGCAGCCTGTCCTTTAGCTCCAGCACCTGCATCTGTTGGTCCTCCTTCTGGCGCACCCTGAGCTTCTGCCTGAGCTTTATACATTTCTTCACTTGCTACTTTCCACGCTTCGTTAATTTTCTCTAAAGCAGGATCAATAACAGCGATATCCTTAGTTTCATAAGCTTTTTTCAATTCTTCAAGAGCTTCTTCGATTGGTTTTTTCTTATCTTCAGATAACTTATCTCCAAATTCAGTTAATTGACTTTCAGTTTGGAAGATCATCGCATCTGCCTGATTTAATTTATCAGCCGTTTCTTTCGCCTTAGCATCCGCTTCAGCATTTGCTTCTGCTTCTGCTTTCATCTTTTGGATTTCTTCTTCCGTTAATCCAGATGATGCTTCAATTCTAATATCTTGAGATTTGTTTGTTGCTTTATCTGTAGCAGATACTTTAATAATACCATTGGCATCAATATCAAACGTTACTTCAATCTGAGGTGTTCCTCGTCTTGCTGGTGGTATACCATCTAAATGGAAACGACCAATCGTTTTGTTATCTGCTGCCATTGGGCGCTCACCTTGTAATACGTGAATTTCTACTGATGGCTGGTTATCTGCAGCTGTTGAGAATACTTGCGATTTCTTTGTCGGAATCGTCGTATTTGCTTCAATCAGCTTTGTCATTACATTACCCATAGTTTCGATACCAAGAGATAATGGTGTAACGTCTAATAAAAGAACGTCTTTTACATCACCCGTTAATACACCACCCTGAATACCTGCTCCTAAAGAAACAACCTCATCTGGGTTTACACCTTTACTTGGTGCTTTTCCGAAGAATTTCTCTACGGCTTCCTGTACTGCTGGTATACGTGTAGAACCACCTACTAAAATAACTTCGTCAATATCAGATTTTGTTAAACCTGCAGCTTTTAATGCTGTTTGACATGGCTCTATAGTGCGCTTAATTAAATCATCTATTAACTGCTCAAATTTAGAACGCGTTAATGTACGTACCAAGTGCTTAGGACCACTCGCTGTTGCAGTTACATAAGGCAAGTTAATTTCTGTCTGTGCAGAAGATGATAACTCAATCTTCGCTTTTTCAGCAGCTTCTTTAAGACGTTGTAAAGCCATAGGGTCTTTACGTAAGTCCATATCTTCATCCTTAATAAACTCTTCAGCTAACCAATCTATAATTCTTTCATCAATATCATCACCACCTAAGTGTGTGTCACCATCTGTAGACAATACTTCAAATACGCCGTCACCTAATTCTAGAATAGAAACATCATGAGTACCACCACCAAAATCGAATACTACGATTTTTTGGTCTGTACCTTTTTTATCCATTCCGTAAGCTAATGCAGCAGCCGTAGGCTCGTTAATAATACGCTCTACTTTTAAACCTGCAATTTCACCAGCTTCTTTAGTTGCCTGACGTTGTGCATCGTTAAAATATGCCGGAACCGTAATAACAGCTCTACTTACGTCTGCCCCTAAATAATCTTCTGCCGTTTTCTTCATTTTTTGAAGAATCATTGCCGATAATTCTTGAGGCGTATATAAACGACCATCAATATCTACTCTTGGTGTATCGTTATCTCCTTTTACCACTTTATACGGTACGCGTTCTGCTTCTTTTTTAGACTCAGAATACTTATTACCCATAAAACGCTTAATAGAATAAACGGTTTTTGTAGGGTTAGTTACCGCTTGTCTTTTTGCTGGATCACCAACTTTAATTTCACCACCTTCTACGAAAGCGATTACCGAAGGTGTTGTTCTCTTACCTTCAGCGTTTGGGATTACAACTGGCTCATTACCTTCCATTACAGAAACACAAGAGTTGGTTGTACCTAAATCAATTCCAATAATCTTACTCATAATTTTTATGTTGTTAATTGTTTTCCGCTAACGCGAAAAAGTATGTTTTTAAATTTTAAACTTGCTTATAATTAGTCAATGATTATGCCATTAGAAAAAATATGACATCATGTCAGATTCTTATTATTAAGATTTATTTTAGAAACACCATACTTTGGTATTAGTTTTGATATATTAAAAAATAAATGCTTGTAAATTATCAATAACATTAGATAACTAATTTAAAATATAAACATATGGAGGTACCATGTGATCTAAATAAACACAACAATTAAACATTAAATCATGAAACGTATTTTGTCTTTACTTACTGTATTCACCTTACTATTAACAGCTTGTGAAGGCCCTCAAGGCCCTCCTGGTTTTGATGGCTTTGATGGTCAAGATGGTGGCATAATTGTATCGTCTGCCTTTGAAATTGAACTCGACTTTGACGCTGCAAACAACTACGAATTTGTTGAGCCCTACGGGTTCGAAGTTTTTCCTGCAGATGTAACTTTAGTCTATGTCCTCTGGGAAACGTTATCAGACGGTACAGAAGTATGGAGAGCCCTACCACAGACCGTTCAATTTAACGATGGTAATCTGGTATATAATTACGATTTTACGCAAACAGATGTACGCTTCTTTTTAGAAGGCACAACAGATTTTAATACCTTAGATGCATCCTACACGCAGAACCAAGTGTTTAGAGTGGTTGTTCTCCCGGCAGATAATGTTGGCCGTGTAGATTATTCAGATCTTAATGCTGTAATGGAAATGTACGGCATCACAACATTTAGTAAACGATAGAATTTAGTAGATTTAGCATAGAAATTAATAGAGTCTTGACCGTACAAGTCAAGACTTTTTTTTGTGTCTCAACGTTAAACAAAACGTATATTTGTGCACTTTTAAATCAATCATTACATGGAGTGCATTTCTGTTTTCGATATGCTAAAAATTGGTGTAGGTCCGTCGAGCTCTCATACTTTGGGACCATGGCGCGCTGCAGAACGCTGGATAAAAGAACTTAAAGAAAATAACCGGTTTGATAAGGTTGAAAAAATCACTGTAGACCTATATGGTTCTTTATCACTTACCGGAAAAGGCCATGCCACAGATTATGCCGTAATGCTGGGTCTTAGTGGTGCAGATCCTGAGTATATTCCTGTAGATATTATAGACGTCATTATTGCAGATATTAAAACCAATAATTCTTTAGCTTTTAATAATGAAAAAGCCATTGCATTTAATTATAAAACGGATATAATTTTTAATCGCAAGTTTTTACCTTACCACTCAAATGGTATGACGTTTACAGCTACAATAAATGGCAGAAACTACAAGTCTACCTACTATTCTATTGGTGGTGGGTTTGTTGTCCAAGAAGAACGTAAAATCTCTAAGGCTAATAAAATCATTTTTTATTGTACATTCCCTTATCCGACACAAAAAGGAGATGATTTACTAAAGTTTTGCAACGATTTAAAACTTCCTATTTCGGGTGTTGTTTTAGAAAATGAAAAATCTATCAGAGAGGTAGCTTCTATCGACCTAGAATTAAAACGCATTTGGAACACGATGTTAGAATGCATGTATACAGGTTGCCATACGGAGGGTAATTTGCCAGGTGGGCTTAATGTTAGAAGACGTGCTTACGACATTCATAAAAACTTAATTGGAGACTCCACTTACGAAAGCCCACAACAATGGCTCGAAACTATTAGAAAAACTGAGGTTAAATTTAGACAAATCCTTAAGTGGGTAAGTTGTTTTGCATTGGCCGTAAATGAAGTAAATGCCTCATTAGGTCGCGTGGTAACAGCGCCTACTAATGGTAGTGCTGGTGTGATTCCTGCAGTTTTAATGTATTATATGGTGATTGAAAACCACGAAGCAGATTTTGAGCATATTAAAAAATTTCTTTTAGTTTCTGGCGAAATCGGAAGTATTTTTAAGAAAGGCGCAACGATTAGTGCTGCAATGGGTGGTTGCCAGGCAGAAATAGGCGTATCCTCAGCTATGGCTGCTGGTGCCTTATGTGAATTACTAGGTGGCACACCAGAACAGGTATTAGTCGCTGCCGAAATTGCTATGGAGCATCACTTGGGCCTGACCTGTGATCCTATTGGTGGGTTGGTTCAGATACCATGTATAGAACGTAACTCGATGGGAGCTATAAAAGCCATTAATGCAGCAGAACTAGCCTTAGATACAGATCCTAAGAACGTAAAAGTGCCTTTAGATAAAGTGGTAAATACCATGTGGGAAACTGCAAAAGATATGAATACCAAGTATAAAGAAACTTCTGAAGGTGGTTTGGCTGTTGGTGTTAATTTATCAGATTGTTAGACTGCTAGATTTCAAAAAAAGGAATAAATATAGCCTTAAAAATCTAAGGACTAATCTTGACATCCTTCTCTTCGCCTAGTATCTACTAAGTAAATAATTTTCCAGCTTCCGTTTTCTTTCATAAGTTGAAAAGAATTGACTCCGCAATGACTAAGGCTACTATCAAACCAAAACTCATAAGGCGTCCAGGCATTTGCCATATTACCATCTACCTGAATATTAAAACCGAGTAGTTCTTCTTTAAACGATCTGTCTTTTGGAATACTGCCAATACTCCTTACAAATTGACTATAACTATTTTCTTGCAAGACGGTTTTGCCTTCAGTATTTATAGAAATTGACTGCATATTAATATCACCTTTTGCCATGGTCTTTAGCTTAACGGTATCCTGCTTATGAAAAGCATCGAAGAACTCTATAATCGTGGCTTTAACATTTTCAACTTCATTCGTTTGAGCTCTTAATAAAAAGGTAATGCAAAGGCATAAAAGGGTTAAAGAGTTTTTCATATTTTATAGTTATAAGAATTACCAGAGGGGATTTAATAATTATTAAAGTTAAACAAAAGTCTAACAAATCTCATTATTTTTACATTCTATAATAATATTAAGCATTATGTCAGTCGCAAAAAAAGATTACAAAAGAATTACGGTTAAGACCCTTGTAGATATGAAAGCAAAGGGTGAAAAAATATCAATGCTCACCGCATACGATTATACCATGGCAAAAATTGTGGATGGTGCTGGTGTCGATGTGATTTTGGTAGGTGATTCTGCAAGTAATGTCATGGCTGGTCACGAAACAAC